>CCSC01000002.1:0-365374 GCA_000756735.1 Candidatus Rubidus massiliensis | reverse complement strand
AATGGGTTGATAGATTCAGATATTTCTGCAATTGTCAAAGGGGCTAATCGATTCAATAATGACCAAATCACTTCGCTACAATCATCTTCAAGCGTTAAGGTAAAGTCATAGCATATTTTTTTTAAGTCAAAAGGAATGAGTAAAAAGTAGTTATCTTCCACTCGTAAGTAATCTTGATTTAAATGCTGAACTAAACAAACAGGATTTTTTTCGGTGGGTAAACATAACGCACTGAAAGCACTAAAAGCTAAAAGAGAAAAATATTTATTTAAATCCAGATTCCAACTAAAAAGAGATCTAAAAACACAATCCGTTCCCTCTTTGTTTCCAAGGGATGCTTTTATAATTGCAAGTTTGTCAAAAGGTATCACTTTTTCATAATAAAGATAAGAGATGAGAACCGCTGCGTAAGAAGGATCGTTATCGCCATGTTTTTCCATTAATTCATTTAACATTCTTATAGCGGCTGGCCATTGGTCACCGGTAACTCTTTTTAAAGCTTTTTCTCGGATGATGGTATAATTATCCGTATCAAGTGTTCGAAAACCACCCTTAGTCTGATAATGCAAGGCTTTCCACCAGACTTTTGCGCTCGCAAATTCAGGTGAAGCTATTTTTAAATTTTTTGTCAGAATATCTGCTAACAACTCTATTAATTCAACTTCACTAATCTGAAAAGTCACATTTTTTCCAAGATTTAACGCAACTGAATCAATTGAAAATAGATGCTTTGCTTTTGTAAAGGTGTAAGAAATGTCAAATTGGTCAATCGTTAGGTGCAAGTAGAAAGCTTGTGATTCTTCGTTCAGGTAGATTTCATAAGGATATTGCTTTTGAAATATTGATTGATAGATAGATTTAAATGCATTAATTACAATTGGAGTATTTGGTAAACTAATGTTATTTTTTTTTGGTGTATATTCGGCTTTATGGCAAAGATCCAAGTAGTGATAAATCGCTTCATTTGTGATTTGAGGATACTCAATTCTTAAATCAATATCAGAAAACTTATGTTCTAATTTAAGATTTTCTAATGGTAGTTGAATCTTTAATAAATCTAAGAAATATGGTAAGCATTTTGTCAATACATGTATAACATAGCCTCCAATTAATTTAACTGCTCCATTTTTTGGCAAAAATGTTATTAAAGGCTGATTTTGTAAAACAGGCTTTTTGTAAATTGGATCAAAAACTGAATTGTCGTGAACTATATCTTCTAAAACAAAAAAAACAGTTTTACAATGACCCTGATTTTTTTCTAAAAATTGCTTTTTACTAGCTGAAAAAATTTTTGCGATAGCGTCTAATGAAAAAAAAGAACATTTATCTTCTCCTCTATGAGACTGATTGAGGATTGAAATTTGAGGAGATTGATGTTGATTGGAAGAGTTTACAAGAGATAACATATCATTATTAATCAAGAATTGGAAAGTCTAGTGATAATGCCAGAAAATCCATTTGATTACAAATAGTCAATTAAATAAGTAACTATCTAAAATCTAAGAATTAAAAATAACTATTTTGCAGAAAAACATTTATAAATTTATTCTATTAAAATAGATAAAAAATAAACATTAAATTATAAATTAAACTAAAAATAAGGGTGCCAAATAAACTGGCTCTGAATGAGCCGTCGGATTATGTTTATTCTTAAAGTTTTCAGATTCTAAATGAAAATTGTATAAGGAAGCTACCATATCCAAACTCCAATTAACAGTGAATCCTCCGGGGACTGTTAAAGTAATAGCCCCTCTCATAACTTGGACTAATCCCGTTAACAAAGCTTCATCTAAACCTTTTCCATTTAAAATAGGATCAGCTTTATTATAAAATTTGACATAAGCACATTTGGCGATCATGCTTAAGCCACTAAAAACTCTTGTTGTAGAAGCATAAAATTGGGTGAGAGATGAATATTCTAGAGCAGTCAAAGCAAAATTATGGATTTTTAAAAAAGTAATAACTTTATTTCTATCTTCTAAAGAAATAGTATAGTTCTCTTTATTGTTAAACGATTGAGAATTTATTGCTCTCATCCCATATGTATTCATAAAACCTTATGCAATTATGCTGGTGAAAAGAATAGCATTATATAGAACTAAAAACTAATTATCTAGAAATTGGTCATACCCAAGTTTTGTTAAGAGTGAATTTCTTAATTGTTGTTCAACTAACTCTACTATTTTGTTTTGCCAATCTAAATTTGGATGATAAATAGTGCGATGATCTCCTTTCCAGCTTAAAGCATCAACCACTTGTTTTACAATATAGCTTTTTTGATAAAGCTCACCTAATTTTTTTTCTTTTAGGTACTCTCTATTACAAGCTTCTTGATCCTTTGTCGGAAGGCAAATGTTGTATACACCCATTTCTATAGACTCAGCAGTCGTCGATCCTCCACTTTTAGAAATCATTAATCCCGGTAAAGAGGAGACGCGAGAAATAATTTTCATATAATTTGCTAGTTGGTTTTCGTCTAATTTAGTTTCTATTTTTCCTCTAATTTGAGGATGATAATATTGTTTTACAAAGTTAACAAGAGTGTTATCTAAATCATCTTTTATCTCTTCTAAAACACCTACAACATAGATCGGAAAAGGGAAAGATTGACTGGAGGTGTAGATAGCCTGAATAATTTCTACCATTACTCTTTTATCTTTTTCATTGACTCCTAAAATAAGCACAACTCTTTCGTTGGGCCTGACTCCCATTTGCTGTCT
This sequence comes from Candidatus Rubidus massiliensis, assembly GCA_000756735.1. GTDB lineage: Bacteria > Chlamydiota > Chlamydiia > Chlamydiales > Parachlamydiaceae > Rubidus > Rubidus massiliensis. The sequence goes on along the minus strand of CCSC01000002.1, from coordinate 362,654 downwards.
TAAATTTGCGATGTTTATTTGACTAACTTCCCGTTTAAACGATTTGCGGATAGGAAATCCCGTAATGTTCATTAACCCTTTAGATAAAGACAGAGAAAAATCCTTCATTATAGAATAACACTTAACATCTTGTACTGTAAAAGGAAGACAGTGTTTTACAAGTTTTGCATTTTCGTAAATGTAATAATAATGATCATCACTTTTAATGGAAGTGTTTACAATTTCGTAGTCTGTATGAACAACAATAGTAGGTATTCTCAAATCATAAGAGAGCTGTCTCCAGATCATATTATGATGAGCAACTGTATTAATGATTAAATCTGGATGGATTAATTTAACCATATCTTTAAGTTTTTTCATACGGTTGCTTAGCCTAAAAGAAGATAAATCTTCTTCCGTTGACATTCCATCATATAAAAAAACACTATACCCTTTTTTTTCTAAAAGATCTTTAAGTCCCAAAGACGCGGTTTTATGCCCACTCCCACAACTTCTCCATAAAATGAGAATATTTTTTACAAAATTTGAAGTGGATTGCATCGTCTTATTGTTATTAGTCGCAATAAATGAGATCGCTTGCTTTGTCCCCCACTCTTTTTGCAAATCTTTAAAGAAGTTTTCTAAAGCTGTATACCGAAATTGATAATTTTGTGGAGCACTAAATGAGCTTAAAATAGAATGAGGAAAAGTTTTTAGAGCTAATTGCATATGGTTAACACTTAAAGAACCAAGATAAACTGCAACAGACACTAACCAAGTTTTGAATTCTTCAAAACTTAAATGCGTAAATTCTAACTGAATTTTTGAAAAATGTTTTTTGGTTAAATTCGTGAGAACTTCAGCTTTTTCCGAATCGTCAAGTGTATAGTGTAGCTCTGTTTTCAAATTTTCAAAAGGATCTAAATTATTTGCCCCTATATCTGAAAAAGGGTTTAGAAGCTGAAGAAAGTCACCGATACTACCACTTGTTAAATCAATAATATTAAAATTCATAACTCTACAAAATTGTTTTAAAAAAAACTTTAATATTTTTTTTTAAACATTTTATTAAGAGATGATTAAGAATTTATTAAAAACAATTATTGTTTAATTGTTAATATATCACATTTTTTGGTGGTTTTGGTTAGGTTTAAAAGACTTTTCAATTTTTCTTTTTCCGCCTGTTGCAGTTTTAATTGCATGAGTCGATTCATTAAATTTAAAGCTTGGGTCCACATATCTTTTCTCATCATTTTATGATGATTAAAAAACTTGGTCATCATATATAAATATTTTTTTATCAAATCGTAATTTAAAGTTGACTTAGATTCTAAATATAAATTAATCAAAAGGATTAAATGAATAATAATTTCTTGAATTTTATAGCTATCAACAGTTTTGTCAAAAAGATTAACTAAAAAATGAGAATATTCGTCTATTAACCCACAGTCGGGGTAAATTTGATCTAAAACTTTTTGGACAACGATTAGTTGATCAGCCTCCTGCTTATTTTCAAAAGGAAATCGTTTTTCGGAGTCTGCATTAATTAAGCGCAATCCCTTAATAAAATAAAACTTTACGAATTCCGAAGGGGGATTTGTTTTCTTCACTAATACTTTTAGGGTGGAAATTAGAAAAAATGCCCGATTATCATACTCTAAACAACCATCCATCTTATTTTTTACAGAAAAATAGAAATAGTCAAAACTCTTAATAAGGTCCTTTTGACTTAAATTATCAAAGTTAAGCCAACGCAAATTAAAGGCATGAATCAAAAAATTACAAGGTTCATTAGAGTTGGTTCTTCTATCTTCTAATATATGAAACATTTTGTGGCAAAAAACTGTAGCGGCAATACCTGTTTTTTGGTGCGCGTTGTAGATGGCGCAAGAATTGCTAAGATCGATAAGAATAGAATAATAAACCTCATTTATGGGATAGGCAAAAATGAGCAATTTGATAAAGTAAAAGGTCGCAAATAGGGTAATCTCTCTATCTTTAGTATCCTTATTAAGGTGGTAAATAAGTCCTTCTACAAAAGCTATTAAAGAACTCTTTTCAGCTGCTTGATCATGAAAATACTTAAGTACTATATTTGAGGAATTAGGAAAACTTTCCGGATCTGGCGGCATCAATTCTGAACTTTTACTCCTCTCTAATTTAAATCGATTATATTCCTTACTAAGCTCATCTACTAGTTTATGTTTCAATTCTATAGATAAGGAAAAGCCTATTTGGATGATTTCTACTATTTTCTTAAAAAAAAGGCGCGGCTCTACATCCCCAATCTTGTTTAAGTTAAACGAATAGAGCATTTGTTGATAAGTAGCCCCTTTTTTTACCTCATTTAAACTATTATTTCTCATATGAAATTGAGTTAAACACATCGTTGAGAATTTTATATCTTCTTTTATGATAATCTCTTTTTCAAAGATATGAATAACCTTAAAGGCAAATTCCTCACCTAATGGTTTTATAAGATTATAAACTTTATCTAAGCAAATTGACTTTCCATAATATTCAATAACATCCTTGGCAAAATAATGAATAAATAGAAAAAGATTTTTTTTCCATTTTTCAACATCTTCTATAATAAGATCTGAAAAATCTTGGTTTAAATGCAATTCTAATAGTTCGCATAGTGTTTTTACAACCTCTTTAGAGCAACAACTATCTACATAGTCAAATAGTTGATGAAATGATGGGTGGAAACTTTTTTTATATTCATTCAAGATAAATAGAAATGACAACTCATCTTTCAATAGTTTTTTTTGATAAAGATCGAAGCCATACATCGTTAAGTAATGAATAATGTTTTTACTCTCATCATTAATGAGATCTATGGAATTACCTTTTAACAGTTGCGTTGAATCGGAAAAAAGAACTTCTGAGTCGGGCACTTCTAACATTTTTTTAATAAATACTTGCTTTTGATGTAAGCGTATAAAACTAGAGGCTAATGTGTATGATTGAAATTTTCGAAAGATGGAGAGCGTTAACTCTCTATTACTAAATAAATCATTACTAGAAAATTTCATCCACATATAAAAAAAACATTGAAGAAATTCAGTAAAATGAAAGGTAGAACTAGATTTGCCAACTAAAGTGGCTAAAGTCTCAAAACTTGCAAAAAGAATTCTTAAAAAATTTTCATAAGATAAACCTTGCAAGGTTATCTTTGTTGTAAGCATTAAAAAACTTTCTAAATCTTCTTCAGTTTCTATATTTTTTAAAGCAATGATGAATAACTCGCAGGATGTCTCTAAATTTAAATTATGTTTAGTAAAAACTTTTAGAAGAAATGAGATCTGTACAAACTGGCTGTGTTTGATTAGCTCTAAAGATAAAGGAAAATTCTTCTCACTAATGATGGCAATTAACGAGATGATGAGGGATTTATCAATGATATCATAGGAAAATTCTGATTGAAAAAAACCACAACTCTCTAAAAACGTAAAAGCAAAAATGGCTTTTTGACAATCTTTAGCTAATAAAGAAATAATGGCTTTTAAATCTACTTTTAAAGCTTCCTTATGTTTTCCATTAGCAATTAAGTAGTAGTAGATGAGCGCTTTATCCGCCTCATTATCAGCAAAAGCTTTCTTTACTAAGAGAGCTAAAGAGGATACAAGTGTTATTGGCAACAAACGACAAAATGTTACCGTTATATTTTTATAGCCTACATCAATAAAAAGCTGCTCTAAAAAATATTGAGTCAGCTCTTGAATAATATCTTTATTCCACGGGGTGCCGACCTTATTAACTTTCAATAAATAACGGATAAATTCTTGTAAGGTAGTGTGGTGAGATTTTTTTGTTAAATAAATGATAGACTTTTTTAAATGATTTTGGGCCACATCTATAATTTTTGGAAAATATTCCGATGGGATACGAAGAACTATTGTAACCCATTCTTTTAATAATTCGTTTTCAACTAAGAGAGATGTAATTAAAGAAAAATTTTCCAAGATTTTCTTTAGAAAAATTTTGTCTTCGAAAAGACTTTGGTCTACACCGAAGAATGCCTCTAAAAAAACATCTAAATAATCTTTAATTAAAAAATTCTTAAAATTTTGCAAGAAAAGAGTCGTGGCAACTTCATTAAACTCTTTTTGCAAAACCACTATATCCTGGACTAATTCATGTGAGTGGATAAAGGGAACAATTGTTTCAATCATTTTATATTTAGCTAAAGTACGATAAAACGCGTTTATCCCTAAAGCTTCCTTTCGTTGGATAAAAAGATTTATAAATGAATCAGCATCTGTAATAGCTCTTATATCTTTAAAATACTCCTCATACTCTTCTAAAATTAGGAAAGAATTTAAATAATTTGTTTTAGCTTCAATTAAGTCTAATTTAGCAAATTTTTTTTCAATTAGGGATTTTACATTATTCAAAATGATTCTATTTTTAGAACAACCTAGAATACTCAACACTTTTTTGATAATATCTTCTTCCAAATCGTCTTGAAACAACTGAAATAAGTCGAATAAAATTTTGGTATCAACGGCTTGATTTGCATAGGTAATTTTAGTAAAAAACTCTCGCACAATGGCTTTTATAGCAGTTGTTAACTTTGGATCGTTTCGATCAAGCTTTTGTACTAGTTTATAAAGTTCAATATCATACGTGTTTAACAGCAAACTTAAAGCTTTGACTAAACTCTCCCCTTCTAAAAAAAATTCTAATAAATCAAACGTTATGTGTGGGGCAAAAATTTTAATTGAAAATGGTAAAAAATCGCTTATAGTCTCTTTTAATTCAGGAGAAAGATTGTTTTTTTTAACTTTAATTTGCTCGATGACACGTTTGATTAACAAAAATTCAAGTAAGGGGCGTTCTTTATTTTTCTTAAAATTTTTTATAAGCTGAATATATTCTTTTTCATTAAATGATTTGTAAATAACGCATAAACTAAAAATACTCCCCTGTTTTTTGACCTCTAAATGTTCGATACGCTTGGCTTTAACATCTAAAGTTTCTATGATTGATGTAATTTTTGGTAAGTCGAAGTAATAGTAACCGTCAACCAGACTTGTCATTAGGTAGCCATAAGCATCATAAGCCATTAGTCCTTCAAAGAGCCAAGCTTGTTCTTTTAATTTTTCGATCACTATCTCAAATTGTTCTTCTAAAACTAAAGAATGTAAACTGTTTAGATATTGGTTTTGAAGATGCCCTAAAGTTTCTAAATAAATCGGTGAATCTAACTCTTTTTTGATCCTTTTCCAATAAACACATGCTTTTTCAAGCTCTTGATTTGATAGATAAGCTATCGCTTTATAAAAAATGTTTTGATATGGAGTTATAGGATAAGATGTATATTCTAATATCCATAGATAGAGTTTTTTTTGAGAATTGATGGTGGGATTTGCTATTTTCTCATAGAAAGACAAAATCACTTCCAACGGCAAGAGTTTATTTTCTAAAACTACCATTAATTCTGACTCAAATAATTCTTGGGTTGTTTGTTGAAGCAAGATCAACCATTCGTGATAAGTAGCTTTTATGTTTTTGTTCTCTACTTTACTTTCTAAGACTTTTGTAGAAGAATAAAATAGTTTCCATTCCTTTAAAGCTTTGCTAAGTCCTAAACATAAGATATCTTTGGAGTAGGAACCATTTAATAAAATGGACAACCAATCTGTTTGTATTATTCTATTTGATTCGTTTTGGAGTATTTGTATAAGTAAAAGTGCAAAAGGCTGTTTATCAGCTTTTGTAAATGTTAAAAAAAATTCAGGGATCACTTCAATGAAGCGACTATCAATTTTTAGCGCTTGAGTTGAATACACAATCAAACAAAGATAAAACCCAATAGATAGCAAATCCTCTTTTTCTAAAAGATCAAGAGCATATTCTAGGATTGGAAATGCATAAGAACATTTAATTGAAGAGATTTTAGCCTTCTCTAAAGGGACTAATCTTAGTAATAATTGCAAGACAACTGCCGCGCTTTCTTTATTAAAGGAAGGAAATAAAATCTTTTTAACATTTGGAATAAGGATTGAAAAGCCATCTTGAATGCAAATGTACTCTTCTTCTAAATGCTTAATTTGAAAACAGGGAGCTTCTTCAAAAGGGATTAATAGACCGCATGTCGCTACAAACGAAAAGATTGAAAAAAAAATTTCTATCGATTCTTTCCAAAGCATTAACTCTTGAAAAATAGAAGGGTTGCCTTTTTGTAAACCTAAAGCATTTTTTATTATATTTAGTTTATCTGTTTCGATTAAGTTAGCATAATAAAGTTGAATGAATAATGCATATCCATAGGAAAGATCTTGAGCTGCATGCTTTACGTTTAAATCTTTGATCAAATCAATAGCTGAAGGCCATTTATCATTTTCAAGTTTTGAAAATGCTTTTTTAAGTAAAACTTGATACCCTTCTTTATCTAAGGTTCTGTACCCTTTTGTTTCTAAATGCCATAGCTTCCAAACAGCCTTAGCGTTCGCTAAATGGGGTGAAACAATATATAGACTTTTCGTATAGATGTCGCAAGCTGCTTTTAAAAGAATGTTTTTGGTAGTAATTAATTTAAGATCGTTTTGTTCAAGTGTAATTTGAACTCTATCTATCGAAAATAAAGGGATGCTTGATGAAAATGTATAGGAAATGTCAAAAAGACCAATCGTTACATGTAAATAATGAGCATTTGATTCTGGGTTGCCAATTATTTCATATTTGTATTTTTGCTTGTATATTTTGAAATATTTCGTTTTAAACAAACCAACAAATGATTGTGGCAAACTAATATCGTTTTTTTTGGGGTTATAACCAACTTTATGACATGTTTCTAAATAGTGGCAAATAGCTTCTTCTGAAACAAAAGGATACTCAAATCTCAAATCAATATCTGCGTAAGTGTGGTTAGGGTTATATTGTTTAAAATCTATAGCAATCTTTAATTTATTAAAAACTTCTTTTAATGCATGCTCTAATACAAATAGGCAAAATCCTCCAATTATTTTTGTGGTTGCATTGGAAGGGATAAAGTCAAAGATAGTGGATTCATTGCAAAGGGGTTTTTGTAATAAAGAAGTGATCTTTTCCCAGTTATCGACAAGCTCTACTACATTCCAAGCCACTGGATAATCCAATTGGGGATTACTTACTTCTTCATCGATGTTTAATTGATTTATTTGCTCCTTTCTTGCATCTAAAATTGAAAGAGACTGAAAAGATGGCTCTTCAGCTGCATCAACTAATTGAATAGTATCCGTTATTTTTGTGGAGCTAATAGAGGAAGTTAAAGGTTGCATAGTGAATTATCTTTGGATTTGTTTTTTAAGTCCGTAGATTCTTACACATAAAAAAATAACATGCAATAACACCCTTTTTTTATTAAATTAAATTACTCTAGTTATTCAAAAAGAAGTATAGTTATCTCAGAAAATTTCATCAGAGCTGATGCAGATACGGATAGGTTAGAGAAAGACAGTAATATTAATTAAGAAATTGTATTTTTTTAATGGTTTTAAGTTTGCTACTAATGCCATTTGCCTTATCAAGAAACTCTTGCCCATTTTCAAGGGTTTTAGCTTGGGCAATCAAAGACAAAACTCTTTGAGGCAAATTGTAATCTATGCATTTGTACCGAATAATAAAATTATCTAAGTATTGTATAGAGGGTTGAAAAAAATGAGATATAAATGCTTTGGGAGAGTTTTGAATTTGAAATTCACTTAAACTGAGCATTAACTCTACTACTGCATTGTGATGACGAGTATCATCCTTTACATAATAGATTTTTATGAGAAATTCCATGAAATGTAGGGCAAAACAGTTGTCTTTGTAGTGAACAACCAAAGCTTGCGTAATTCTAAAAATTTTATAAAGCTTATTCCTCAATTCGTCTGCACCAAGATGACTCATTCTAGGATTTTGAAAAAGAAAGATTAAGACAGTCGAATAATAATAATTTACTACAGAAATGGGTATTGTAAATTTTGATAGCCCAGCTGATAAAGTGATTAAAAAATTTACTATTCTTTCATCCATTATAACTAAATTAGGGTATTCTCTTTTTGCTAAAAAGCATAAATAGTCCAATCCAAGAAGAATAGTTTTATCATTTAAACGTTCAGTTAATCCCCGATTTAGATAATAGGCATATGCAATATAATTTTGATCAGATCTACTCCTGTTTTTATCATTTTCTATCATGACTTGCATTTTAGCACAAAAGAACTTAATCATTTCTAAACATGGCAATGTTGAATGATAGAAAGGCCAAGAATGGCAAAACTTTAAAAGTAAATCATTATTACTCTTGCCCTTTGGAAAGGCTTTAGTATAAAGATGGAAAAAAAACATAAACGTAAAAAAATAGACTTCTTCATCGGCAGCTATTTTGTTCACATATTCTAAAAAGGCTTCTAAAAAAGAGACAAGAAAGGTGTGATCTTTTGGACTATTTTTAAAAAAGTTAACCATTTCCTCACAAGGAGTTACTGTTTCATAAAAATTGATAAATGTTTGTTGATTATTTTCTAGTCCAATGGAATCTAAGGTGTTGATTTTTTGAATACTGTTAATGAACAATTTATAAGATTGATAAATATTTTCAGACCAAGCCTCTATCGTCTTTTGTGAAAAGGGAAAGCCAATTTGTAAAATACTCAACCAGTTTACAAAATACCCCTTCTTATCTGGTGCATACACATGTTGATGTAGAGTCAAATCAAAAGTTTTTATATTTTTTAAATGGTTTAAAGCATTATTTCTTGAGTGAAAATTGTCGATAAAAGAAGTAGAACTAATCTCATATTTTTTGGATAAAATCTCTTTTTCTATTAACGCACACATTTGATAAGAAAATTCCTCACCGAGTGGTTTTAACAAAGTAAATACTTTTTCTAAACAACTTGTATAATCATAAAATTTAATAATTTCTTTACTATAGGCTTGTATAAAAATCTTAAGACTTTTCTTAAAGTATTTGACTTCCTTTTCTTCCAAATCACACAAGTTGCAGTTCGGCAAATTATTTATTAAAATAGACCATAATTTAGTAACAATTTTTAACGGGAGTTTAAAATCGGCAAATAAGAAAAGCTTATAAAAATATCTCCATTGATACCCTTTCAATTCATCAAGTAAAAAGTCTATTTGACTATCATCAAATAATAAGCATTTGCGATGTAACTGTAATCCATAAAGAGTAAATGCCTCCGCTAATTCCATTTTCTCATCTACAATTACAAAGGCTTTATAGATTTGAATTAGCATAGTAAAAGCTGCTACTGAATCTTTTGTAAGTAAGATTTTTTTTATAAAAACCTTTTTATAATTATCGAAAAGTGAAGGATTATATTTTTCAAAGGAGAGGAATGTAAAGAAAAGTTTTAAGCTGTTTATATGTTCTATAACAATTTCTTCTCCTTTGAAAGTTAGCCATTTATCTAAGGTTAAGAAAAGAATCTTTTGTAAATCTTGCGTATAAGAAATTTTTTGTTTAGATAATAGTAGAGACAAATTCTCTAATAATGCCAAAATGAGAAGGATAAATTCAGTATGGCAACTAACTTTAGAGATTAATTTTTGACATAATATATGAAAGGAAGATAGGTCCTTTTCATTCGCAATATTTTTACATCCTATAGTTAAAAAATTTGTTATAAAGCCTATTCCCAATTCGCAATTTTCTAACACAATATCTACTAAACTATTTTCAATAGTTTCACTATGAACCATCAATTGAATACCAAGGGTTAAATTCTGATTCATTAATTGTTTAATAGAAAGCAGAATAGCTTCTTTATCAATCACTTTATAAGAAAAGGGAAATTGAAAAAATTGACAATTCGTATTTAAGTAGTCGAAAACAAAAAATAGTTTCTTTTCATCTTGAATAATTTTTTTGTAGATATCATTTAATATAGATTGATCAACACCTGTTAAATAACCATATATGAATGCTTTATCTTCTTCCTCACAATTCAAATAATCTGTACAAAACTTTCCGCTTAAAGAATAATTTTCTTTTAAAAGCATTTTCGCAAACGAAATAGCAATTTCTTGCATTGCCTCATGTGTAAACAAATTTTCTAAAAAGTACTCTGTTAGTTCAATAATCTTTTTTTTATGCCATAACGAAAGAAATTTAGGATGAATGAGCTTTACTTGGAGTAAATAAGTAATAACCTCAGAAAGAGAATTGTCTTTATCGTGTTCTAATAAAAAACATAAAATCTTTTTTAGTGAAGACTGAACTATCGTTACTATTTTTGGAAAAGATTCTGCTGGAATAAAACTTAAAAGTTCGCACCACTCTTTATAATTTTTTTTCTTTAATAGTGCTTCTGAAAAGAAAGAAAAATATTTAATACATTTTTGTTGGCAATTAACTAATAGCTCATTTTCTGATTTTGAAAATTCTAAAACAATTTTTAAAACTTGCTCTACTATTTCCTCTTTTAAAAAAAATGTAAAATTAGGAAAAAAGATGGTTTTAGCCACATCGAGATTTAAATCGATTAAGAGCTTAATATCATCGAGCAAATCTTTCATTTCCATTAAAGGGAGTATTTTATCTAGCAGATTTTGTTGGATGATTTTTTGGTAAAATGGGAGCGTATCAGTATGTTTATATTGTATAAATAAATCTAAATAGTTTTCTCCATGGACATTTGTTCTGATAAAATTAAAGTAAAGATCATATTCGTTTAAGTTAAGAAGACTCTTTAAATAGACATAAATGATCGACTCAAAATTAATCGTTAGACTTCTTTTGTCGTGATAAGATAAAACCTCTTTTAATATAGACAAATCATTTGAAGACGCCAATTTACGTAGGATTTTTTCAATAAGATCATTATCCAAAAATTGTTTAAATGTTTGAAAAAACTCAAATAATTTTTCATCCTCGATGCTATAAAGATCATTTGTTATTTTTGTAAAAAAAACTCTTAATGTTGCTTTATTAACCCTAAATAAGGAATCATTTTTGCCATCTATTTTTTTTATTAAATCATTGATATTTCGGTCGGTGTTTTCTAATAAATAAGTGATAGCAAAGCCAAGTGATTCATCTCCTAAAAAATATTCAAGCCATTCTGCTTTCCAAAAGGAGGCATAAGATTTAAGAGTTGTGCGAATGAAGCTATCAATAACTTTAGTAGTCTCTAAGTTAAGCTTAAATTTTTTTTCATAAACAGTTTCCAGAATTCGTAAAATTAATAAAAACTCAAGAAAAGGCTTTTCCCGATTTTTTTTAAAATCACGAATCACTTCACACAAAATACTTTCATTAAAGAAACGATTCATGACCGATAAACTAAAAACATTTCCATGCACTTTTAAATTGATCATTTCAATCGAAAAGGAATAATCATCGATAGTGTGGATAAGTTGATTTATTTTACTTAAATTGTAGTAGTACCCCCGCTCAATTATATCTGTCACAAATTCAGCTAGAGGTTTAAATGCTACCACTTCTTCAAAAAGAGTTTTATTTTGCTCTAATCGAATCCAAGCTTTTTCCCAATCTTCTTTTTGGACTAAACCTCTTAAGGAATTAAGGAAAGCTATTTGCAAATTTTCTAACGCTATCCTGCAAATAGGCGACTGTGGTTCTTTTGCTAAAAGGATAAAATAGGAATAAGCTCTTTCAAAATCGATCGAAGCAAAATAAGTGACAACTTCAAAAAAAATTGATTTGTTGGTTGAAGCGGAGACAATTTTTTGTGTAATAATCCATAAAAACAATCGATGTTGCAAATTGGCCTTTTCTTTCAAATCTTCATATATTGAAAGGCTTGTTTCAAATGAGATTGCCCTCTTTTCGAGATGTAAGCAAAACTCGCTCTCAAATACTAGTCTATCTTTACTTTCTATAAATTTTAACCAGACCCTATAGGTCTCTTCCTCATTTTCGTCGATACCATTCATCAGTTCAACATACGAGGAGTTAAAAAGATTAAAAGATAAGATAAACTTAGCAAAACCTAAACGTAAAGCTGATAATGGTAGATCACTTTTTAAAAGAGAAAAAACCCAGTGTTCTAAAGATAGTTCAGGTAAAAGCTTTATAAAAATAGCATGCAAATGATCGACGAAAACTGCTTTTTCAAGCTTGGAACTAAAAAACAAAAGTTCAGGTATAGCTTCAATAAATTCATGAGCGATAGAATCAATGCTTTTGTGATAACAAAGTAAACATAGGTAAAGGGAAACTTCTTTCCATTGGGGTTTAGTCTTTAATGTAAGCCCAAGGGATAAAAGTTTTTGGGCAACCTTTTCTCTAAAAGCATTTGCATTTGCTTTATCTAAAGGAGCTAAACGTTTTAATAAAGACAGTGTTGTGGCACCTTTTTGTCGTTCCACAAGTTCCAAAAAATTTTGGCAAATTTCTTCTAAATGATAGGGAATTAATATTGAATACTCATCTGTCACTTGTATGCTTAAACCATTTTGATGGTTTATAAGAGTGCATTTTACAAAAGGATTTTCACAAAGTAATCCACAAAGAGCGGTGAAGGAAAGAATAGTAAAAAAATCTTTTACATCTTCTTTATAAACCATTAATTCTTGAAAAATCGAATAGGAGGTGACTTTAAATCCGATAGAGTTTTTTATAATGGATAACTTTTGCAAATCGAGAAGGTTTGAGTAGTAAAGATAGGTAAAAATAGCATAGGAATAATTAATATCCTCATTAGCATGGACTTGCGATAAATTTTTTATCAAATCAATAGCGCTTACCCAGGATTCTCCCTCAAGGCGAGCTAAACTTTTTAATTTTAAACTCTTATAACCTTCCAGATCTAACGATCGATACCCTTTTGTTTGCAAATGCCACAATTTCCAGAAAGATTTTGCATTCCCATTTTGATCTGCCACAACTTTTAAGTTTTTAGTAAAAACAGCTATAGATGCATGTAAAAGCACATGCATTGTGGTTTCGACGAAAAGGGCTTTCTCTTTAACAACAAACGATACTGCATCTAAAGTAAATAAGGGTCGATTGGAAGAGAAGGTATAGGAAATGTCAAAAACATCAATAACTATGTGTAAGTAGCAATCATTTTGATAACTTATTTCAAAAGGACATTTTTGCTTGAATATTTCCAAATAGCAAGCTTTAAAATAAGGGATCATTTCTTGCGGAAGTGAAACATCTATTTTTTTGGGCTTATAGCCAACTTGATAACAAGTTTTTAAGTAATGACTAACGGCATCTTTTGATAGAGAAAAAAATTCAAAACGTAAATCAATATCTGCGTATTTGTGAGCAGGTTTAAAATCATCGATTTCTACTTCAAAAGACAATTTTTTAAAAATACCCTTTAAGCTATGTTCTAGCAAGTAAAGGCAATATCCCCCAATAACCTTTATAGAGGCATTGTTTGGAAAAAAATTAAATATTTTTTGATTAAAATAGATGTCTTTAAAGAATGTTTCTTCAATGATTTCCCCTTTTTCCAAAACTTCCGTTATGGCAAAGTATAGTGGATAATCTTCTTGAAAAGTGGTCTTTAAGCCAATTCGTAGAGCTTGGCTCATTCTTTTGTCGACAACAGAATCTGATGATAATTCAAAAAGTGTCAATGCATTTGATTCTAGATTTGGAGGAATTATTAAACATTGGGGGGTAGTGGTTAGATCTAAAGGTTCCATGCATTATAAATAGATAAATATTTTTCAGTTAAGTTTTCAAAACCTTAATTTTTTTTGGATTTAATCCAGCAAATCAGACTCAAAGATTTTATTAAACTTTAAGAAACAAATGTTTAGGTTAAATTTTGACACAAGACCTAATTGTTAGCAATTAGGAAACTTTTAAGACGAATAGTTGTTTTTAGGCGCACTAAAGCGCGCCTTATATTTTTTGGAATTTTATGTTTTTGGAAAAGCCTTTACCAATATTTTTTGATGTTTGACATTAGAAACAGGTGTAAATTTAATCTCCTGAATACTAGGAATGACTTTATTGATAAGCTTTCCTAAACCAGCCGCTTGTAATAATCTTTGTTTTTCTTCGCTTTGAGGATTAAGGAGCTTTATAATGGTATTATTTTCATTTTTCTTTTCTTCAATTCTATTAAGCTTATGAGCTATCCTAATTAAGCTTCTAGCTTTTAAAGAAGGGCAATCTTCTAGATTTAACTTTTGGATGTGAGCCGCTTTATCTAAAATTTGTAAAACATGCCTTTCTTTAACCTTAGTTGAACTTAAATCTACTTTTTGCAAAGTTTCGCAATTATCTAATATTTTTTCTAGACGACTAGATCTAATTTCTCCGTCAAAATAAATATTTAAGGTAGTTTGTTTGCAAGCTTTTAATAATTGATAAGCAGGGTGGCTTTCTTTTAAATCTTCTTTCAAAAGAACTTCATTTATGACAACTTTTCCAACTTCTTGCATAAATTTACGTTCTGCTGTAGTCAAGACATCTTTACTGCCCATCTGCTGCATTTGCTGAGTCAATTGCTTATACTCATCATCACTTAAGGCCTTGGACCCTTCTTTTTCAAGTTTTTTTGCAATTTTATCAAGAAGGGGTAAATCCTTTAGATACGCTTCCTTTATTTTCTCATTCAATTCTGGGGAGAGTTCTTTTCCGTTTAGTTCATTAGATTCGATAATGTTTTGGGCTAATTGAAAAGAAATTGGTGTTTTATCCGTTTCTACTGGCTGATTAGTGGTGCTAAGATTAGTAACGCTATCACTTCTTAAAATTGGATTCATAAAACCTCGTTTATAGTTTTATTAATAATCTCATAGAAAAATTAAGATTTTATAAAATTATTTATATATTCTAATGAAATAAAGCTATTTATTCTTTTCAAGTTTTATTGATATTGTTATTATCGTCCAAATTAACTATTGAATTAGTCAATAAGAATCATTTAACTATTTTTGAAATATTTTATTGCTGGAATTTATGTATTCAATTCAAACTCTTCCTTTTGATATTACAGCTGAAATAGTTTCCTATTTAAATGTTAAGGATTTTATCTCTTTTACAACGGCCACAGCCAAAATTTTTTCTTCTCATAAAATAAAATCTAAAGCGCTTTTCTTAAAAATAGAAGAGTTAATAGAAAGACTCTTTCGAAATAAAGCCTTATTTTCATCTCTATTTAATAATTGGAACGAGTATAAAAAAACTTTCGTGAATTTTCCTCATAGAATAAATGGCACGATAGACAATAAAACTTTATGTTCAGAACTTCATTTTCAAGCAAGATCTATTGAATTATTCATGGCTAAAAGTATTTTTACTTTTTTCCAAAAAGGGCATACTCTCCCTGAGAGTGATGAACTACAAAATATGAGTAGTTATTTCTCTAAATCGATTCCATGCTTTTATAGAATAGAAATTATCACAAATTTTATACGTTATTTACAGTGTCTTAAGCAAACAGATATTTTATGTTTACAGCCTGAGATTTTAAAAAAAATATCTGATGATATAGTTTTAATGCAAGCAACGACAGTTCCTCTTATTGTTGATCTATTTCAAAATAAAGCTTTTTGTACAGATCTATTCACACCTCTCACAACCTACTTTTGTAATTTAAACGAGGATGATAAGTTAATTTTTACCAAAAGTTTATATCGGCTCTACAAGGACCATTCTTGCGTACAGACACAACCTAATCATTTTTTGGATTTCCTCCAATATTTCCATGATTTTGCAAGTGACTACGCCAATAAAAACAACTTCTCAAGACTAAAAGAAATCTTAAAAAACAAAACCGTTCCCTTAAAAAACAAGCATTTGCTTGCTTTAGAATATTCACCTTAAATTTTGATATGAGATACTATGAATTCTATCAATGAATTGCCAAATGAAATTGTCGCAAATGTATTTTTTTATTTAAAACCGAAAGATTTTACTACTGCAACTACAGTATCTAAAAAGTTCTCTAATTTTTCGATTGTTAAAACGGCAACCCTTTTTAAAGTTCAAGAAATTATTAAATACTTTAATGAACAAAAGTTTCTCTTAGATAACAATGAAAAAAAATGGAAAGAATTTCACGTTTCTCTAATGCAAGTTCCATTGAGATTAAATGGTTCCAAAGAACAATTCCGAAGTGAACTTCATTCATTAACGATACTTATTCAGACCTTCGTTGACAAATTAGCTTTTCAGTTTTTAAGGGAAGAACCAACTAAATTGCTTAAATTACAACATTTTACCAATTCTTTGCCAAACTCTTTAGTGACAACATTAAGAGTTAAACAAAATGTTGACCTAATTTGCTATCTGCATGAAATAAAACAAAGCGACCCCCGAAAAGAGCTTAATTTTGAACCCCTAGTTTCTAAATTAAAATACCTTCCCGTAAATATAACTCCTTTTATTTTAGACTTCTTACGAACGAAAAATATAAGAAAGCTAGCTCCCTCATTTATCGCTTATTATCTAACTTTAAAAAATCATGATAAGCTAATTTTTACCCAAAGTTTATTTGAGGCTTATAAGACTAATCTAGACAATCCTGAAGATTTCTTTTTTGACTGTATAGGTTATATTCAGGATGCTATATTAAAAGATGCGATAAAAAACAATTTACTAGATATAGCAAAGATAGTGTTTGAAAATTACGTTGAACCAGAAGAGGAGGAAGAAGAAACAATCCCTCTAGATATCTATGCCTTTAAAATCGTCATAGAAGATATCATTAAACAGGATCAATTTCACTTCTTACCAATTATTGCTGAATTTTATTCTACCTTCGATCCTGAAGTTGCCAATCAACTTTTGCCAATTATTGAAACTTACAAAAGTAACATAGTTTATTTAGATAATATTTCAAATTTACCCTCTTTAGTAGATTACCTTGATGTCAATTATAAAACCATTGACAGCTATATATTTAGAGCAAGATTTCAAGATAAAGTTTTTTCCGTAAAATATAGTGTTTATAGCCTTTTCTTAAGTATTATTGCTAAAAAAGGAACTTTTGAACAAATAGCGCAATTTATTCTAAAGCATCAATTTCTTCCCGATTATGTTATGATGCCAATATTTGAAAATTTAGTGAATAAATCTACTTTTAAAACTACTTATAACTGGACCGATTTAAAGCAGTTAGGGTCTACTCTATTAAAAGAGCATGTATTTTTTAGAGAAACACCAAAAAATATTAATCGTTTATTATTGGCTGAAATCTTGAAAAATCAAAATGAACAGTTCATAAAAAAAATAGAAATCTCAGAGATAAAAGATATACTTCCTCTTTTGCCTCCAAATTTTGTGCTCTTTATCTTTAATAAACTACGCAAATGGGAACTCATTTGTGAATGCATTAATCCTAAAACTTACTATTCACAATTAAGTTCTTCTGATAAATTAGTTTTCACTAAAAATCTTTTCGAGCTGTATCATCAAAAACTCCAAGTCCATGAGGGTTATTCTTTTAATACTATTGTTCGAAATTTTCAGGATATAATCTTAAAAGACGCTATTACTAGCAACTTAAGTAATATAGCAAAAATTGTTTTTCAAAATTATGTAGATGATGAGGAATCACTAACTATATCCATTGAGCTTTATGCTTTTGAGATGGTTATTGAAAACATTATCAAAGAAAATCACTTCAATCTTTTGCCGAATGTACATAAATTTTACTTAGAATTTGACCCAGAACTTGCCTCACAGCTTTTATTGCCGATACACGCTATAAACAATAAGGAGTTCTATGCAAATTTTTTACCCAACTTACCCTCACTAAAAACGTTTGTTAGAAATCAAGATCTAACAGTAGAAGACTATTTTGAAAAAGCAGCATTTGAAGACATAAATTTTAGAAAACAATATTTTCTCTATGCGCTTCACCTTTCTTTGTTGATAAAGACAGGAACTGTTGAGGAATTAAAAAATTTTATTATCCACAATCAGTTTTATCCTGAATTTGTTTTTCCTTTATTATTCAGAAATCTCCTCGATAAATTGTCTCACGCTGAAATTTTTGAATTTATTAAATCGATTACAGCTTCCGTTCCCTTAAGAAATCTTTATTCCTTTTGTAGAGCTTTAATGAAATCCTTAAAGAAATGTAATTACTTAATGGAAGATATATATAATTTTTTACTAGAAGCTCTAAAAGAGGCCGAAAATCTACTAGACGAAACTAATTTAGTAAAAAATTTTGAACAGCAGACCTCTTGGGAGATTAATAACTTTTGCTAGATAGACTCCTAATAAGGCTTGGGCACTCTTGGTATAAAGCCAGGAATTCGATTAAACTTAATTAGTGAAAATTTTTCATCTTCAGGATCTGGTACTGCATAAGGAATTTTAAGTGTATCTCCAAAATCAGATACAAAAGATTGAGGGTCAGGAATGCGCCAATCTGTATAGGTTAATGTAACTCCTTTATTAAAAGCCCCTTTTAAACTAAAAACTTTAAACCCTTCCTTTACTATATTCACTTCCTTAAGTTGATTGACTTCCCCTTCACTAAACAGCTCATGAACAGTAGGGATTCGAATATCACTGGTTATTATTTGAACGTTGATCGATTTAAGTTTATCGATAGCGCAATTTGACATGAAAGGAACTACTGCAAAAACTTTAAACCCTTGATTTGTGATTTTTTCTAAAGAATTTTTTAACTGCTCTCCTGAATAACTACAATCATCAATAACAACTACTATTTTTTCTTTAATCGTATCTATTTTCTTTCTAAAGTCAGCTTTTGCATGTTGTCCAACGGCAAAATTAATATTTGGGGTAAACCAATCGGAGGGTAAATAATTTAAGTAAGGAAGAGCTAGACTTGAAACCCATTGATTACTTTTTTTTATAACAAATCCGAGTGAATATTTAGGATTATTCATTCCTTTTAATTCTTTATTTAAAATCTCTATAACATGCTTTAATTCTTTTTGAAAAATTGGAAAACTGATGTGTTGTACATTAAAAGCCATCTTTTTCAAGATTTCTGCCTGTGTTTCTTGCAGATTTTCTTCACAAAATTGGATAAATTTTTCTCTATTTTCTTCGATAATGGGATAAGTTACTTGGGGAACTACTGGATAAGGGTGTAAAGGAATCTTTTTTTCTGCTAAATCTTTTTCTATTTGATCTAATTTTTCGGTTCTTAAACTTTTATTATCATACGGCAAGTTCAGCTGTTGCACAGATACATTATTATCGATCATAAATAACCTTTTCATCTTTAAAAATTAAAGATAGTGTAGCCGTGCTGTATTAGCATTTCATAAAATTTTAATTAACTTATGATTAACTTTAGCTTTTTCTTTCAAAATATTGCTCTAGGTTTGTAAGCTCCTTATCAATATCTTTAATAGTTGCCTCATTTCGATGTATTTTTTCTTTTAGTTTAAGCCTTTGTTCTAAATCTTCGGCGTTGCTAAATTGCTCTTCTAGTTGATTATTTTCTTCTAGTAAAAGTTTTTTTTCTTTTTCAAAGAGTTTATTAAATTCTTTTTCGTGCGCTCTAAATTCCGTTTTTGCTTTATTATAGGATTTAGTGAATGCTTTTTCTTGTTCTTTATACTTATTTTCAATGGTTTCGAGATTAGATAACTTTGAATTATTTTGGTGAATTTGCTCTTTAAGTTGTAATCTTTTTTCTAGATCTTCAGCTGTTTGAAATTCTTCTTCAAGAGATTCATTTTTTTCTTGAATGACTTTTTTTCCACTAATCTCTGTTTTAAGCTCGTTTAAATTCTTAGTTTCAACATTTAATTCCGTTAAATTTTGCACAACTTGATTAAAAATTGGAGATAAAGTAGTAGATTCACCGGCATGCTTAGCTACCACTTGAGGGAGTTCTCGAAGAACGGGAACATCAGACAATTTATCAATATTCATATAAACCTCATTTAAGTTTTGAAATCTTTTATATTATTATATCAAAAGATCCTGCTTTCAAGATAAATAATTTAAATCATTAACTATAAGTTATTTATATATTAGAAAAAAAACTCACTTTGTGACATAATAGGTCTGATAATAATACGTCTTTTCTTTTGTATGAATACCTTTTCTTTTGAAAATAGACTAGAATCTTGGCAAAGAGATCCATTTGAAATACATGACAATATTGTATATCCAAGTGAACACGGAGAATCTTTATACTATGAATTACTTCCATCCTTTCAATTAATCCAAAAAAATCCAATTGGTCAAAGGCTTCTGGAGAAAATTGAAGATCTTATAGGAACAATCTATCTTACAAAAAGCAATGAAAATCAAGCGATCTATTTTAAAAATAAAAAGATCGTCGTTATTACTCTAACCTTTCAAAATAGCCTATTTTATACAATAAATGGGGAAATCAGGCCTACTCCTTTTTATGTAATTTTTTTTCACGAACTCGTTCACGCCTATCATTATTTAACTGGAAAAAATGCCAAAACATGTAGAACTGATCCAATCCTTTGGGAAAGTGATGAAGAATATAAAACGATTATTGGTTTTCCTTCTAAAAAATCTTTCCGAAATAAACCAAAGATTACTGAAAATTCTTTTCGAAAGGCTGATAATATTCCTGAACGGTTTGGAAGCTGGAACCCGTTAGCCAAGAGTTTAGGACATAAACTATTTCAAATTAGATTTGGTCATTTAACCCAAAAGTATAAAAATAGTTTACTAGATTGTACACCTAATTCACCTCCTAGAATAACTGTATGTACTAAAGAAGATTTATATTTTTCTGATAAATACATTTTATATGTATGTTTAAAATTGGAAAAAGGGGTAGTAAACCTTGGAAGCGAGAATATGGAAGACTATTACATCATGGACACCTCGAATTTTTTTCAAACCTTAATTGGGGAGAAATGTTACCATACTATTTGGCCGTCTTTAGAAATGAAGATAGATCTTTTAAAAGAATTTATTGGGCAGACTCTTCCTCATTTAAGGAATTTTGTTTTTACCATAACTAAAATGGCTGTACTAAGACTTTCGGCACGTGAATACTTCCTTCTATCGCCTAAATCTTAAATAATTCAATTCAAATAATAATATTAAATTAAATCTATAAACTTAATAAAAGTTAATTTAATAAAATTGTACTATAATAATAACTATGCTATTATTAATTAAATTTTGAGGTACTATGAATCCTATTCCTCCTGAACTACCCTATCAAAAAGTTACTTTTGACAGCGGTTTGGTCAAACGTTCTGAAAAGCTCTCTAAACAATTGGGAGATTTATCCACAAGCTATAAAGTTTTTTATCGTTTAATAGATAAAAGAAATTTTACGACTGATGATTTCAAAATGTTAACAGAAGAATTAAATTTAAAAGATAAAATAACAAACGCTAATTTAGAGAATTGGATCAAAACTTGTGCCAATGAAGCTGAGAATGAAAATGATTCTGATGCTTGGAACGAACTTTACCAATTATTTAATCAAGCCAGAAAACTCACATTACGAAACTCATTGGATTCAAAAAAAATTGATGCATTAGCTCAATCCCTTATACAAGCAGGTATTATTAAAAATTCGTAAAGGCCGCAACAATCTTATCCATATCCCCTTCACGTTGTTTATAATCAGGATTTAACATATTCAAAAGTATGTCAGCACTTTCTTTGGGTAATTCTTTAGGGATTAGTTGATAAAAATCAGGTATTTGCCCCCCAATGGATGCCGTTCCCGGATAAGCTTTTTTACCAGTTAACATTTTAAAAATAACTAATCCTAAAGCAAAAATATCTGCTTTTAAGCGCAATTCGGTCCATTTTTCATAATTAGCCTCTTTTCTTGCCTGTTTCAAATCTTCAATATAGCTCGAGGTGGCATAGTTCAAAGTAAAACTTGAAGGTATATCAATTTTACCTTCAACTTTTTTTCTAATCATTTCGTCACTTATATTAATGGATCCTCCAAAATCTGCAATAAAAAATTGTAAGGGTTGTTTATTCACTAAAATGTTTCTGGGCTTTATGTCCCCATGTATTACACCTATAGAATGAAGATATCTAACCCCTTCACAAATAGAAGCAATTCCTTTTAATTTATCGCTGAGAGGTAGTTGCCTATATGTATTTGTTTTAAAAAAGTTATTCAAAGAACTTCCATCATATTTATGTAAGATTAATGCCGGAAAATAATTAACATCTTTAAAAAAACCAATTTGTGGCAAAGATATACCGGGTGGTGGGTGATCTACATTAGAGTAGATATGATTTAATATTTTAACCTCATTGAATAAATCTATATCTATTTCACTCATAGCAACTTTTGCTACTACTTGGCTTCCTTGATTCAAATGCACTAAAGAATACACATCTCCATATGTACCAGTTCCTAATTTTTCAAAGGTAGTCGTTTGAAAAATTTGTATGGTTTTTTGCTCAGCGCTTAAGTCTTTCATTAAAACGAAACTATGATTATCTATTTTAATTTGTAAAGATTGTGACGTATTATCAAATAATTGCACACTTTCTACAATTACTTTTAAAAGAGTTTTTACATTTAATTGTGTATTTAATTGACCACTATTTATCACTAATTCATTTTCATTTGTAATCAAAGTATTTTTTAAGATTGTTGAAAAAGATTTTAGTACATATCTCAACTCTTCATAAGATAAAGGGTTAGACAATAAGATTTGCACTTCATCAGGATGTATGCCTATTTTTTCAAGTTGATTAGATACTATATCTTCCCTGTTATCTTCTTCTGTTTCAATTTGCAAAGCATTGAGTCCGATACCAATAACGTTTTGCAAATTTTCAATTTCTTTTTCATCTAAAGTGCGTATATTTAATTTATTACTGTCAGGAATAGAGGGTAAGGGCTCCTCTAGCGATGTAGTAAATATAGTTTGGATTTTGGAAAACGTTAAAAATTCTGTAACACCAACATTTGGATCGTATGGTTTCCCTCCTCCATAAAATTCTTCGGGCTTATAATGAGTCGACTTATTATTGCTATTTATAGTTGACACAGAGATTTTCGCTATAGCAGTTCCTGATACGGACGCTGTTGTAGTCGTTTTTTTTAAAGGTGAATTGGCGGCTGAGGAACTAGAAGAAGATAAATTTCCTGAATTACTTAAAGAATCGTTATTGATTGACATAATAATACAATTTTTCTTTATTCATTAATTATATCATAAAAAATAAAGAAAGAATTGTTAAAATCTATAAAAACTTATTTATTACAGAAAATTAAAATTTCATGAAAGAAATCAGCAATTTCCTCTATTTTTTTACGGTCTTCAATACCTACAGTGATTCTTAAAGCATCACACGGTTCTTTCTTAGCCGTAATAAAGGTAGTTGTCGTCGTTCGATAGCCAAAACTTGAGCGAAACTCAATAGATTCACTGCTAGAAATTCTTGATGTAAACTCCTTAAAAAAGCAAGAATTGCGAAGATAGGTTAACTCTATATACACACTTCTTTTATCCTTTTTTCTAGTAATCCAGGCTTTACTTGCCTTTGTATAGGCATGAGGTTTTAGCAAGGAATAGAGAAGGTCAGTATTGACTATTATTCTTTTAACGTATTTTTGGATTTGGGCTTTTGTGCATTTATAAATTAAGCTCATCATTTGGTAGTCCAAATCGTTATAATTTAAATTGGATTGGATGTGTTGTACGAGTGGATTCTTACTATAAAAAAGTGTGGCACAAGAATTGAATTTATCTGATCCAAATAAATTTAATTTTTGCCCGCTTTGATAAATAAAAATATGCATGCGCTGATCGTTAATTTCATTTAAATATTTATCGAGAAGTACTTTAATTTCATTGGTTCCCCATGTTCCAATGGTATTATCGATACATAAAAAAAATTGGTCCTCTAAGACTTTTTTTCTACGCATAGTTTCTATAATAGAAACTAGGTTATGATTTTTTTGAACATCCCGATTCACTTGCGATGAAGAGTGTATGTCTAAAAAAAGAGTATTTATCTTTATTTTTTTTCGACTCAGTTTTTTTATTACTCCTTTCCAGTTATCTTGCTTTTTTGTGTTTACTTTAAAAACTGAAACAGATTTTTTATTCTCTGAATCCTTTCTCGAACCCATTTCAATTAGGTAATTTCTAATCTCGAAATAGATATCCTCAAAAAAAACTATAGAAGTATTAGTTGATTCTTGCGTTTTTAAAATAGTGGAAATAATTTGAATTAAACTGTTCATCACAGACTTATTAAACGTCACATGATCAGGTTTAGGCCATGGCTTTACAAGATCTGATTTAATGAAAGTTTCAAGTTCTCCATCATTAAAGGGTTTGCTATACAAACTCAGTAAGCTCACTTCTTCAATACATAAATCGAAATAATTTCCAAAAAGATAAAGATTGTCTTTATGAACAACCATCTGTTTCACAAAATATTCTATCCGCTCAATTGAACTATTGATAAAAGAAACATGGCTTTTCTTTTCAGCAAAAGTGAAGTCGAAAAAATTTAGAATATTGCTTAGAGCATTACTTAAAATTTTTAAATACTTATGATTTTTACTTTGTGATAATTGATCTAAAAGATTTATTGTGTTTTTAAAAGAAAAGAGTTCTTGTTCTAGTCTACTAAAATTATTTATCGGAATAGGATCAATTTTAAAAACTTTTCTAAGGTCTATAAACGAAGAATAAATTTTTGCTGATTGTTGCAACGTTGGAGTAGAACCAGATTGAGCAACAATGGGTAAATATGCTGGAGTACCAACAAGTATTTGACTACCTCTACCGATAATACACCGAAAGCCTACTTCGGCAGTTTTTAATAAGATAGATTTATAATCAGGTGCCTTAAAAGGATATTTTTTTATTGTCCTTTTTACTTTTTCAAAAGCAGTGGCTAGCTCTGTTTTCACATTAGAGTCAAAAGCTTGATCGATATGAAAATAAACAAAAACTTTTTTTGGCAATTGATGAACTTTTAAAGAATTATAAACCGTGAGTGCTTTTTTAATTCTCTTTTTATTATCTTCTATATCTAAAGATAATTGAACAAAGAACTTCCTATGCTCTAAATAAGAAATATAAGAATCGCAAGTAATAAAGAAAACTTTAGATTCTTCTGGAAATAGAGATTCTAGGATTTTACCAGGTTTTTGTAATAAGGCATTATCCTCTTCATATTCTCTATGATAACTAAGACGATCTTTTCTTAATGGACTAAAAGAAATCGTATTAGAGAAAACTCTACGTATAGAACTATCCGCAATTTTCACTAAATATTGAGAATTGAAATATAAGCATAAATTTATTGTATGTTCAGGATTATTATAGTAGCTTAAATAACTACTTATAAATTGAGTAAATGCTTGCCACTGCCCAAAAGTTCCTTTATTTTCAGCTGATGCTCCAAAAGGTATTTGAGTTTGAAAGTCTTCTGTCTTATTAATCATAGAAACAAAAAATAATAATAAAACAGAAGAGTAACAAAAATTAATAAATTTTTATTAAAGGAGATATAAAACGGATAATAATTTATTTTGGACTAAATTTATACATCTCCACCGTTACAAAATCTTTAGTCTCATCTCCGATTTTATGAATAAGCTGTACATCCCAATGAAATTTTTCCGCCCACTCCATCATTAAAGGCACGTCCCCATGTGTAGTTGAATAACCTAAAATCATAACTCCTTTAGGAGCTAGATGATTTTTTCCCTCCTTTAAAAATCTATAAAGAATATCGTGTTCCGGATCATATAAACTTCTCCCTAACATAGATAAATCTTCAACATTACAATTTTTATGACAGAAAGGAATATTAAAAAATATAACGTCAAATTTATCCTTTTCATTTAATGGAGAAAACATATCTCCTTCTAAAACCGTTATGGTTTTTTCTAAGTTATGTAAGCGTACATTTTCTTTTGTATTGGCTACGGCGTCTGGATTTACATCAATTGCCACAACACGATCCGCCCCCTCTAAAGCAGCCAGAATTGAAAAAATCCCAGTTCCACATCCCATTTCTAAAAAAGAATCCCCTTTCCTTAAAGGAATTTTTCCCTGTTTACTAGCCCCTGGAAAAATAACTGGTGAGTAGACATTTGGATAACCAACAAAGGTCAGTCCTTTAAAATCAAAGGTATATTTTTCCTCAATACTCTGATTTTTTTCTAATAATTGATCGGCAACTTCAATTTTTTCTTTTTTTTCTGTGGCTGCATGGATAAGAGAACTACTTAATACAATACTTGAAAATAAAAGACTTAAAAAAAATTGTGAAAAGTTTTTTGTGATTTTCTTCATGAGAGCTCCTTTTTAGCAAGTTATACTAAAAAAAAGGGAGATCTTTGGCTACTCTTTTTCCAAAAAAGACCTTTCTAAAAAGTCAAAGGTTTATTCAATCTTATTATAATTTATCTATTCTACATAAAAGGCTTAAAGGTTATTTATGACAATTGGCGATTATTTTCCGTTAAATTCACAGAGTTATATTCATTCAGATTCTACTCTTCTTTTACCAAGCGGAACAATTGTCTCGTCTCAGGAATTTTTCTCACACCCTTTATTTAAAGATACAAAAGAAAGGGAAAACGTTTACCACACAATGATTAATTTCTGTCAAAATCCTGAATTTAGAAAGAATTATTCTAATTTTTTACAAGATATTCGCTTAGAAAATTGGTATGCTCGTTATTTATCTGATCCACTAGCCTTAGCTTACTTATCCATTATTGCCTTTTTAGATAAAAAAATTGATTTAGATGAATTAGTGACCTTGCAAACCTTAACGGAAATCATCACTGAAAAGCAAAAAAATAATATCGTTTCTTTTGAAGTCGTCACATTAAATGAACATAATTTGGAAGAGTACTTGACTGAGCTAAATTTCCCCCTATATGTTGAAACTACGCTTTTACCAAAAAAAAATCGAAAAGAGGAAGAGGAATTAATTATAGAAAGAACAAAACTACTAGAAGATGTTAAACAATTATCACCTATCAAAAGAACAGCTTTAGAATATAGCATATCCTCTTTTGATAACACTATGCATGAATCTACTCAATCTTTGGAAATGTTAGTTTATTATGACGCGAATTCTCGTATCGGCTTTAAAAAAGTGGAGAATTATCAAGGCACAATGTCTTTGATTTCTACAGAACTTAGTATAAATAGTTTTCTAAAAGCGGCAAAAAATTTGATTACATCCTATGAAGAACAACATTTTTTATTTGGTTTTTCTGAGGATGATTCTGCAATGGATAAAGGGGGAAGAATGTTTACTATACCCTCCCCTTTATTTAATGTTCCCTATACACATCGTTGTGGAATTGGCCCAAAAAGTTTACAACTCTTTTTTCACGACATCTATTATCATTTTATTTTAGAGTTAAATATTCCTCATAAAAGTCAGTTCATTGCAATTGCGAATGAATTATCTCGCTTAAAAATAGATAATCTAGAGCATGAAAAAATTCAAAAAAAATTAGCTATTATTCTCAAAGATCGAGAAGCCTATGATTATTTAAAATATGATAAAGAATTAGCCTTTGTTAAGTTTCTTTCGTTTGCCATAAAACAAGCTTTTGCTAATAAAAATAAATCTGAAATTAAAGATTGGGCCACAACTATTTTTTTACCCATTTTAAAAAAACATTGGATTGAGGACCAATTACCGAGCGATGTTGAACTTTTAAAAAAATTAAAACTTTCTTGAAAGATTAAAAAAAATCAATTACATTTCCTTTAAAAGAATACTATCGTTCTATATTGCACTTACAGCTTTCTTTAAGAAAAGCCTTATTATAAAAAAAATAATTTTCTTTAAGAATTGATTTAATGCACAATAAACAACGATTAAATTGATGAATGAACTATCTAATCAACAAAATATAATCCTAACAATATACTCCCAAGGTTTTTAATTACTTACGTCATTGCAGAACATTTAATACTGTTAGCATTCACAATTACTACTTCAAATTAAAAGGTAAGTATAAAAAACTTAATAACTGGAATTGCCAAATCGTATAATAACTATCTTTAAATCTAATAGTTTTTTTAACGTTTTTATCATATAATAGTTAATAAAACTTTTTTATGATAAAAACTTCTTTAGATAGTTTAGATTTACCAAATTACACTCCATTTAAGTCAACTATTACAAAAACGCAATGGGTGTACCCCTTAAAAAAACTTGTCAACGCTTGTATACTTACATCTGAAAATCCTTACTTTGAGAGTGCGCAAGAGGAAACAAAAAAACTTCACCAAGCTATTATTAATAAAAAAGTAACCAATTTTCTTAAAAACTACGTTGATTATAGCAATACAGAAAATTATACTTATACCCAATCCAATCTACCTTTTTTTATTAAAACACAAAAGGAAACAAAAAATCACATAGATGAATCAATCCAAAGAGTTATATCTGCTCAAAGAGCTAAAGGTTTTACTGTAGAAGAAAACTTAGATCGAATCTATATACCAAATAAATTCTTAATTATTACTGAAGCTAATGATATTAACCTTCATTCAGTCGCTATTGTAGAAAAAGTGATAATAGCTAAAGATCCCCAAAAAACTTGGAATAAACTATCAAATGAAAGTAAAAGAAAACAAAAAATCCAAATGGCATATTTTATTCTACGCATGGGATACAAAGATTCTCATGATGGTAACATCGTTTTACTAAAAGATGGCCGCTTTGCCGTAATAGACTTTGATGAACCCTTTCTTTTAAGTCGAAAAATTTTTCAAAGATTAATTAATCATGATAATAGTGTATCTTTACGCCTAGAGGAAATAAAAAATGGCAAATATGGTTTAAATAGATGGTTGAAATTTGAATTAACTTGTTGTGAACTTGATTCTCATACCAATGAGTTTATATATAATCGAATGTATGCATTATTGAAAAAAGAAAAGAAAAAATTAAAAATCCATCTTCTAGTTCAAAAAACATTAAAGATATCTTATTTCAAATCCGCTAATTCTAAAGATAGAGTGTCTAATTTAGAAAAAAGGGCTTTTTCTAAATAAATTCGTTAAATATAATTACAAACTTTATTTAATAAAGTATCTTTTATATGAGTTTTTCTATCCAAGTATCTAAAGAATATAATTTGAGATGTATTCCTGTAAACCATGCTGAAAAAGTACAAGTTGTTCTTCCGATAGAAAATCAAAAAAAATTGTGTCTTTTTGGGCTTGAACAAATTATTGCAGTTTTAAAAGAAGAGAACATCTTCCCTTTTGTTTTAGATGATTTTTTTGAATGGGACATTAAAAGTCTGTGGAATTTTTTATCACTCATCGTTAAAAAAGATACTGTAATAAAAAAAATAGCTTTAGAAGATAAAAACAGTCTTTATAGCAAACTAAATAAATTTTTTGACTTAATAAAAAAACAAACCGAGTGTTCTTTTTTAAAAATTAGCACCTTACTAGATGTTACTCTCAACTCTAAAAGGGAAGCTGATATATACAACTTTCTAATTAATCTTCATGTCTCACTAATAAAACATGAAATAGATTTAAGCCCGAGTAGATTATCTAAGTGGACAAATTATCAACAAGAAGTGATAAAAAATACCATACAAACCCACTATAATAAATCAAACCCACCTTCCTTGCAGTTTAATTTAGACGATGGGAAACGCAATGCCCTTTTAAATAAAGTACATTCTTTGTTTAAATTGACCTCTATTATTTCGTTAGAAATGTTACAACCTATTGTCTATCAATTCAAAGCAAATTTTTATAACTTGGAAGAATCTAATCGGTTATTACAACAAATACGTTTTTTTTCTAAAAAAAATCAAGCTTTGATCCTGAAAATTGAACGAGAAATTACTTTAAATTCTATCTTTTTTGACAAAAATAAAGCCTCTGAAGCAATAGTTGCCTTATATTTTAGACTACAACAACCCGTTAGTATCGGACTTGATAATATTGTTAAATTTTATAATGAAACCAAAGAAAATATTTTATTAAATGACGATCTGCTTATTTTAACAAATAAAAACTTTGTAGAAGATAGTAAATTTATTTTTGATTTTACAAAGAACAAAACTTTAAATAAAAATGGTTTCCCGGAATTAGTTCTTAAGCTCGAAGAATTTTGTAAGAATAAAAATTATCCTGAACAAGTTTTTTTTTACTATAGATCCTTATTAAAAGTTTTTTTCACTTATTTCTTGTCTTTATTCAACGCCGAACATTTAGCCTTAAAAGAATTTTGGAATGATGCCCAATTTGATTTTAGTGTAAAAGAATCTCTTCTTTGCTCTAAGTTTTTTATTCACATAGATCGCAATAATACCCTTAAAAAAAAGCCTTCTCATGAAGCTAGAATCATCCTTGATTATCTTGAACTAGTTATAATGAACATACAAAAAAGATTAAATAATGATTTGTATAATTCAGTTAGAGACCGTATTTTGAATATGATTGACGAATACGATGCAAATTCAAAGGCTGATGCTCAATTTACAAATGATTTTTTACTAAATTTAAGAAATACTTGCCTAAAAGTAGAATATGATTATTCATTTCACATCGCTCGTATTATTCCTTTATTAAATTTTGCTAAAAAGAACATTTCTTTACCAATTGAAGCCTGTAAACCAGTCAATTATTCGTGGATTGAGGAAATTGATAAACAAATTCCAACAGTTATCAAAAATAAAAAAATAGAATCTTATATAGTTCCAAAGGAAGTAATTTCCGAATCAGTGGATGATATACCAGTTGAGTCAAGTGAACATTTGAGTATTATTAATGAGTCTGAAAATCATTTCTCAGTAGATTACTTTACAACTTATGTTTCTGCTTTAGAAGTTAAAAAACAAATTTCGTATAATCAGTGCTTACTACTAGATGAACAACTGCACGCAAGACATTTATCCTGGTTTTTAGATTTAGTTATCCGTTTAGATGATAGAGAAAAATCTACAATTTTTATTAACTCTCATTTAATTAATCATACCTTTCATATTTTAGAACAATTTTTAACGCGACATGTTGATAATCCTTATTTAGATCACAGCCTATTAAAACTGACACAAAAAAATATCCCTATTCTAAAAGAAATTGAAAAAGGAACTTTCTTTATTCGGTATCCTCATACTTGCCTGGCCTATTCACAAGACGCAACACCTTTAGGATTAAAACTTTTAACAACAGATCTATCGATAGAAAAAACTCTAACTTTAATTTTAAACCTTATAAAATTAAGAATTGATTGGTCTACGACTTCGAAAGAAGAAGATTTTAAAAATTATTACCATCAAATCTGTAATAAAATTGAATCACTTTTAGATCATAAAACTGTTCCTGTAAATAGTAAGAAAGGGGCAGCAGATAAAAACACAGAAACGATAATTCAAATCACCGAAAACATCAAAAATATTTTTTCTCCTACAATTGAAAAATTAACAGATAATGACATCATTCGTTCTATATATGATTTATTTTTTCATTTAGAAAACTTGAAGCAAGGGGTGAGCTTATTTTCTAAATTCAAAGATCAAAAATATTGGAGCATTTTTTTACGATCCTTTTCCTACTCGTCTCAATATATCTGTGAACATTTAGGGAGGATACATTCTCATATAAGTCAGAGTTTTATAAGAACTCATAATCTAGAGTCTTATAGTAAAATTTTATCTTGGGATAAATTTTTAAATAAAAATGAACTTAAAGTTATTGCAGATATTAATTTCTTTAAGAGTATCGAATATTTTTATGGTGATATCAATCGACACCCATTAAGGAATACAGAACATTTGAAAACACTAGATAGTATGTATTTACATAGTCAAAATGGCAATACAGCAGGTGAAGGGTTTATCAATCATAAACAAAAAACTCTCAATTCCAATAAAATCATATCGGACATTATCTCTGATTTTACTTTTAGATTAAGTGTACTTGAAAAAATCGCTAAAACAATAGTTAAGAAATTTAATTAAACAAAAAAATTTCTTTTAAAAAATTTGCAAAATGTTTCGTTACTGCACTATCAGAAAAACTTAATTTATAAAAAAAATTCTCTCTTTGAATCGTCAAATAATATTGTGGATATTGTTGATTAAATTTAACTAGCAAATGATTTATTCGTTCAACATTCGTCTCTTCCTCTTGTTGCAAAAAATGCTCCATCTTCACAAGCTCATCTATATTTATTAATTTTTCCTCTTCTGAGTTAGCCGTTTCAATTTTCTCGGTAATCATAAAATATTGTTTTAAAAAAGGATTAGTGGGCTTTGGAGTTAGATTTAAACTCAACCAAATAGTCTCAGATGTTTGAGAACTAAAATCTTCGGTATTAAATCCAAGCAATTGTAGGTAAATGATCACTTCTTTCAAATCTTTTGAAACTTCAATATCTCTGTTGTTTATGCAACTATCAAGCCAATATTTATACTGCTCATATCGCAATTCCTTTAACTCATTTGAAATAGTAAGGTTAAAACTTAAAATCATAAAAACTAAAGAAAAATAGAAAACTTTCATACAAATTGAACCCACTTTTAAATAACGATCTGAGTATGATAGAATAAGATAAAAAATGTTTATATAATATGAATAATATTAATAAAGATCAAAAGGATTATCGAGATAATACAGAGTATCATTCTTCGAAGAGTAATCCTTCTGTAAATAATCTTGAAGATTATCTAAAACACCTAACAGATCCAGAAAATGAAAATACTAAATGGGACGAAAAAAAAGTTCAACTTAAAGAGCCTTCAAAAGAGAAAGATTTCTCTCAATTTTCTCATAAGTCTCCTAAAGAAAAACCAACAGCTCAGACGATTCAACAAACTACACAACCTATCCTTTCACCATTAACAGACTACGAACTTTTAGAAAAAATTGAAGAAGGTCATTTGCTTGAAATAATGACATACTTAACTCCTACCTCGTCTTTAGAAGTGCAAAAAAAAGCTTTGGTTTGGACCTTTGAAAATTGTAATCTAGATTTATTAAAAATTTTAATAGAAGAAAAAAAATTTAAACCTAAATTTAATGATGAAAACGAGCCCAACCTATTTTATTTTGATATAAAAAAAGGAAGTGAAAGTGAAATACTATTAATGCTCAATTACTTAAAAGAATATGGTTTAAAATTAACCAAATCGTATTCCCCGATACATGCATTTGTAAGCAATTTTTCTTATGATAGAAATCCTTTATTAGCTAAAACTATTTTATTATTTTTCCTCCAAAATGGAGCCTCATATAAACTTAATTCTAGACCCTTTTATGAACCAATTAGTTTATTGCGGTTTATTCTAAACTCAAAAGATAGACATCTTATTTCCCTTTTAAAAGATTATCCCATTCTCGAAGAACAAAAACAAGGTGAGGAACATTTTGATTGGTTTTTGAAAAGCACATTTGTAAGCAATTCTCATTTAAGATCGAATACACAAAATTTTGCTGAAGAAATTTTTAATATTTTTTATGAATTACATATGCCTATTACGCAAAAAGGATTGATTGAACTTGTGAGAAAAGGGGAAAATAAACTTTTAGAAAAGTTTATTAATGATCCCGAATATAAGAAAATTGTGATAACTAATTCTGATAGATTATGGGAAGAAGCCTTAATTGCAAACGATTTTGAGATTCTAAATCTTTTGCAAAGAGCCAACATTAAATTTTTAGATGAAGATCAGTTTAGGAGTACACTTTTAAAATTGGGATCAACCGATATCCTTGAATGGGTTCACCATAATTTTCCTAATCTTTTAACAAATCTAACAAATGAATTTAGAGCTAAATTGTTTCAAAGTTGCAATTGTGACCTAATCCTCAAGTGGCTGGAAATTAACGGAAAAAGCCTCGATGAGAGTTTAAGACTTATTCATGAAACATTGATTGAACCTGTTAAAAATCAACCGCAACTATTTACAGAAATAGTTCAACGTCTATTTTTGCTTACTGACGAAAACACTCTTAATACACTTTTAAAATTCGAAGAAAAATTTTACCCAGATATAGCTAAAGACTTAAAACAAGTTTTGCTAGATTGTTATGAATGGGGTGGATTGATTGCTAGAAATAAGAATGACTTTATTACGGAACTTTTTATAAAAAATTATAATATTAAAAATTTTTATACCCACCAAGTCCAGTTTGCTAAGACAGTAAAAGAAAAAGTGGAAGGCTTAACAACCTTTTTTGAAAAACCCAAAGTAACATTAAAAGATTGCTTTGACTATTTAACTTCATGGAGGGCAACTGACGGTACAAAGACTAAAGACAAAAAGTTAATTGCAGGGGCCGCAATCTACCGATTTAATTTAAAACAGTATGCTTTCACCCCGATTGGTTATTCTATTGCAAACGGAAATAGATATGCCAAATATACCCCCCAAATCGAACAGATGTTCCAAGCTGTAAAGAAATCTGAATTACCGGGCATTATTGAAGATAAAGTAAAGGAGGAAAACGACTTATATAAAGAAGACTTAGAAAAAAAATTTGAACAAAGTTTCACTCTTCTCTACCCATATAAAGGTGAAAAGATAGAAATGACAAAAATGATTTTCTATGCAAGTCCTTTAACAAGAAATGATGAGGGTTGGGGGTGGATGCACACCTCTAACACAAATATCAATAAATTATGGCCTCATTTTGAAGAAATTCATCTAAAAATTATTGATTTCAAACTTGATCAAAATGAGGAAGAGTTGCACGCTTTGATTGCGCAAGCTTATTGGCTGGGCTCTAATCTTATGATAACTGAAAGAGGGAATGCGCAAAATATGTTAATCTTTTTAGCAGCTTGGTATAAGCATCATAAGTTTTCTTCCCCAATTATTGACATTGAGATTGGTCAACTTGACTGCATTGCAATAAGCACCCCTTTTGAGCATTTTCAAAATAAGTTTTTGACCTATTTTTCCACTCTTCCAACTTTAATAGCTTCCTAAAATGGCTTATACGTAATTGTATTTACATTTAAGAAGATAAATTTTTTCTTGGATTGCTTTTTGCTGGTTTTTCAACTCTAAAATTTGATTGAAATCGGAATTATTATTTTTCGAAACTTCTTTTATTTTTTCTTCAATTTCATTCCAAGCTTTGTCTAATAATTCATATTCATCCACATATCCATGGGATGATTTAGATTCTAACTCAAGGATGTAATCGAGATGTCTTTCCGCAGCAGTTTCTTCTGCTGACTTATAAGTATATTCTTGAGATGATTGCGTTCTTACAGAAAAACCTGAATGACTTATGTTATTCATATTTATCCTTCTATCGTGGTTAAAATTTAGTGTATTTTAAGTTAGCAGTTAGAAAGATGCAAGAAATTAAAGGTGAAAATTTGAATAATAGTCCCTTAAATTACTTTAAGAGACCATTCTAATATTTAATATAATTTTTGCAAGTTACGCCTTTCTTCTATCAAATCTCTAATGGCAATAAATTTATTTTTTAATTCGGCGAATTGTTTTTTTAGGATTTTATTATCGCGATTTTCATTTTTTAAAAGCAAATTTTGGATTTGATCTTTCTCATGCATCGTTTGCTCTTGAAGATCTTTCAAATAGGTTAATTTATAAGGAGCGTTAAGATATTCCGGTTCTTGAACAATACTATTTTTATAAAATTCGACCTGCCTGATAGGCATTTCTAACTTCATAATCTTTTCGAATAAATCTTTGATCTTTTCAGCTTCTGATTTAAAAAATAAGAATTTTGTGGTGGATGGATTAGAAGTTTTATAAATATCTTCAGCTGTAATCTTAGCTTGTGTGATAAAATCTTCGTTTTTTTGATTTTCAAGAGCTGTTTGATATATTTTTTCAAGCACTTGAAGATCAGACTTAAAATTAGGGCTTAAAACAATGGCTAATTTGGGTTGATAAACTACTTCATAATACATTTTTTGATGTTCTACATTATTAACCCTATGATCCATAAATTCTCCTTTTAAAAAATAAAGAATAATTTAGATCTTTAAAGATTGGATAAACACTTAATTAATTAAACAATAATAGTGATATAATAAAATTAAACTTTGTTTATACCTATGCAAATAAACCCATATGATCAAAACTCTTTTCCCCAAATTTATTCATTAGATAAAAAGGTCTTAATTTTATCAGATAGATTGATCGATAAAGATACATTTACGAGTCATCCCCTTTTTAAAGCCACGAAGGAAAAAAATAGTGTTTATCAAGAACTTTTGGCTTTTCAAAATTCAATTGAGTTTACCCAAAAATATCAAAATTTTTTGAAAAATATCACAAAAGAAGATTGGTATAACTATTACGAGTCTAACTATAACGAAATAAGCCTACTCTCTATATTAGCTTTTTTTGACAATAAGATAGATCAAGAAGAGCTAATCGTTACTCATATGGTAGCTTATGCTTTTTTAGAATATGAACTCCAAAAAAATGTGATTGGAATAAATATTTTCACCCTTTATCCCAAAATCAGTGCGGAATACTTAAAAAAAGCGGGTTTTCCTTTATTTGCAAATAATTCTGATCAACTGCAACCAATCATTACAAATATAAAGTCAGAAGAAGATATGCTATTGGAGCGAAACGAATTTGTTAAAGAATTGTCCATTTTATCTCCTATCAAAAGAACAGTGATCGAATATACACTAGCGCCTTTTTCTAAAGGGATTGAATTTGGTGATGATTACGCTTACCCCGTTTTAGAGCAACGCACCTATTACGAACTAAATTGGAGAATGGGATATAAAGATGTAGCTCATAATGAAGCGACTATAGTTTTACTATCTCCTCTTCTTGCAATCAATCTTGGTCGAAAAGCAACAAATAATAAAACTATTGAGCCAAGTGCTCATTACTATATGTTTGGCTACAGTGAAGAAGATGCCGTGTTAGATGATGGTGTTCGTATGATCTCCATCCCATCCCCGTTGTTTGAATCTCCCTATGTCCACGACTATAGAGAAGGCTCAACTGGCTTTCAAATCTACTTTCACGATGTATATTTTCATGTCATTTTAGATTTCAATAATCCACACATTCCTATTTTCATCAAAGTTGCCAATTCATTATTAGAAGAAGCAAAAACTGAAGTTAGTGAAAAACGAAAGCTAGCCATGAAGTCATTAGCTGCGGAACTTAAAGATCGAGAAATAAATCACTATCGTTATCTAAATCCTGAAGAAGCATTTTTTAAAGGATTAGTTTATAAGTATCATTTAATCCAAGAGACAACACGTTTTGAAACAAATGATGAGCATTTGATGAATACTGAAGCTACATTTGTCGCCTGGGTATTTGCTAAATTAGATGATAATGAAAAACAACAACTGCAAATTGCTACAATAGAAGATGTCAATAAGCTCTTAGAAGCTTAAAACATTTATTTGGTAGATAATTGATGCATATTTATTAAGTTTTTTATTTGGATTTCTAGTGTAAATTTTTCACAAAAAATTGCATGGGCATTTTTTGCCATTTCTTGTGCTTTTTCTTTGTTTTTAAAAATCCAATTCACATGTTTATCTATTTGTTCAGCTAATTCTTCAGCGTTTGCCTCTCCATTTACGTATAAAACATTATCTTTGAATTCCTTTTTAATAAACGGATTTTCATCGCTAATAATAATGCTACAAGCGGCGGCAGCTTCAAAAATACGTGCGGTTGGTGCACCTAAATCCATATGGCTTTGGGCATGTAGAACTAATGCAATGCCTGCCTCTTGAATTGCTTTTACTACACTCACCCCATCAAATGGAAGAGAACCTTTGCGAGAATTTTTAGCACATTCCCAACGATCTTCAGGGCCATAAACTGCAAAATAACCTTTTTCATCAAGAATTGAGAACATATTTTTGTATTCTTGACCGTTTCTTTTTTTATCCCACTGAAAACCACAATAAAAGAGTTTTTTCGGTATGGTTGGTTTGTATGGTGTTAAAGGATAAGAAGGATACCAATTAATAACAGGAACATTTGTTTTATTTTCTTTTACAAAAGAAGAAATTGAATTTTGCAAGGGACTCGCGAATAGCAGTCCATCAAAATGAAGAAATTTATTTTTTTCAGAAAAGGCAACATCAAATACCTTCTTTGTTGAACCTGAAATAGCTAAATAATTTTTAACACCATTTAAGTGTACTACTTGACATCTATCACTTAAACTAACTGTAAAATCAGGTTTAAATTCGTTAGCAATTTCTTGAGCCGAAATAGAAGAAACCAAATGAAACAAATAAGTTTTTTCAAACTCATTAATCTGTTCAGGACAAAAAACAACTTTACATCGCAAGTTAAGTTTCTGACAGGCAATTTCAATTCGTTTAGACCATTCTTGCTCACCAGCATTTACAGATAGTAATAACATACAATCCTAAATTTTAAATTTATAAAAATATTAAAAAACTTTACAAATTATTAAACAATTATTTTCTCAAACTTGCTATTGTAGTTGCTATAGCAATATCGATTATTCCATAACATAGGTGACTTTATGTCTTTAGTTGAAAAAATTAGTGAAGATCTAAAAGAGGCTATGAAAAGCCGCAATCAAGTGCGTTTAGATACATTACGAATGTTAAAGTCAAAAATATTGACTGCTGATGCTAGAGGAAACCTCTCTGATGAGGATGTAGTAAAATTATTTAAAACATATGCTGGCAATCTTCAAGAAGCCATTGAGCAATCTGAAGCTGTCAACCGGCAAGAAATGGTTGATAAACTTAAGATTGAATTGCAAATTGTCCAAGAATATTTACCTAAAGCTTTATCAAGAGAAGAAACCAAAAAAATTGTTGAACAAGCAATCACACAATCTGGAGCTAAAACTAAAAAAGATTTAGGTTTAGTGATGAAGCAAATCAAAGCGATGGGAAGTTCAATAGATGGAAAAACAGCAAAAGAGATAGCTGATGAATTGCTTTGCAGCTAATTATATTTTATAGTCATTTCAAGCTTTACGAGACTTTTTGTAAGGCTTGGAATAATGCATTAACTAAAATTATTCGAAATTTAATTTATAAATGATTTCTCTATTCATTTTTATACAAAACCGTGAGTTAATAAAAATAAACTTAATTTAGGTAAGAAATGAATGGACTAACAAATGATCAATCTTTTTTATCTAGGCAAATTAGTTCCCTACTATTGGCCCCTCTTTGGTATCCATTCTACGCAAGAAGTATTTTTGAAAGGATGGAAATATTAAGAAGGTTAAAGCCTGGAGATTTATCACATAACCCTTTTTTTAATCGAAAATTTAATTATTATAGAGGATTTAGCGCTACTCTTTTAGTACAACCCATTTATCCATTTAGTGAATGGTTTTTACACAAAAAAATTTCTCATTTAGAAAGAAAGAAACAAGAAGTAACCTATTTAGAAGCTTTATGTTATGGCTTCTTTGCAGGTGCAATTACAAGTTTTGTATGTAACCCATTTGAGGTAACTTTAATTGCGGCTCAAAATAAAAATGAAAGTTCATTAAAAGCATTTAAACGAATTATTAACAAAAAAAGTTATAGCAATTTATTTAGAGGAGCTTTTTCAATGACAATCAGAAATGGATTGTTTGCCGGTTTTATAGTCATAACTCCATCTATAATTTCTAAAAAATTAACAACTTACAATTATCATAAAAACCTTTCAAAAGAAACGCTTTCCTTAACGTCCACAATTATTCCAGCGACTTTCTTTACATGTATTGCAGCACCCCTTGATATTTATATCATTCAAAGACAAGCAGACTTTACAAGCAAAAATTTAAAAAATAGATGTAATATCATCTTGGCTATGTATAAAAAACACGGTCTAAAGGTCTTTAAAACAGGGCTAAAACTTCGCCTTGCCGCGCTCATTGTAGAAATAGCAAGTTTTCATTTATTAGAGAAGTATACAGCAAATTTAAGACATAAAATTGCGTAAATTTTTTTTAAATTTTTTAAGATTTGCTAAATTATTCAATATGTTAAAACTTAAAAGAGAAAAGAAAAATAATAAACTGATCTTAAAACTAAAACAATCAATTGCTATCAACGCAATAACTATTGCTAAAGTTAAGATCCCACGAATAAGACTTGCTACCCCTAAACGATAAATAAAGGCAAAATTTTCTTTTTGTTTTTCTTTTTGCATTTCTTTGGAGAGATTGACAGTTTTTCGCTCCATCCAAAAAGTAGCAAAACAATGAGGGATTAAACCGACAATTGGAATAGTACAAACAACAAAAAACGATATCTTTTTAATATAAGATCCAGCGCTTTGAAATACTTCTTTTCCATTTGTGAAGTTTGGATTTTCAGTAATACCGTTCATGTGGCTCCATTTCATTGAGATAGATAATGTAACGATCGCCTAACTAATAATCAATCCTTTTAGATTATTTTTTTTAGTACGTTATTATATTAAAGATAAACTTTTACTAGATTCAATAACATTTTAATGTTAAACAAATAATTAAGTGTTGTTTATAGTTATATATTTATTTATAATAATGGTTTTTTAAAGGGATAAATTATGAAACTTTACCTTTTATTAGTTTTAATGAGTTTCCCTTTTTTTACAGAAAGTACTGAGCCATCACAAGATTTAAGTCCTGTTAAAATTCGTCT
This sequence comes from Candidatus Rubidus massiliensis, assembly GCA_000756735.1. GTDB lineage: Bacteria > Chlamydiota > Chlamydiia > Chlamydiales > Parachlamydiaceae > Rubidus > Rubidus massiliensis. The sequence continues at coordinate 322,207 of CCSC01000002.1, read as the reverse complement.
TACAGCAAAATCAAAACAACAATTTCCAGATGAGTGGATACAAATCGGCTTACCCAAAAACATGAAATGGGTTGAAAAACCGAATTATGATTCCCCAAGATGTGTCGCCCAAGATTCTAAAGGGACAAAGTATAAAATAGCTTATTCCCCTATACACAATAAAAATTTTCAATTAAAAAAATATGTTTATTCATTGGTTAATTCCATTAAAAATTCTAAATCAAAGAAATTTGTTTTGTTTAATGAAAATAATCCCCAGGCAGATACTAACTTCACAATAGCCTGGATTGAAGAGAACAAATTAGTGACCGTTCATTTTGAAAGAAGCAATCATTCCTTCTATATTTTAGAAACTGACAGTTATAATGAAGAGTTTACAAAGTTTCAACCTAGCACTAACCCACTTCCTGACACAATTTGTGAAGAAATTAATCTCTCTCAAAAGTTTTTTGATTCTTTTTACTTAACTACCCCTCCTCACGAAAGATAATAACAGGTAAGGTTTATAAATATTTTTAAAGGTAAATATTTATTTTAAATTAATCTTTCTTGTATAATAAATAGAAAATTTTTATGCAGGAAAATAATTTAAATAATCTTCCTAACGATTGTGTAAATTTTCATATTATTCCTCTTTTAAACCCTTCCGTTATTCAAGCATTACGGGCCACTTCAAAAAGTTTAAGAATTCATTCTAATTTTGAAGAGTTACAAAAAAAAAGAATAACTAACATATGGACAAACATTCTAGATATCTATGCTCAAAATGAACTAATGACTTGCCCTTATTGGAGCAAGCTTTTAAATGAATTAAAAATTTATCATTTTCAGGTACAACAAATAGATGATTTTAATGAATTTAAAAACCTATCTATTAATACAAGTATAAAAGTAGCTCATCTTTTAAACCATATTCTTTTGACCACTGAGCATTTTGATGAACTTGTTTTCTTAGTTTCAGATAATTATTCCTCCCTTACTCCCTTTAGTCAATTAAGTACCGCTTTAGAATGTTCCGTAAAATTATCCGAATTATCTAATGATGATTCTGTAGAGACCATCGAAAATATTTTAATTTTTTTACTAAATCATGATTTTAAAGAGCTCATTCGTGACAGCATCATAAAACTAACTCACCTTGAAGATGCACCAATAGAAAAGTTGCTCACTGTTTTATGTTCTATTTATCAAAAGCTACAAAGCACAAAAGAAAAAGAAATTTATTTTACATTCCTCTTTGAAATAGGGTCGAACATTAATGAATCTTTTATAGAAAGTCTATTAGAAAAATTTCTTTATTTTATTATTAATGAAAAGAAGCCTATTTCACCTTCCCTTATAAATAGTATCCTTACAAAAAACTATCTATCACAACAGTCTTTAGAAAACGTCATTACTAAAGTTTATCAAAATCAGGATAAATTTAATGATAGCTTTGATCTTCTGTTTTTTTCTTTAGACCTTTGTTTAAATTTAAAAAACTCAGATTTCCTAAAAAGCAAAATCAAATCTTTTCTTATCAAAAAATGTAAAAATTTTCATTTTTATTATGAAGATATTAAAATTTGCTTACAAAAATATAAACAAATAGATTCAGTTGAAGAAATTATACTATTTGCCATAAAAAAACAGATCGAAAGTCGACAATTTACAACTGTTGAACGCTTACTTACCCTTTATAATTCCCTTCACCCAAACTCACCTGGATTATTAAATGAAATAGTTAAATGTCTCCTTGATAAAAATTTTTTACAAAACAGATTCACAACTTTACCAAAGTTAAAAAAATTCCTGCCCAATATTAAATTATCTATCGATAACTATTCTAATAGCAGTGAAGGAAAGGTGGATAAACATTTTCAATTACACTATCATCTATTTACAGTTTTAGCTTTAGCCATATACCGCCATAAATCTTTGTCACACACTCTCGCCTTTATTCAAGAGAATGAATTATTTCAAAAAGATTTTCTTTTATACCTATTCAAAGATATCGTTACTAATAAAGGGTTTAAGGCGGCCGAACAATTCTTAACATCTATTATCAAGAATAATGAAAATCCAATCTTTTTAAATCAATTTGGTTTAGAAGTTATTCAATACCTCATTCAAGATAATCCTATTGAATTAAAAACTATTATTTACGAATTTGAAACAACTATACAAAAATATAATAAAGAAATAGCCAGACAATTTTCCGATAAACTTCAAGACATTGATTTTTTAGAAGGGGATTAAATTTTAATTTTTCGATTAATATACTCCTAAATTCAACAAAATAAAGGCGTAAATAAAAGTGGCAACCAAAAAAGCGGTCAAATTATGAGGATTATCAGAAGATAATTCGTGCCTTGTGACATTCATTATCACTCCTCCTCCAATGTATGCGCTAATTAAAGCTACTGGCGTTTCAGATATTTGAATAAATAAACCTAAAGACCACCCACATACTAAAGAAGCTATTAATATCCATTTACCTACTTTGCGATACTCCTCACCATGCTCTTCCGTTAACATATAGTCATTTGCTAAGTAATGCAGACCTATTGCAAATGTAAATAAGAGCAAAGGCTGCACTTCGTCATTTTCTACGTCGACGACTGCGTATCCTATTAAAAAATTGAATAATGCATAGGTCAATAAATTCATGGTATAGTAGATGTTTTTTCTATTTTGAAGGAGAGCTTTAGAACGATCAATTGCAAAAAACGTAACAAAGCCTATTAATGCCATTATGTAAACATGCCGCTCAAGGTAGGGAATTAAAGTCCATGTGGTTTCTGTCACTTTTACATTTTTTGCAGGCAGCTTGGGTAATAGATCTAAAAACACATAGGCGATTGAGAATCCTCCGCCAACGGAAAATAAGATACTTTTAAATTTTTGGTCGAATTTATGAATAATGTCTGCATTCCAGTGAATAGAAGCAAAAAATAAGACAACAAAGAATGAATAGAATAAATGCTCAGCTAGTGAGTAAGCAAAACTTATGATCATATTTTACCTCTAGCCTCACCATAAAATAAAAACCTATTTAAGAAAACATTAACGAAATTGAGTATTTTTTATAGAAGATAACTCTTGAACTTTAGTACACATCTCTATAAAAAAAAGTTAACGTAAGGAGTTTTTATGGGAATTATCAGTACAATTATCATCGGTTTTATTGTAGGCTTATTCGCAAGAGCATTAATGCCAGGACGCGATCCTCTCGGATTTATCTATACTACTCTTTTAGGAATAGCTGGGGCTTTTGTAGGTAAATTTATTGGAGATGCGGTAGGTTTATACAAATCTGAAGATCAAGCGGGTTTTTTTATGTCATTACTAGGCGCTATGGTTTTACTTTTCGTTTACAACCATTTAGTGAAGAAAAAAATAGCTCCATAATTATTTTACATTTCAATGTATAAATTGAAAAGTTTAAGATAAACTTCAATTGATCAAGTTTATCTTAAACTTAACAGAAATTCTTGATTTTCCTGAATACATTTAATCGCATTTAATGAATAGTCGACTTCAACCTTATTTTTTTGGGCGTAATTACTGACCATCCAATGAATAAAATTATTGACAACCATAGATAAATCTTGTCTTTCAAATTGGACGGGTTTATCAAGTCCCTCATTATAGGTTTTGAAAAATGTGATCGCTTTTGTTTTATCTAAAACGAATGGATCTTGACTCTCATGCATACCAAATCCAAGCAAACTATTTAATACTTCATAAGATCTGTGATTAACTGCATATACCTCCCAGTCGATAACAGAAAAAGACTCTTTATCCCAAAGAATATTTTTAGGTCTATAATCTCCGTGAATTAAACAAAATTCATCTAAAAAGTTAGCTGGCGTATTATATATTTCTCTACCTTGTTTTATAGTATTTTGTACATAGTCACCAAGATTTGCATTCGTGAAAATTTGCTGAACTTCTTTGCTTTCAGCTTGATTTATGGCTGCATTCATGAAATTACAAAACGTTTGATACTTCAATTCCCAAAAGGATTTTGGGTAAATTTTATAATTCACTGAATGGATTTTTTTTAGACCTTTAGAAACTTTTTTTATCATTTCTAAACTGTAATCTTCACCATCTTTAATAACTCCTGGCAAAAATTCATAAAATATATAAAGCTCACCATTATCATCGACAATGTGGCGATTTCTAAATTTAAAATTAGATGGTATTCTCAATTGATTTGAAATTAAAACTTGAAGAGCTGCCTCATTAAGGTTGCCAAATTCTAAAATTTCTTCTTTAGTTTTTTTGAATAGAACACAAAGGCAAAATATAGAGAAAATCTTTACGGCAAATTTTGCTATATTCGTTTCTACTATTAACGTTTTTGTTAATATATTTTCTTTGATGATTTGAGAACTAATTACTTCAATATTTGGGACACTACTTTTATTTAATAACGTTTGTAAATTATGCATAAAATTCGTGCATTTTAAATATTATAAGTAAAAAAAATTAGTAATTATTAAAAATCCAAATAGGATTATTACTATTATTTTTTATAATTATTATTTAATTGTAAACAAATAATTTTAATTAAATTTTAAAAAAACTATTGATGTTTATTATATTTTCTAAAATTAATTAATATTAAAACTGATAAACCTAAGATAATTAAAACCCCGCAAATTACAAAAATCGTAGCAATAGCGACAAAATTGTTAATTGGCAGGTTAGAAATAGAAAATAGGCTTAATATTTGGTGTAGAAAAGGTAAGAAGATGAGTTTTATAAAGTAGCCTGTTAGTAGATAAAAAACGGTCGTTATAATGACATTAAGTGTAGCTCTTAGTGTAAAAAAAGCTCCTTGAACGTTAAAGCTTATAAGGCGTTGAGTTGTTATTTGTGCTAAATTGTAGCACCATGAGCAAAAAAAACCGCCTAAAAACATAATTACAAAGTAAAATAAGAAATTTGGATTTATTAATCCTAAAAAAAGAAACATAAATCCGCTGATAAAACCAGATAATCTCCCCCAAAATAGTAGATCCGTTTTTTTATTTTTAAAATAGACATAAATATTGTTTATTACCACACCTAAACCGCTAATTGTGATTAGTAGACCAGATGTCTTAACAGATTCAGAATGGATAAAAAACGGAAAGGCAATTAAGGTTGCCGCGTTAGTCCATAAAAATGAAATGGCATAAAAAAATAATAATTCAATAAGAAGCAAGTTTTGTCGCGGTTTATTTTTTTTAAAAAACGAAATATTCGTTTCTTTTTGTTTTTTTTCAAACTCCACTTTATTTTTGGAAGACAATATTTTTAATTGATAAAAATAAGCTAAAACTATTAATAAGCCGATTATCCATAGAGATAACAAACCAAAATTTTGAAAGAAAAAAGTTGCTAAAAGTGGCGAAAAGAAAAATGAAATATTGTTAGCTAATCTCGAAATAACAATAGCTTTTGGATAATCTAACTTTGGAAGTAATAATGTGATTGATTTATCAAAAATTACACTTTCAGCATTAATTAACGCAATATCTAATGCAATAAGAATAAATATAATTATTAGCGAAGGATCGTCTTGGTTTAAGGTATAGCAAAGGTAAGTGAAGATTGGAAATTGTAGTAGCAAAATACCTTGAAAGACTTTTTTTACAGGTAATCCGTCGACGGTTCTCATAAAAAACGGCAAGTAAAACATGCTTGGCAAAACAGTCATTAGTCCAAACCAAGATAATTGCTCTAAACTTCTCTCTACATTTTTAAAAAGCAAAATGATGACATAAAAAATTATTATTTTGGCATAAACTATTAAAGCTGTATGAGGCAACCATAGCCAAATATATTTTTTCCAGTTATCACTAGATATTGTATTCAAGAAAAACCTTAATTTGATTCACTTAAATGTAAATTTAATTTTTTAAATTGTATAAGTAAATCATTTAACAAAGTTTTTGGAGAATTAATGAAAATAAAACACCTTAAAACGCTTCTTTTTTCTTACCTTTTACTCCTTCCACAGTTTTTTTTAGGATTGGCCTACGTGTGTGATAACATTACAGATTCAGTTTACATCCTAGATACAGAAACTTATACGTTTTATAGTGGTATTTCAGTAGGTGCTGGCCCAAGTTACGTCGCTATAACACCGGATGGTTCCAAAGCTTATGTGGCGAATATTGGAAGCAATGATGTATCAGTTATAGACACTGTTACAAGTACTGTCATAGCAACTGTCCCTGTGGGACTTGGCCCAATTTTTGTAGCTATCACCCCAAATGGAGAAAAAGCTTACGTTGCTAATACTTCAGCTAATACCATTTCAGTTATAGATGTAGCAACTGATACCATCATTGGTTCACCTATAGCTACAGGTTCTGCCCCTTTTGGTTTAAGCGTTTCTACAGATGGAAATTATCTTTTTGTCAATAACTCAGGAAGTACACTTGGGACAGTGATCGATACAACGAACGACACTATTATCAATACTGTTCCAACTGGCATTTTAAATTTTGGCTCTGCTGTATCCCCAAATGGAAACTATTTATATACTGTAAATTTTAGTAACGACACGGTTTTACGTATATTTATCCCGACTCTAACAGCTGATGGTGGCCCAATACCTGTAGGAAGTTATCCTGAAATGATCACAGTAACAGCAAATGGTTTGTATGCATATGTTGCCAATACGAATAGTAACGACATTACCGTCATAGACCTAAATACAATAACCCCGATCACAACAATACCTCTTGGCGTTTTTCCATTAGGAATAGCATCAACCCCAAATAGTGAAAAAGTTTTTGTTGGAACAACGGCTGGTATTTACGTTATAGATGTGGCTACTAATACAGTAAGTGCTGGACCATTAACAGCTGGAAGTAATAGTTTACAATTTTTGGCTATTTTCCCTGATCAATCCCCTGTAGCTCAATTCACGACAAGCGTGAATACTCCTTTAAGAATTGTCGATTTCGATGGATCATCCTCTTTCACACCAGACGGGACGATTATTAGTTATGCTTGGAATTTTGGAGATGGCACAACATTTACAGGCACTTCTCCAACTATTTCTCACACTTATTTAGCGGACGGGATTTACAATGTTAGCCTTACAGTAACAAATTCCAACAACACCTCTGCAAGTATAGTCTTTACCGGTCAAACGGTCAGTAATAATGGAAGCGCACTAGCTGAGCAAATTCAAACCATTCCTCCTCCTCCTCCACCACCTCCTGTAGACACCATTTTTCCCCCTCAAAATCTTAAAGGATTTCAAGGTAAAAATCGCTTTGCTTCTCAATATGAGTATTTCAATCAAGTGCGTTTTACCCCACCAAATCTTGGAAATAGACCAATTTTATATAAAGTCTATCGAAATAGTATGACCCATTTAATAAAAGAGATTTTAGCCACTAATCCGTTAGAATTTACTGATAATAATCGCAGGAGAGGAGAAGCAACCACTTACTATATAACTTCAGTTGATAGTAATGGAAATGAATCTTTACCATCCGCAATAACAATTAAATAAGTTAAGGCTTTAATAATCAATTTTTTAAGGATTAGTAAAGAAACTATAAAAAGAGTATAATGAGAAATGAGCCCTTCAACAGTCGAGGTGATAATTCTCTTAAATTGAGGAGATTTTTATGAGTACTATACTGTTGATTCTCTTAATCTTATTGCTGGTTGGTGCTTTCCCCGCTTGGCCTTATAGCGCGGGTTGGGGATATGGACCAAGTAGTGTTATAGGTGTTATTCTTTTAATTTTAATAATAATGCTTTTAACCGGCCGAATCTAGCGAGTTACATTAAAAAGCCCGCGTTAATACGCGGGTTTTTTGCAACTATTTATTTTTCACTAAAAAATCAAAATATTTAAGCCAAATACTATCGTCAATTTTTGGACAGGTTATTTCTTGTCTCAAAATGCTATTTGTTTGTTTCGTTAGAAAATAAACGGAAAATTTATTTTCTCGATGCATCATGTCAAGTAACTCAATAAAGGGTAAATGAGGAATTAAATGGGCAATTTTTTTCCCATTAGCCGGATTTCTTATTTTAGAAAGCCAAGATTCTAAAGGTACTGATTCTAGCTGATAAATCTTAGCAAATAACTCTAAAATATCATCTACCTCGTTATAATGTGTATTAATTATATGATAAATTTTTTCAGGGGTTTGAATATTGGAATCGGCAATGGCAATAGTTGCTTTGCTTACAAAATCAACTGGAGTTATCGGTATTTGTAAATTTATACCAGTTGGTATCGCTCCAATTTCTAAACATCCTAGTAAAAAAGCCGTAAAAAAGCTTTCTGAATACCAGTGACCATGTGTTGTTTCTCCAGAGATTATTCCTAAACGATAAATGCTTGCTTGCAGACCCAATTGCGTTGCTTCTTTTATAATTTGCTCAGCTGCATATTTTGTTTGCCCATACCCAAATTCTAGCTTCCAATTAGGCTGTAGAATATCTGACTCTTCAATATATAAAGGATGGGAATAGATGAGAGGAAAAGTTGCAAAAGTTGAGATAAAATGAAGAGGCTTTAGCTTATTTTTTATACAAAATCGAATTATTTCTCTTGTTCCTTCAACATTTGCACCGTAAAGAGCTGAGTAAGAAAGTATGAAATTAACATTTGCTCCCACATGAAAGACTACATCTATAGTTTGCGTTAAAATTTCATACTCTTTGGGGTTTAGACCAAGCTTTGGTAATGATAGATCACCGAGAACCGGTATAATTTTTTGCATTAATTCTTCACTATAGAGTTCTTTTTCTTGCAATGACTTTTTAATCCTCTCCTTTCCATCTACTTCATTTTTAGCCCGAACAATACAATAAAATCTTACATCTTTCGTCTTATCTAGTTCTTGCACTAGATAAGGGGCTATAAAGCCAGAAATACCTGTGATCAAAATATTATTTTTAGCAGTGCTAATAAATATGGGATGTTGAAGTTCTTGTATATAAGAAGATTCTAAATCTAGCTTCACCTCTTTATAAGGTGAGATTTTTTCTATGATTGAATAATTTGTGTTGATACGGCTTAAATATGTACTTAATTGTTCAATAGTGGGATGGTCAAAAAATACAGTTGGATTTAAATTATAGTGTCCAAACTCTTTTTGTAATTGGTTAATTAGCTCTATTGCCATTAAAGAATTTATTCCAAGATCTTTAAATAAGGTTTTATCATCAAATTCTTGCTGTTTATTCACAAGTGAAGAAATTTGCTCACGGATGAAATTTTTAATTTGAAGTTCTTTTTCTTGAATAGAAGTTGGTATCTCAAGATACTCATTTTCAATAGATAATTTTTTTTTGCTATAAGAATGAATTGAAATAACAGGGATATTTTTTTCATCAATTCGTTCTCTTTGAAAGGGGTAAGTTGGAGAAAACGGGTCTTTATTTCTGTGAAACGGTGCATCAAAACTTTGCCAATTTATACTAAAACCCTTTTTGTATAACTTCACCAAAGCTTCCGCTATTGTGGAGCCGTCTTCTGATCCCCTTTTTTGAGAATAGATCCAGGTTATAGAATCATCTAACTCATCAACGTTTGCCATGCCGATAGTTGATAAAATAGGATGTGGTCCCACTTCTAAAAAGATATGGCACCCCATTTTAAATAAGGTTTGTATCCCTTTTTTGAATTGAACCGCTTCCCTAATATGCCTCTTCCAATAGTTTGCCGTGGTTATATCTTTATTTTCTTCCCCATTTAGATTACTTATGATGGGAATTTTAGGCTGATTAAATTCAATCGTTTGCAAGAACGCTTCAAACTCTTCTAAAATTGGCTCTGTCAAATGGGAATGAAAGGCATGAGAAACATTTAGCAACTTATTATCAATCATCTGTTCGTCTAGCTCTTTAGATAATAATTGTAATTGTTCTTTATCTCCTGATAAAACGACTTGAGAGGGACTATTGACGGTGGCAATTGTTATTTTTTCATATTTTGTCACCAACTGTGCCGCTTCAGTTTCACCAACACTTAAAGCAAGCATTCCCCCACCTTTTGGCAAGGAATTAATGAGTTGTGCCCTTTTAACGATAATTTTTAATGCATCTTCTAATGACCAAACCTCTGCAATACAAGCAGCTACATACTCTCCAACACTATGACCTATTAAAAAATCGGGAGTAATTCCCCAGCTTTTCCATAAATGACTTAAACTGTATTCAAAACAAAATAAGGCGATTTGCGTATACAAGGTCTGATGAATTTCTTCATTCTCGTTAAACATTATGTTTAAAATTGAATTATCTATCAGAGGATTAACAATTAGGGCACAATAATCTAAAGCAGTTTTAAAAACAGGTTGTGTTTCATATAATTTTTTTCCCATCCCATAATATTGAGAACCTTGCCCAGTAAACATAAAGCAAAGTTTTGGTGTTTCTTTTGGATAAAACACTTTAAAGTTTTTTAGCTTTTCTATAATTTCTTGCTTGCTACGACCCCAAACAGCTGTTTTATAAGGAAATTGGTTTCTACATACGTTAGCGGTAAAACATATATTAGCAAGAGTGTCTGAATCTTCTAATTTAAGATAATTCTTATACAATTGAACAAGATCTGATAATGCTTTTTCACTTTTAGCTGATAAGGCAAGTATATGCCAAGGCCTTTCATTAGCAATAAATTCTGTTTTTCTTTGATATTCTTCAATTAAAATGGAAGCATTTGTGCCCCCAAGTCCAAATGAATTGATTAAAGCGACGCGGGGCATTTCCCCTTTTTCCCAAGGGGTCACTTCAGTAGCTATTTTTAAAGTAGTTGCCTGTTCAATTTTTTCATCAATTGGTTTTGTGAAATTCAAAACAGGGTGAATGGTATTGTGAAGCATCGATAAAAGGACTTTTATGACACTTGTAATTCCTGAAGCCCATTGCAAATGGCCAAGATAGGATTTAGAAGTACTAATGACACAATTTTGTGAAGATTTATCAAAAACTTCTAACAAGCAATTAAGCTCTGCTTGGTCAGCTTTTGGGCTTGCTACACCATGTCCTTCTATAAAACTTACACGAGATGATTCAATATCGCCATTTATTAAAGCCTCATTGATAACTTCCACCATGCTCTCAGAGCTTGGTAAAACAATTTCTGATTCAACACAATCTGAATTTACAGAAGTGCCAATAATGGTTCCTAAAATGGTATCACCATCTCTTTCGGCATCCGATAAACGTTTCAAAACTAAACTACCAACGCCTTCACTTAATACATAACCATCCGCATTTACATCAAAACTCTTACATTGAGGTGTAGGGGAAATAAGCCAAGCTTGAGATAAGGCAATCTCTTCTATAGGCGATCCTATAAAGCTAACTCCTGAAACTAAAGCAAGCTCAATATCGTTATTTTGCAAATGTTGGCAAGCTATATGCAAAGCTACAAGAGACGAAGAGCAATCTGTGTTAAACCCTAAAGCGGGTCCTGTTAAATGATAAAATCTTGATAATCGATTGACAGCTACACTTAAATCATTACCAATTGTTGCGTTCATGTCGACATTTGAATAGTCAACCCTGTCAAATTGGCTATCTAACATGCGCGCATTCGCAAACCCTTGGCCACCAATCCCGACGTAAATACCACCTTTTTTGTTATAAAGCTTTTCTAATGGTATACCTGCTGATTCAAAAGCTGCCCAACTAGACTCAAGTAACCATCTTTGTTGAGGATCCCACTTTGATGCTTGCTTTTTTCTAAATCCAAAAAAATCAAAATCGAATTCATAAGGATGGTTGATAAACCCTCCCCACTTAGTATTCATCTTTCCAGGTGTTCCAAGATCTGGACTATAAAACTGTTCAAAGTCCCATCGATCATTGGGTATTGTATCTACTGCATTGATTTTATTCTTTAAAAGATCCCAATATTCTTGCAAATTAGATGCCTTTGGAAAATCACAAGACATACCAATGATTGCAATCTTTTCTTTATTTTTAGTCATATTGGACCTTAAAAATTATATTAATCGAATACTAATGTCTCCCCATCCACTAAAGATGATGCCTCACTGCTAAAAAAAAGTACTGCTTTTGTTATTTTTTCTTTTTGTTCCTCCTCGGTACTATTCGAAGGAACGATTATAGAATTACTGTAGATTTTTTTTAGACCATACTCCTTAGCAATACTTCTACTAAAGGCTAAAGCACCTGACTGGATCACTGCATACATTGCATTATCATTTGCCATAGCTTTGGAAGGTAAAATAAAAACGATTCTACCAGTTTTATGTTCCACAATCCATTCTTGTATAATATCTTGAACAATAAAAAAACTTTGTTTCAAATAAAAATTAACAAAAAAATCCCATTGATCAAGTGATAATTCAAGAAAAGGATTCAGACTAATTTGCGGTTGTATAGTTAAATCGATTATCAAGGCATCAAGATTACTTATTTTATCTTCTAACCAATTATGTAATCGCTCTATATCGCTATGCTCGGTAAATGCATTTTTTTGAAAAGAAAAGTGATTACTATCGATAATAAAATCATTTTTGCCAGTTCCAAAAACTTGCCAATCAGAAGCTATGAATTCTCGCACAATGTTTGGCGCAAAACTGCTATCACAATGTATATATAAAGTAGATTCATCTTTAGCCATCATATTTACCTGCAATTATAGACGAATTTATTCCTCCAAAACCAAAGGCGTTGCTTAAGAAAAAATTAATTATATGTTCTCTTCCTTTATTTGGAACTAAATCTAAACCTTCAAATTCTTCATCCTTTTCTTCTTGATTAATGGTCGGGTGCACAAAACTATGTTGCATTTGTAAAACAGAGGCTATAAATTCAACTAAGCTTGCAGCTGTTAGACAGTGCCCGAGCATAGATTTCGTAGAATTGATAGGTATTTGATAAATTCTTTCTTGTAAAACTTGCTTTAAGGCTTGGATTTCTATCTGATCACCAAGAGGCGTTGAAGTGGCATGAGCATTAACATAATCTATTTTGTTATAATCAATGCCAGCATCTTGTAAGGCAAGCTGCATTGTCTTGATTTGCCCATCTAAATGAGGCTTACTCAACCGACAAGCATCTGTTGTATAAGCTCCCCCTAAAACTTCAGCGTAGATTTTAGCTTTTCTTTTTTTGGCATGTTCTAAGCTTTCTAAAATTACAGCTCCTGCTGATTCGGCAGGTATAAACCCTTCTCTTTTTTTGTCAAAAGGGCGACTCGCTTTTTGAGGATTATCGTTAAACGATTTAAAAGTTAAGGCGTCCATCATGCCCCAGCCTTGTAAACTAACATGATCTAAAGCACTCGCAGCTCCGGAAACTAAAACTATATCAGCACGGCCACTTCTAATGATATCCAAGCCTTGTACCAATGCTATATTACTGCTTGCACAAGCTCCCCCAGTTGTTTGCCCAGGTCCACGACTGTTTACAATTTCATTACTTAAAGCTAATATATCGGTATCAACCGCCACCAATCCAAATAAGGGATCAATATATTCTGGTTCTTCTTCATAAGTTAACACATTTTTTTGAATAAATTGGCAATTTAGGTTATGACCGCCTAACATATGAGCAAAGCGATAGGGATCAAAATCAATGAGATGCAAGCCTGAATCAATAAATGCTTGTAAGCAAGCAGTTGCAGTCAGTTTGCCAGCGAGTGGTGTTGGTCTAAATAAGCGCAAAGCTTTATTGATATATTCTTCAGGATAAAAATCTTTATAGGTTGAAAAATGTTTTTTTGGATCAAAATCAGTCATATCGCCACCAATTTTGGATAAACATCTTTCATCCATCTCTTTCCAGCGCGATATATTAGACTTTCCTTCTTTTAATGCATTAAAATAGGTTAGTAAATCTTCACCAAGAGTGGATACAATGCCCATTCCAGTCACTACCACTCTTTGCATGTCGGTTCTATTAACCTTGCCCACAAACTTAACCCTTATCTTTATATTTTTCAAAAAGAGAAACTAATTCCCCTAAATTTTTAAGTTGGGCAAGCTCCGTTCTAGAAACTTTAATTTTCAATTGTTTCATTGAACGCGATACTACCTCAACTATTTCTAAAGAATCAGCTCCTAAATTTTTTAAGGTTTGCTCTTCTGTAATGTCTTCTTCTTTTACGTTTTCTAATATTTCTTTGATATTTCCTTTTATAACGTCGAAAATCTCTTGTCTTGTTGTCATATTTCCTCTCTTATTTAATAGCTTGAATGATGCAAACACAGCTTATCTTCCCTTGAAAAATGGCCTGTGCAATTACTGTTATAAAAAATCCATTATCAAAATATCGTGCTTTAACATGCACAACACCAGGCGGTCTAATCATATGTAAAAAACGAGTACTAAAAACATTTGTAATCTGCACCCATTCTCTTAAATTATTTTCGCCAAGATCATCTTCCTTTTTTATAAAAAGGATCATTCCTGTTTGTCCCATCGCCTCCATTAAAATAGAACCAGGTAATACCGGGTCAGTCGGGAAATGAGAAGCTAATATATTTTTTCGTAGCTCTAAATCACAAATAGCATGAATTGTATTTTTACTAAAATCCATATTTACAACAGAATCAACGACTAACATTTCTTTTCTTTGAGGTAACACTTCTTCTATCTGTTTTTTATTCATTGGATTTACATTATTTGAATCCATTTGAATTTCTTCACAAAGACACAATTTGTAAAATTCTTCACATTCTGGAGGAATATCTATTTTCATATAATTCCCTTTATATCTTTTGTTAATTGCAATATACCAACTGAACTTATCGCATCGTTGTATTTAGCTTGACAGACAACAAAGTAAACATCTTTATCTTCAAATATTTTAGCTTTTAAATAAATCGTCCCAGGAGGATAAATTGCATTTATAAAACGAGCTTCATAAACATGTTTAATAGGTAAATTAACATATTTATGACCACTTTTGTATGACCAATAAAACATTCCAAGTTGGGTCATGACTTCAATTTGGATAACCCCTGGAAAAATTTGTTTAATAGGAAAATGTCCTTCTAAAAAGATCATATGATTGGATAAAAAAACTTTACCTTCAAGAAACCCTATATTATCATCCACTGTGATATTAAAAACTTCATCGATTAAAAGAGTTTCACCTTGTTGTGGCATAATATTTTCAATTTTTTTGCGGCAAAAATGTTCAGAACCAACTGGAACTACCATTTCGTTTTTTTTATAACTTTGAAAAAACGAATTTATTTCTTTTTCTAGAAGAATTTCCATTTTTTCCACCTACATATTAATTTTTACAATATCAATCTGTTCTTTTAACGCCAATTTTTTCATTCATAATTTGAAGATAGGTAACTGGACTTATCAAAGATTGTCCTTCGTCTACAACGATGGTCTGTCCTATCACCCCATCCATTAAACCAGAACATAAAGCTAAACAAACATTGGCGGCTTTGTCTATATTTAAAAAGTTGTAAACATTTTTTTTGAATACATCCTCCCCAAAAATAACCTTAGAACTCTCCGTTGCAAAATAACCAGGTCTTAAAATGTTAACGATGCATCCTTGATCTTTAAGTAACATGGCTAAATAGCGACATATTGTCTCAAGTGCAGCTTTCGCTATCCCAATTATGCTATAACCTGGGTGACAAAGATCTGGGCCATCACTTGAAATACCAATTAAATATTTTGGAAATTTTTTAAAAACATCCTCGTGGGCCTGCACAAGATCTACAATACTCCAAGCTGAGTAACGGATCGATATTTCTAAAGAATTTCTTTTCCAATCTGATAAGTCTTTACTCATCTTTGAAACAGCCACGTTACTAATAATTACATCTAGGCCCTCTTGACACACTTTTTCAATTTTTTTCATTAAATTATCTGTATCTTCCCGATTACCTATATCTGAAGTTATGATGATTGGTGATTTAACTCCAGCTTCCTTGAATTCTTGGATTAAAGTATTTTCATCGACAGATCCCCATTTGTGAGTTATAAAAACATTGTTAGCACCAGCTTTTAGAAAAGCCAAGGCTAAAGCTTTTCCAAATCCCCTCGTTCCACCGGTAATTAAAACATTTTGTCCTTCACAAACTTTTTTCATATATCACCCCTTAATTTTGTTGGTGATGCTCGCTGATAAAATTTTTTATCTCTTCTTGACTAAAAAGCCTTTTGTGCATTTTTTGTTCTTCCCTTAAGCCCTCTTCAAGATTTTCTTTTCTAAGCCTTGATTGATTATTTTTTAAAAGCTGCAAACTGGCTACTGGCAATTCACAAAGCTCTTCAGCTATTTCTAAAGTTATTTGCTTTAATTGCTGCTTTGGAAAAACAAAGGAAGAGATCGGACAGTTTAAGCTTTTAATTTCTTTGCCTTTAAAAAGTTTACCTGTAAATAAATATTTTCTAGCAAGGTAGGGACCAAGAGCCTGCTCAACAACAATTGTCCCACCCATACCAGGTGTAAATCCAAGCGCCATAAAATTTGCACCATACAAACTAGATTCTGCAAGATAACATAAATCACACCATAAACCGATAAGCAATCCCCCACCAATCGCATGCCCTTCCATACAAGCGATTGTGGGAACTTTAATTGAGAGCAATAGGCGGGGGATATCTGCTACATAAAAAGGAAGAGCCTCAAGATTATTTGATTCTGTTAAAGAATCGTGACTACCTCCAAGGCAAAAATTCATGTTGCCTCCGGTTACAATGACAACTTTAATAAAGGGGTGATCATTCAATTCGTTAACAGCTAAGCGTAATTCTTCAACATAACCTTTTTCTAAGTAGGGATGTTCATCTGATGCGATCTGCAATAAAGCTATTTCGCCTTGATAGGTCACTTGTATTTGCTTACTCATAAAAATCCTATTTATGAAGTATTGGAAAATCAAGCAGTCCATTGGTCGCGTGTATATTTTTTCCAGCCAAAAACATACCATTTTCAGAACTTAAAAAAAGAAGAAGCTTTGCCGCTTCCTCGCCCTTAGCAAATCTATTCAATATTGACGTACGAATGAGCACCTGCTTTGCTTCTTCGGGATAATAACGAGTCATTTCAGTATCTATTAATCCAAACGTAACTATATTTACTGTAATCTCTTTGCTATGATGGTTATGAAGATAATTCATAAGTCCAAGTAAGGCCCCTTTACTCAATGAATAACAAGCATTTGATGGTGTTCCACTATCAGCTAAAGAACCTACAATGATTAATCGTCCCTTTCTTTTTTCATCGATAAAATATTGAGTTGCCATCTTAGTCACCAAAAAAGCACCGGTTAAATTGACACCTACAATTTCATCCCATAATTCTTCTGGCAAAGACACTAAAAGAGAGTCTCTACTAATAGCGGCGTTACTAATTACAACATCTATTGCAGAGAATTTTTCTAAAGTCTTTATAAATAGCTTTTTAACGTCTTCTTCCTTAGATACGTCAGCCTGGATGCCAAACCATTGTTCTTTAGGAAATATTTTTAACTCTTCTTCTAAGTCTTTATATTTTTCTAAGGAGTGGTGCCAACAAAAGGAAACCTTTGCACCTGCTTTTAAGGCAGCTAAAATGAATTCGCGACCAACCCCTCTCGTACCACCTGTAATGACTATAGTCTTATGATTGATACCAGGAATTAAATGCATGATCTGCCCCTAAAATATTTACACCTTTTAAGACAGCAACGGCGGCTATTTTATTTTTGTAAATAGCTTGAGTAAAACCAAATCCAATAGGCTCTTTAGTTTTAATTTTACACCGTATTTCTAATGGATCATGGCCTTCGATTTTTCCGAAAAACTCCATTTTAAATATCATCAAAATACGATGACTTCCTTGATTATCCCTTACCAAATACCATAACAAAGCAACGGCCTGACACATTGCTTCTAATACTAAAAAAGAAGGAAAAATAAGCTTATTTGGATTAAAGTCTTTATAAAAATTTATCCTCTTTTTTAAGTTACATACAGCTTGTATATATTCTTCCTCTTTTTGATAGTTTAAAACCTCATCCACAAAAAGATACGGTTTTTTTTGAGGCAAAATATTTTCTATCTCTTTTTGTCCAAGAGTTACTATATTTTCCTCCGAGCCCGTTACGATCCCCTTAGAAAACACTTCGAAATAATCGTTATATTCTTGCTTTAGTGCTATTAACATAACTATTTATCCCATGGTGACAAACCTTCATAAAAGTTTGAAATCCTCAATTTTACAGAATCTTTTAAAAAAAGATTTTGCATAGTTTGGTAAACATCTTCGAAGTAGGTGTTGGTTATTGTAAAATATTTATCAGATAACCTTTTCATTTCTTTAATAGCATTAGGCTCTAAAAGAGAAAGGCGATACACTATCCGTTTTAAAGGAAGATCTGTTGTTTCATTAAGCTCATCCACTAAGCCTTGGGTATACGCTTGCTCAGCGTTTAAAACGCCACCTAATGCTAAATATTTAGTTTTTGCTACCCCTATTCTATTAGCAATGAATGGAAATACCACTCCTGGCAATATTCCCATAATCGTTTCGGGCAAAGAAAAACTCGCCTGTTGGTTAGCAATCACTACATCGGAAGCGGCAACTATACCAACTCCACCTCCCATAACCTTTCCTTCTACAACCGAGATAATAGGTTTTGATGAAGTAGATAGTCTTTTTAGAAGAGTTAAAAATTTCTTCAAAAAAATGGTTGATATTTCTGAAGTTTCTATATTTGATAATGTCGAAGACAAATCAAAACCAGCACAAAAAATTTCTTTATTTCCTTTAATCAAAATGCATTTTACGTCTTGATGTTTTTCTGCTTGGCTTAAGTTTTGAAAAATAGTTTCTAATTTATTTAAGGATATAGCGCTGTTAGTTTCTGTGGATATATCTATAGCAAAACAGCAAACATCTTTAATTTTTACTATCATAAACTTTAGCTCCACTTGTAGTTTCGATAGTAGTCAGCAATCGATTCTAAAACTAATAAGTTTGAATTTTGATAAAGATCTTTGTAATAGGCATTATTTAAATCAGTCGTGTAGTCCTTTAAATGTAAAATATCTTCATAATCATAAACAAGCTTCTCATATTCTTCTGGGGTAATAACTCTTCTTGTTTCGAGATGTTCTTTAATTTTTTTATGTACCTTTGAGGTGAAAGCTGGATTAACTTCACCTGAAAAGAATTCCGCACAAGCTCCAGATCCGTAAGAAAAAAAGCCAACTTTTTTCATCTGCCCCTTTTCTTCATGCACTACTTCTAATAGACCTGCAAGAGCTGCGTATAAACTACCAGAATAGATGTTGGCTAATTCATAATTATAAAGAAATGATGGATAAACCATTTGATGAAATGAGGTTTTGATTTCTTCATTTTCTATATCTTCATAAATATTTTTTAATAAAGTACTAAACGCTTTATCTACCAAGGAAATTAAAGGGGTGTGGAAGAGTATATAATCAAACTGCTCTTTGAAATTTTGAGGGGAAATAGACGCTTTTTTAGCGTAATCTTCCCAAGCTAATTCAAGTAAGTCAAGATAGGAATATAATGATAAAACAGGATTTCCATGTTCGTATTTTAAGGTCGGGCGAGCCACATCATATACTTCTCTAGAAGCATAGCCCGTAACAGGTCCGATAATACATGCTTTTGGTTGATGAGAAAGCAACAAAGCAGACGCTCCACTTCCAGCGGTTAGCTCAGCTAAATGCCCAATATGGGGTCTTGCTACGTCAGAACTTATTACTAAGGCTTTTTTATCAGGGCTTTCCAGTCGTAGCCAATTAAGCGCCATTTGAAGAGCCGCGGTGCCCCCATAACAAGCATGTTTTATTTCAAAATTTCTACAGTGAGTATTTAAATCTAGATATCGGTGAACATAGGAACTTATTGGTTTACCATAATCCAATCCACTCTCAGTAGCGACAATTAATAAACCTATTGTATTTTTATCAATTGCGTCTAAAAGAGGCTTGGCCGCGTTAACAGCTAAAGTTACTGGATCTTCAAATAAGGGCACAATCGTCTTTTTAGTAAAGCCAACGTCTTTTAGCCCCTTTTCAGAAAGATTTCTAAAAGCAGCCAATTCTTTTGCGCTTACACTTAAACGAGATCCATATAAGTTAATATCTTCAATACCGACTATAATATTCATATCGATCTTTAAAATTTTTACTATATAATTATTATTATATTGAAATAGTGAATTAAAATCAGAAAATCGAAAATAATCTTAATAATTTATGGAAGATTTAGAGGTATGGATAACTAATGTAGATACAATTGAAATACCATCAATTGATTCTTTTTTAGATAAAAACGAAGAAAAAATCTTAAATTGTTTAAAAAATGAGCAATCTCGTCATTTATTTATAAAATCAAGATTTTTTTTAAAAAACATACTAAAAAAATATTTACATTTACCTATTGAAAAAATACAAATACATTACTCAAAATACGCTAAGCCGAGCATTTATCCGCCCTTGCAGTTTAATCTTTCTCACAGTAAATCCTATATTACTTGTGTAGTATCACCTTTTTATAAGGTTGGCATTGATATTGAGTTCATGAAAGATATTGATGCCCTAGAAATGGGAAAATTGATTTTTTCACAAGAAGAATGGAAGATATTTTCAAATTTAAAAAGAGGTGATCAAAAGAGTTACTTTTTTCATACCTGGACATGCAAAGAAGCTTTTTTGAAAGGGATTGGAATTGGACTACATTATCCTTTAAATAAAATTACCATAGAAGATTTTGCCATCAAAAATGGCAATCATTCTATAAAAAAATGGCAACTTGTGCCATTTGCTTTAGATTCTGAGTATAAAAGCATTATAGCTGTTAAAAACTTTGGTGAGTCGTTTAATTTAAAAAAATATAACGTATGAAAAAAAAAGTTTTTTTTATAGTTAATCCACTATCTGGTGGAATAAATAAAAATAAAATTTTTCAAGATATTGAAGAATGGATAGATAATGCTCAATTTGATTATCAAATTGCTGTGTCTAAAGATTCCAAAGATGTAACTACACTTTCAAAACAAGCCTTGACCCAAGAATTTGATGCCATAGTTGGTATTGGCGGGGATGGCACTTTGCATGCCATAGGAAATGTTATCGTTAATACATCTGTTGCATTAGGTATAATCTCTTATGGCTCATCAAATTCTTTAGGTGATCACTTTAAAATCCCTAAAAAGATAGAAGATTCTCTGAAAGTCATTAACCATTTTAAGCTTAAAACGATTGATACTGTTCTTATTAATGGAGAAGAAACATTACTTGGCATTGGAGCTGTAGGATTTGAAGCTTATGTTGTGACAAACACCTTCAAATCTGTAAAAAAAAGAGGATTTTGGAAATATTATTATAAAGCAGCTAAAGCCCTTCCTTTATACCCCTATCACAATTTTTCCTTAGAGGTCGACGGTAAATTAATAAAAATAAAAGGATTGACTATAACTTTTGCCAATATTTCACAATATGGCAAAAACGGAATTATTGCTCCTTTTGCAAAAGACGATGATGGATATTTAGATATTATTATTGCAAAGCCATTTCCAATCTATGCTTTACCCAAAATTTTTTATCAAATTTATCATGGTACCATTCATCATTCTCCTTACGCACAAATGATTAAATGCAAAACTGCTACAATTTATGATGCAGAAATTGTAGCTCATTTAGATGGAGAAACTTATCTTGCAAAAGATGCATTGACTCTTTCCATTGCGCCAAAGTCTTTAAAAATCATTGTACCTTGACGGTAAAAAAAAGTTATTGCTATAGCTTTTTATACTTGCCAAGGAGTCACGATGAGTAAAAAAAATTTTATTATTTTATTAACGGTTTTGTTTTTTCACACACAAATGGAAGGAGTTTTATTGGTTGGAACTGCCAAAACCAATATAACACCACCAATTGGTACACCATCTGCAGGCTATGCAGAAAGACGAAATGTTGGTATGACTTCCGTTCATGACCCTCTTTATGCAACGACTATCTTTATTTACAATGGCTTAAAGAAAGTTGCTCTTTGTAGCGTAGATAATTTTGGCTATTTATACCCAATGACATCTCAAATCAAAGCGATTGTGAATGCAACGCCTGGACTTGAAGATTGTGAAGTGTTCATTTTTTCTTCCAATACAAGTTCTGGAAGTGGGGCTATTTACCAAATACCTATAATTGAACAATTACTATCCGGTCCTTACGATCCAGTGATTGCAGAATTTAACATTACGCAAACTGTAAAATCTATTTTATTAGCAAGTCAAAACATTCAACCTGCCTTACTTGGAGTTGGCTATACACAAGCACCAGAAAATTTAGGCGTTTATCGCAGCACTTGGCCAGAAGATGTACAACCATCAAAAGACATAACTGTGATAAAGATAACAAAGCTAGATAATACTCCTTTAGCTGTAATCTTTAACTATGCGCTAAAAGCCACTGCTTTAGGTCCTGAAAATCTGGCCTTTTCAGCAGATTATATTGGCTATGCAAGGTCTTACTTACAAGCATTGCTTGGATCCAACGTCGAAGTGGGATTTATTAACGGAGCATCAGCTGAAATTATTCCAAATGATAGCCAATTCAAATCCTTTGTCTTATGCGATTTTATTGGCAAATCTTTAGCGCAGGCTGTGTTTGCAGCATGGCCAAATATAGGGGTATCGTCAGATTTAAATATTTCAATTCTAAAAGATCCTTACCTTTTGCTACCACAACCAAGCACTGGCGGTTTTTCTATTGGAGATGAACCTTACCCAACAGAAATTAATGCTATCACTTTTAATAACTTACACAACTTCATTACAATACCTGGTGAATTAAGCTGTGTTTATTATTATTTTTTACAAAGGTTTGGACCAACATTTGGTTTAAGAACATCGGTTTTTGGACTTGCGAACGACGCTCAAGGTTACATCATTACTCCTGAAGCTTATGCCAAAGGCACACAAGAATCAGCTTTTTCTTTTGGTGGCCCAGCCTATGGTGCTTATGTAATTAGCAAAGTTGCGCGATTAATCAATATATTTTTTAATCCTTTTGCTTCTTACGTTTACCCAGATTTGCCCGTAATTCCTCTTCCCGCAAATTAATTTGTTACTTTTGTCCGTTCTTGTAAGCAAATATTTATAAGAACGGCTTATTTTTTAAAAATTCCCTTATATATCTTTTTTTTGCTATTCTTTTGCTTTTAAAACCAATCAGAAGAACTAATGATGAAAAAAAAAATAACTTTTATCCTTTATGTTTTTATCGCATTAACGCAAACCACATTTGCCAATGTTTTAGTAGGTACGGCTCAAACAAACATTACACCACCACTTGGAACCCCATCGGCCGGTTATGCAGAAAGATTTAATAGAGGTATGACCTGTGTTCACGATCCTCTGCTTGCTAATGCACTTGTGATCGATAATGGAACTCGAAAAATAGCCTTTTGTTCTGTTGATCATTTAGGTTTTAATTCTGCTATGGTTCAATCTGTAAAAGAAATTATACAGAGCCATCCAGGCTTAGAAACTTGTGAAATCTTTGTTTCATCTACTCATACCCACTCAGGTGGGGGTTGCTTTTTTGACGATCCAATCTTAGAAAAATTTGTAACAGGCCCATTTAGTCCTGAAATTACACAACTTTATATCACACAAACAGCGCAGGCCATAATTGATGCAGATAAAAATAAAGAATCTGGGTTAATAGGAATTGGCTATACGCAAACATCTGACAATTTAAGCTATTACAGAAGCTCATGGCCAGAAGATATGCCCCCTTCTAAAGACTTAACCATTATAAAAGTGACTAAATTAGACGGATCGCCTTTAGCTGTCTTGTTTAACTTTGCTCTACATCCAACCACATTAGATTATACAAATTTTGCATTTTCTGCAGACTTTGTTTACTTTGCTCGAGAATGTATAAAAGAAAAACTTGGCAAAGAGACGATGGTTCTTTTTATAAATGGAGCACAAGGAGATATTATTCCTTTAGAAGATGGTTCCCTAACTTCTTTTGCTTTAGGAGATTTTATTGGAAAATCGATAGCTAATACGGTCGTAAATGCATGGCCATTTATTCCTACCAATAACTCATTATCAATAGCTACTTTTAAGGACGCTTATGATTTAATTCCTCAGCCTAATACTTCGGGAATGAGTTTAAATATTGACCATTATTTTACGGAGATTAATTTTATTGTTTTAAATGGAATTCATTCATTTGTCACAATTCCTGGCGAATTAAGTTGTGTTTATTATTATTTCTTAAATCATTTTGCTAGAAACTTAGGCCTACACTTATCGGTCTTTGGACTAACAAACGATGCCCACGGTTATATAATTACACCAGAGTCTTTTAAACGTAAAACATACGAATCAACCTTTTCCTTTGGAGGTCCAAATTATGGAAATGTTGTTTTAGAAAAAGCTACTCGACTGATCAATATTTATTTAAATCCCTTTGCAGAACAAGCGCTAGTAAACCCAAGACCTTGAGGAGAAAATGATAAGCACAATAACGAGTGGATTGGAAGATTTAAAAAACTATAATTTTATTTTACCTATCCAAATTAGATCAACACAAGGTGAAACTTTTGACAAGTTATGTACAAGTTACGCTAAAATCTTAAAGTTTAGTAAGCAGTATATAAGTTTGAAAACTAAGACACAAAACAAGTTAGCTTCTTGGAAAAGTAAGTTTACAAAAGAAAATATCTCTTTATTAGAAGTAAAAAAAACTCAACAATTATCACCTACAAAAATAGGTGATTTTGAAAAAAAAATTAAAGCTTTAAAAATTACTATTATAGCTTTAGCTATATTTGCTTTAGCACTAGGTTTAGCTTCTGTCCCCTTAACTGTTTTTTTTGGTTTGTTGCCATTTGGCATAATTTGTGGAGTGATTAAGATAATTTTTATAGTAGATGCAATTTTAGCCAAATATCTTCAACTGACTAAAAAAAATAAAAGAATTATTCGCCCTGAATTTACCGCGTTTGCAAATTTATATGCTAATTCAACCAGTTCTGTCAAAAAAATGGCCAAAGGAAATGCACAAACCATACCTTTAGTCTATTTGAAAGATAATCACCTACATAAAGTTTATAAAGAATGGAAGAGGGAAGCTAAGGTTATTTATAATAATCTGGCAAAAGAAACGGTGAGATTGAATCAAATAAATCCATCAATAGGCCCTGTTATTAAAGAAAAAGCTTAAAAAGAAATTTAAGTCTTTAGTTCCAAAAGGACCAACATAACCCAAGCATAAACTATTTTGTTGTTTTGGTCCTTAACATCTTTTTAATCAAAGATAAAGAGTAACGTCCACTTAAACTACGCATTGAATACATAATGCAAGACTACACATATAAAAAGTAATTACAAGAATGTATATTCCCTTTAGTTGGAGAAATCATTTTTACAAGATTTGGATTTTGTAGAAAGTTAAGGGCTTTTGGGTGATTTTGTAAAATATGCTTTCTAGCTAAAAAGTATCTACCAGCCGCCTTTTCTCCTAGACATACCGACATAACAGCTTGCACAGGAATTGCTAATTGTATTGCCGACTTTATGACTAATCCAACAGAATTTATAGCTCCAATAGCAAAATATAGGGGTATTCCAATAAAAGCTAAACTTACACGTGCATAAAACTCTATGCGAGCTTTAGATAAACTTTTCTTTCTAAGAGAGGGTGGTAACCCCTCAAATGAATTCTTTAAATGAGATCTATCTACTAATAAAGGTGCATTTTCTTCATGTAAAGAATTTTTTAAACGCTCAATCTTTTGACTTAAGTGATTTAGGTGAGAAACATAACGAACAATTTGAAAAAAAGGGGCTACTATAGCTTGAATAATTCCATCTATAGGACGAGCAAAATAATTAATTAATTGGTAAGCGTGGGGGGCAATTCGACTGGACAGTTTATCTATATTAGGATTATTAATTCTAGGTGAACTAACTTCTTTAGCTTCGTAGCTTTTTTTATGAACTAAATGAGCTAAAGGAGTAAATAATTGAACGCTGCTTTCGGTCGCAATCGTTGTTATCGCCGCTATTGCAACACTCGAACCACTAGCTCCTGCAATGATTAAGTTCATTAACCCCTCAAATTGATTTCTAATATTATAACAATTTTTTTAAATATTAAAAATAGTTATTATTCATTATAAATTAGATTCATTGCAGTCTTCTTCCCAACCGCCTCCTATTGCTTTATATATAGAAATGTAATCCATTAATAGCGCTACTTGAGATTGTAAAAGATTATCACGGGCTGTAAGATAGGATCTTCTTTTTTCTTGAACAGTTATATAATCTTTATCTCCTACATCATAAAGCATCTTGGTCAAATCCAAGTTTTTTTGGGTTTCATACAAAGAAAGAGTCTGCAAATCGAGTTTTTCTTGATCACTATTAAAAGAAGCTATTGCGTTTTCAGTTTCTTCCAAAGCCAGATAAACAGCTTTTTGATAATTATAAAAAGCTTCTTGCCGATTAAGCTTACTAACATCAACGTCTTGTTGTAACAAGCGACTATTAAAAATAGGGAGAAGTAATTGAGATTCTGCAAACCATGTTCCACTAGAGGGATTTAATAATGTTCTAATACAAGTACTCACATCTCCTATAAAACCTCTGATAGAAAAACGTGGGAATAAAGCAGCTATCGCACTTGATACTCTTTCCGTTGCAACAGCTAAGTCTTTTTCAGCCTTTCTAATGTCGGGCCTTCTCCTTAAAAGTTCAGATGGAACCCCAATTGTTTTTTCAGTCGGTAAACAAGGAATTGGTAAAGGATTTTGCAATTCTTCAAAAAGCTCATGAGGACTTTGACCCAAAAGGATACTTAAGTGATGGATAGATTTAGCAATAGATAAATCTAACAGGGGTTTTTGTTGTTTTATTTGGTAGAGTGCCTCTTGTAAAGCTCCTGTATCAATCGCACTAATTTGTCCAATGTTCTCTAAAACTTTGTGTAAATAAAGCAAATCTTCATGAACACTTATATTTTCCTCGAGAAGATCTAAACGCTGCTGTGCACTTCTTAATTCTATATAATTTCTAGCAATTTCAGCTGTTAGTGTTACCCAAAGATCACATAAACTCTCTTCCGCTGATTCTATTTTGGCATTTAAGGCTTTGAGTTCATGGGCGATTCGCCCAAAAAAATCTATTTCCCATTCAGCATCAAAACCCACTTCTAAAAAATCTGTATTGATTCTATTTGATCCTCTAGCATTATCTTTTACTGCATGTTTTAAAAGGCTATCTAATATTGAACGTTGATTGTAAACATGCCCAAAAGCCACCGATCCATCGATATGTGGATAATTTTCAAATGCTTTTCCTTTTTTTTCTCTTCTTACCTGTAATATTCTTGTAGCTGCAATTTGTAAATCAAGATTTTTGGTTCCAGCTCTATCAATTAAAGAGGATAAAATGGGATCATTAAAATTTTCCCACCAAAGCCTATTCGTTGGACTTGAGCTAATCCATTCCTCATTTTTGACACTGTGCCAATTACAGGGAATGTTAACTTCTGGCAACTCATGCTCTGGTGCTAAATTACAACCTAATAGCAAAGTTATAGGAAGTAATTTGTTAATTTTTTTGAACATCATTTTTGGCACCGTTATTCATTTGATTTGACTCAATAAAAACATCCATCTGTTGTCCTACATAAAGATGCTCAGACCCATTCAAAAAACGATATGTTACTTGCAAAACTCTGGTATCTGTTTTTTCTGAAATATCGTTTGTCAAATTCTTTTTTCGCACAAGGTATGGTTCTAAATGAACAAACTCTAAAGGAAATTCGAAATTTGGATCTCCTTGTAAATAAGCAACTGCTGGTGCATTTTGATTAAAATAGGGGGCATTGAATTGATTAATGCTAACATCTAAATATTTTTCGGTAGTATTGCCTATTACCATCATAGGAGAAACAGAAGCATCCATAGCAAGCTCACCTTCATGAATTTTAGCTTGCAGAACTTTTCCTGCAATGGGTGAACGGATAATGGTTCTTTCGATTTCAGTTTTAATTCTATCGACGTTTGTTTTCGCTTGTAAAATTTGCAATTTAGCTATTTCTAAATCTGGCTTCCAAGTTCCGGTTTGCGTTTTGCTAAATGCAGATTTAGCCTCATCGACTTTTGCTTGTGCTTGCTCAAAATTAACTTTTCTACGATTGATCTCATTTTGACTCAAAGCCCTTTTATCTTCTAATTTCTCAACAATATCATATTCATGTTTCGCTTGAAATAAAGAGGCTTGGGCACTTTTGAGATTAGCTTCTGCAGATGCTATATCTTCAAACCTTGGATAATCTTTTAATTTTTCATAATTAGCCACAGCTATTTGATAATCAACCTCTTTACTTTTAAGTTCTGCTTCTAAATCTCTATTTTCTAATTCTATTAAAGGACTACCCGCTTGAATTTCTTCTCCAACTTTAACAAAAACTTTTTTTACAACTCTTTGTAATGGAGTTCCAATTATAATGTTTTCGCTACTAGCTTCTACAATTCCAACGCCTGCTATATAAGACTTAAATGGCGCTACGGGATGGTGAGAAACTTGTGCTTTAGGTTCAGTTTTGTGTGCTTCTCGCCACATAAACCAAATAATTAAAAAAAGTGAAACAACAGTTAAAAAGGCAATAACCTTAAAATAATTTCTACTCATGTCCATCCCCTGTTGTAATCTGCCCATCTCCCATATAAACAATTCTGTTTGCAAAAGGAAAAATACGGTGGTCGTGGGTCACAACCAAAATTGTTTTGGAAGCTTCTTCTACTAACTCTTTTAATATTTTCATAACTTCAGCGCCTGATACGTGATCTAAGGAGCTGGTTGGTTCATCACATACGATTAATTGTGATTCATTAATAATAGCTCTTGCAATGGCAACTCTTTGTTGTTGTCCTTTTGAAAGATTGGATGGTGAAACGTTGTGTTTATTAGCAAGTCCCATTCTTTTAAGTTGCACAATAGCCTTTTCAATAGCAATTTCCTCTTCTTCACCCGCCACAATTAAGGGCAAAGAGACATTTTCAGCTACTGTTAAAGTGGGAATTAAAAAAAAAGACTGAAAAACAATCCCCAAATGATCTCTTCTAAATAGTGTTTTCTCTTCTTCATTCATTTCTTTAACATTGTGGCCTAAGAGCACTAATTCGCCAGCATCTGCAGTTAAAATAGTGGCGATAATAGATAGCAATGTTGTTTTACCAGAACCTGAAGGACCAACCATCAACGTTAAAGTTTTGGCATCTATTTCTAAATCGATCCCTTTTAAGACTTCAACTTTGTTATCATTAGTCCCATAGGTCTTTCTAATACCACGACATTGAACAGCCGGTTGCATAACTTTTAAGTCCCCATTAAGGTTTTAGGATCGGCATTAATCACTTTGCGCACACTTAAAATGGCCGTTGATAAACAAATGGTAAAAATTATAAAGGCACAAAATAAAAGGAGTTGCCAGGGAAACATAAAGGCCAAAGTTGTATCTTCGATGGCAAAACCCCATAGTATTGTTGCAGCTGTCCCTAAACAAAAACCAATAATGCCTACTAACACAGCCTGCAGCGTAATCATTTGTAAGATCATTTTTCTAGTGCCCCCAACTGCCTTTATCAACGCATAATACGTTAAATTAGCTACAGTCATGCTATAAAAGATTTGACCCGCTATTGAAAAACCAATAATAACACCTAATGCAACTGACAATCCAAAATTGATTAATATTCCTGTTTTCAAAAATGAATCGACAATTTTTTTCTTAAATTCTTCTCTTGTTAAAGCGTCAAGTTTCGTTCTTGAATTTATCATTTGCTGTATTTGAGGAATGTCAACGCCTTCACAAGTTTTAGCAACAATAAAGCTATAGCGTTCCCTTGGAATGGACGTGAAATGAAAAAATTCTTCATTAGAACAAAATATTATAGGTTGAGGGTAAAACCCTTGGGTGATCTTGCAAATTCCAACTACGACTGCTCTATGATGATTTATCTCAAGTTCATCGCCAAGTTTTAAGGGAATAACCGTTCCATCTGCCATTTTTTTTGCTAAGGCTCCATGGGCTGAGTAAGTGTCTACTATAATCCCACCTTCTCGTCTTAAATCTTCTACTTCTCCTTGTAACATAACATTTGGTGCGCCAATTAATGTTGCATCATCCACCCCATATAATTGACACATTTCAAAAATATTGGTCTCTGTTACAAGAGGAACCATAGTAATATTTATAGGAGAGGCCCACTTCATGCCAGGTACACTTCTAATGACGTCAAGGTAACCGGATGGGACGCTACGAACGCGATCATCACTTTCCGTTGCTGGATCAATGATCCAAAGATTGGGGGCTGAAATGTCAGTAACGGTGCGATAAGAACGAGAAATTAATCCTAAAAAGATAGCTGACTGCTGTGAGATTAAAAGAGTGGCTAAAAAAATGCCAAAGATCACCCCTATAAAAGCTGATCTTTTGCCAATTAACATTTTTATAGCGAGTAAAAGCATAACCTTCAAATACGTTTTAAGCCGAAATCGGACTGTAACAAAACGCTCTTCTGATGTGCAAGTTTTTTTTTGAAAAATATTCTTTATTTGAAAATGAATTTTAAAATGAAGATTAATTTATTTTAGATTTTTTATTATTTTAAACTAATTTAGAACAATTGTTTTTGAATAGATAAATTTCAGGAAAGGTTACTAAACATTGAACTTTATTGATATTATCCAATAAGTAGGATTAATTTTATAAAACCTTTACAAAATTGTTTTATGCTTATACTTATAATTTTTAAAGTATATGAATACAGTTTATTTAAACAATACCCTTACCGAAAGTAATACCTTTACATTAGGCAATAAATCTTTTGAAGGAAAAGAACGTCTTCAATTTTTCGAGCGAATATTTGAAAAAATTAGAACTTTTTTAAATATTTCAAATAAATGGACATTGTTAAACGTTGTTTATTTAAAAAATGAGAACAATAAAATTCATATAACAACTAAAGAAATTTTTATTTCTACTCTATCCATTGGAGCTCATACTGGTTGGGAATCAAAAAAAGTTGCCACACTCTGTAGAACAGGCTTAATTGCAAATAGGTTAAACAATCATTTTGATTCTACACATCGTCAACAAAACTTAGGATTTTCCAATCGAGAGTTGGTATTAGCGGGTATCGATTCTCCTACATTAAGTAAAATTGTTCCTTATGTACAAAATAGCTTTAACGGCAAAAGTTATTACGACTGCCAAAAAGAGTCAATTACAGATAAAAAAGCCACAAACTGTTTAAGTATAAAACGGCAAGGAAATGATATAAAAGTTAGGAGATGTCGTTTTACTCCATTGTCGGGAGCTAGTAAATTCATCAATTTTCGACTAAATCTCAGTGCTATGAACGTAGAAGTGAAAACATATGAAACGTTATCTCACGCTAAAAAAGACGAGGGAAAAAAAATTGAAAAGAAGATCTATAAGTCTTTAAAAAATAAATACATAGTGGAGTGCAAAAAGACTAGAAGCTCAGGAAGTTTGAAGAGCTATTATTTAGAATATTGTACACAAGGACAATTAATTTCTAATTTTTCAATTCTCTCCCGAGAAGAAAAGTTAATAGCTATGCAGGATGCTTTTTTAGGTTTACATGCCTTGCATCAAACAGGTTACTTACATTTTGATCTTCATACGGGAAATTTTTTAATGACTGAAGAAAAAGGCAAAAAGGTAACTAAACTAAATGATTTTGGAAATGCTCGAAAATTAGCTGACATAAATACAAACCAATATTTTCAAAAACTTTTTTCCAACTCAGGATGGACAGCAAATTGGACGGTTTTTTCGCCAGAAATGAGACTTAATTATTTACTATCGACTGTAAATAGGACTGAAAAAAAAGCTAAGCGCTTAAATGAAGAGCAGCGACAAAAACATCAGAACAATTTAAAAGCTTTCAAAAAGTTTCAAGAATCCTTAAAAATGCATAAGATAGAAGGGCAAATAATCACTGAAAAAACCGATATTTGGCAACTTGGCTTAAATTTAGCTTTTGAATGGTATAAGGTTGACTTGTCTAAACTGTCTTCGTGGAAGTATGTGCGCACTCTTCCAAAATTCTTACATTTTCTTTACTTTTATGCGAAAAGAGGATTCGATCCTAGAGAAATGGATCATATACAACAACTTGAATTAGAACTAAAGACCCAAAATTCCCCACCAGAACCTATTAACAAAAATTCAGTTTCGTATCTCTTTTGGAGGATGCTTAATAAAGATCAAAACATTA
Organism: Candidatus Rubidus massiliensis; assembly: GCA_000756735.1. GTDB lineage: Bacteria > Chlamydiota > Chlamydiia > Chlamydiales > Parachlamydiaceae > Rubidus > Rubidus massiliensis. The sequence continues at coordinate 289,944 of CCSC01000002.1, read as the reverse complement.
GACCTACAGCTCAAGAAGCAGCTGAATTAATTAACCAAATTAAATTACAAAAAAGATAATTAATTCTTTTTAAAATTAATATTTATTATAATTAATTGTAAAATACGTTATTATTAGTATAAAAAAGGGAGAAATTTTATGAATCCTTATTCTCCTGCACTTAATTCTTCTGTTACGACCCAAGCGGATCATAAATTTTTTGAAATTCCAATAACTAATAATTCTAAGCCCTTTGAACCATTTGTTTTCGATATATTAAATAATGGTGACCAAGCAAAGAGTTTACATAAACTTCCATTAGAACAAAAAAGAGAGATACTTCAAGAATATAATCAAATTATTGATGACTTAAGTTGCGAAGATGATTTGATTATCAAAATTGGAATTTTAAAAAATAAGATCTTAAAAATTTATCAAGATGAGAAATAAATTATGGAAAGGAATGATTATTCTTTTGGCTCAATAGATCCTTATAATAGACCAAATTATATAACCCCTCAAAAAGTAGAAAAAGATCGCAATGAGGAGATAACAGAAATTGCTACAGACCTGTTAACTGAAGAATACTCTAGTTATATATCAAGTTTAAAAAATGAATCAAAACTTCAATTAAAAGATATTCAAGCCAAACTTATCAATGAGGGCTTAACACAAGAATCTTTTGACACTGCCCTCAATAAAGTAAAAGAAATAGTTAAGGAAAATAATATAAAAAAATCTGAAGATCCTTTGAATTTTTTAGGCAATTCCTATGAAGAATTTGTTAAACAAATGCCTCCTGGGAACATAATTCGAATATTGTACAAAGGAAAAGAGTTTAATTTAGGTGAATTCTTCCTAATATCCAAAAAAGAAAAAATCGAAAAAAATGAAGTAATTTACGACTCAATTCCGGCAACCCTAGCCATAAAACAAAAAGTACAGAAAATATTACCAAAAGACGTCGATGTTAATGATTTATTTAAATACTCAACCGTAACTTTAGTCACTAAAGACAATAGGTACGATTTAAAAGAATTATTAAAAGACAATGAAAAAGCTTTCGAAGCTGTTACAAACATACCTTATAGAATTGAGATAAAAAGTGATTCAATTAACTATTCATACGAAAAAGGTAGACTTGTCCGTTTAGAATAAATAACCAATAGGTAAATAAAATGTCAGGAATCCTTATTACTTTATTAGTTCTAGCAGTCTTGTTAGTGTTATGGGGCGTTGGCATTTATAACCGCTTAGTAACACTGCGCAACCAAGTAAAAAACGCTTGGAGCCAAATCGATGTTCAGTTGCAACGTCGATATGATTTGATCCCGAATCTGGTTGAAGCTGTTAAAGGGTATATGACCTATGAAAAAAGCACTTTAGAAGCAGTCATAAGTGCTAGAAACCAAGCCTCAGCTGCAAGACAAGATATAAAAAAAGAAGGGTTACCAGAAGAAGGAAGCATAAAACAACTAGCCACCGCTGAAACTGCTTTGAGAGCTGGAACTGCAAGCATTTTTGCTTTAGCTGAAAATTACCCACAACTTAGAGCCAGTGAAAACATGCAACAACTTCAAGAAGAATTAAGCTCTACTGAAAACAAAGTTGCTTTTGCAAGACAGGCCTATAATGATCAAGTCATGATGTATAATACAGCCCAACAAGAATTCCCAGCTGTTGTTATAGCTTCCATGCTAGGTCACCATTTAGCAGACACTTTTGATGTTCAAGATGCAGAGGCTAAAAAAGCTGTAAAAGTTTCCTTTTAAGGAGAAAACTTTATGGCAATGAATTTTTGGGAAGCACAGCGAAGGGCTAAGAAAAAAACAACTATATACCTGTCATTATTTATTTTTTTAACAATAACAATGGCAATTGCTTGTGAATACGCCCTTCGCCTTTTAGCGCCTGAAGATTATGATCCAAACTACCCTATCTTTGGTTTTATTTTTCTTATCATTACTTTTGGAGTAGCTCTCTTTGAATACTCAATGTACGCAAGTTTTGGGGGCTCTTATGTCGCTGAAAATGTAGGTGGCTATAGAATAGATTCTCAAACCACAGATTTTAAAGAGCGTCAATTACTAAACATCGTTCAAGAAATGACATTATCGGCCTCTTTGCCAATGCCCCCTGTTTATATTTTACCAGCAGATGAAATAAATGCTTTTGCCGCAGGCTTAAAACCAAATAACGCAGCCATTGCCATAACAAGAGGCGCGCTACAAACATTAAATCGAGATGAAATACAGGGTGTGATTGCCCATGAAGTGGGCCATATACGAAATGGTGATATGAAAATTAGTATGCGCTTAGCTGCCATGGTCATGGGGTTTTTCTTTTTGCTGTATTTTTCTTTAAGGATCCTTCAGTTCACACCAAGATCAAGAGATAATGATCGCAATGGAGGCGTTGTGATGATCGCAGCCCTATTGATGATTATTGCTGGTGTTATTACATGGTTTTTAGGTTCTATATTAAAAGCTGCAGTAAGCCGTCAAAGAGAGTATTTAGCTGACGCTAGCGCTGTACAATTTACTAGAAATCCAGAAGGAATTGCTAATGCTTTAAGAAAAATTGCAAAAGAGCAAAGGCATGATTTATCATCTAGTGGAATGGCCTATTCTCATATGTATTTAGATAGTCGTCCAGGTATTAATGGTCTTTTCGCTACCCACCCCCCTCTTAAAAAAAGAATTGAAGCTATTGAAAACAGAACGTATATACCAGAAGATTGGGAAATAGAAGAAAAAGATCAATAATTTCAAACTTCTTTATCATCTAACAAAAGCTTAAGGTGTTTTAATAAAGCGAGGTCTTGGTTGCTCAATAACAAATGAAGCTATATCTAGCGCTTCCTCTTCTGTTAAATTGGGCTCCTGGTAGGGCATATTATAATAAATAAAACCTGAAATTTTCCCTAAAACATTCATTCCCGCTCCATCATTAAATGATCGATCCCCCCAAAGTGGCGGTATTAAAGGCCCTCCTTCCCCATTGTGTCTATGACATGTAGCACAATTTCTATCATACAAAATTTTTCCATTGGCAGGATCTGGAGTATGTTCCGACTTTAAAGGGGTAACCCCAAGCCAAGGAATATTTTTTATTTTATATTTAGCGACTTCACAAGAAATAAATTCTAAATACTTCACTAAGGCTTTCATTTCTTTTGAGTCTTCATCAAGGGGCTTGCCATTTAAACTTCTTTTAAAGCAATTGTTGATTCTGTCTTTAAGAGAAATAACTTTGTTATCTCTTTTAGAAAATTGAGGATAGACAGTCGATACACCTACTAACGATAAACCACCATTTTTACCGCCAAGAGTATTACCGCCTGCTATATGACAATTGCTACAATCTAAAGCATTACCATTTTTTGGCAAAAGCTTCGGTGTTTCACAAAACAAGCGAAAGCCATATAAAACTTCCTCTTTTATGTCTTTTGGAGCAAGTTGCGGGTCAAGCAAATTAAAGCTAATGGTTTTGCCATCTATATCCATTGTTACATATTTATGAGACAAAGTGGGCTCATCTGGAAAAGATGAGATAGATTGGTACATGGCATAGCAAAAATACAAAAATAAAGCAGAAGCTAAAGTTATAATTGATGCTTTTTTAAACAATGCTAAACCTTAAGTAAATTGTTATTAACCTAACTTTAAACACATTAACCCAAAGCTCAACTTAATAGATTTTTCTTCATTTTTACAATATTTTTTTGAAAAAACTAGCTTAGTCAATTACTTTTTGATACAACAACAAAAAACTAACTCTTATAATTTCAAGCCATGAATAAACTTAAGCTCTTAGATAAAACTTCCCTGTATATTGCCATTCTAACTTTTTTTTTGAGTTTACTTTTCCTAATTTTCGAAACGGGAAAAATTATGCAAAGTCTTATGGCAGCAATACTTGCAGCTGCCTTAGCCAGCCTATCTTACCTAGGGATTCGTCTAGTCTATTTAACATTAAAAGAATAACCTTGTGAGTGTTATGAAAAAAAAATCTTTTCTTTTTTTTTATTTTCTTATTCTATTCGCAAACAAATTTAATGCTGATGAATATCAATTTTCATTAAGCAAAAAGAATGAAATTGTAGAAATTGCATCTGAAAAAATAATTAATAAACTTCGATTAGTTTTTGAAAATAATGACAAAACTATCATAAAAAAAATTAGTATTGATCCTTTCTACCAAACAGATCCCCTTTTTCATATCTATCGCCTCATGCAAGAAAACGATCAAAAAGAGCAGTATAATCAGTTTGATGAAATAAAAAATAAGGTTCGAAAAATTCACTTCATCGATCACGATGCATACGAATATAGGACCAAAAAACAATGGCAATTAGTTGATTTAGATAAACAAGCTTTTTATTTACAACTCGATAATAAAACAATCTGTGATCACGAAGACATTTTGCAAGATCCTTTCCTTGCTATCAGAACAAAAATATCAAATGCAAGTACTCCTTACTCAGAAATACAATCTTCTAGCAATCAGGCTTTATTTCATAACCGCTTAAACGTTGAGCGCAAAAAAGAATTCATTTGCAAAAATCCAACCCTCAATTTATACCCAGATGAAAAAATTACCTATTTTTTAAATAAGGAAAATTCTTTTTTAAGCTTTGAATTAAAGGGAGACCAAAGGAAATACTTTCCTGAAGATCTAACAATCGAAACATTTTTTCCCTTTTCCTCTATAGAAAACATTGGAAATGAAGTTATATTTTTAACAGAACCACACCTTACTCTTTTGCCTGGAGAAAAAAAAGAAATCCAAGGTGAAATGATAAAGTTAAATGACAAAGATTCTGTCAAAGTTACCTGCCACCTCCCCTCTTATTATCAACTAGCAAACGAAATAACAAATTATAAATGTCAAGTATCAGCTAAAGAAATTAACAACTTAAACCTGCATGCAACAACTGAAGAGACAGAAACATTACCACCTGCAGCCTTTTGTACAAATTTCAATCAACACCAATTCACAATAAATTCTTCCCAAAATTTCGAAAAAATATGGTGGCAGATAAGTGATAATTTAGACTTTTTAGTTGTAATTCCAAACTTTAATATCATAACCAAGCCCTCTGAAAAGCTACTCTTATCATTAATTGACGAAACCTTTATCAATCCAAGCCATAAATATTACCTACGCTTAAAAACATTTCAAAATAATCAATGGAGCTCTTGGAGTAAACCTTTTGCCTTTGAAATTGAAAAACCTGAGTCTCTTCAAAATGTAGAATTTAATAAAGAAAACGACCATTTTTATCTTTCATGGGATCGCAAAAAAGATAATGAGGAAACCTTTTATATTTATGGATCTAACAATAAAGATTTTCTTCCAAGTTTATACTCTAATGTAGATTACAATAAAATTTCAGGCTTAAAAGTTGTCCAAGCTAATGAATCAAATAATTTAATTGACATAACAACAGAACATAAAGTTGAAATTGGAAAGAATTTTGCCTACTACCGAGTGATTGTTGAAAAAAGAGGAAAGTTTTCTACCCCATCCCCACTCGTTTATTTTTATGATAATGATATCAGCCATGAAAGAAAGATTTTACAAGCAAAAGATATATTTACAGCCGAAAGACAAGCTCTTTTGCAACCCACCTCTAAACCTCAAAGAGAAAATAGTTTAAAAGGTTTAACCCATTTTATTAAATCTAGCTTGAATACTCCTTTTCAAGAACAAGATATAATGGAGAGGATCAGACCTTATATACTACCTGATAATCATCCAATGAAAGACCAATTGGACCGCATTTTTTCTCAATGCAACGTATTGGAAGGTAGACATTCGATTCGAGCTGCTGGCTTTGATGCAACAGACCCAGTTGGTTGTAGTGGCGCTGTCGTTGCTTGTCACCCGAAGCTTCGAGGTTACCTTGTTAAAATGTATCGATGCGATCAACCTTTTCCTGATGAAATTCGTCATTTTATAAAAAGAGTTAATGGCTCACGTATTATTAGAGAATCAATAGATAGCAGAAGCTTTCAAAATTATCTCACTGTTCCAAAAAAATGGATTTATAAATTGCCGAATTACCCTCACTGTAGCGGAATTCAAAGGTATGCTGTTTTACTAGTAGAAAAGAAAAATATTTTGAAAAGCAAAAAAAATAACAAAAAATGGAAAAGCAATGATCTTAATCGTGATCAATTCAGAGCTTTCTATACTATTATGGAGTTAAATGGTTTACATGACAGTGTTTATCCATTTAATGTGCCTTTTTGCAAAGATGGAAGAATTGCTTTTATTGACACTGAGCAATACCATGGCTGGCCCATAAAATGGGAAAAATTTGCGAGACGCCTCTCTTATAATATGCGTATCTATTTAAATCAGCTACAAGCTGGTATCGCCCAATAACTACAAGCCTCTCTGATTACTTTTTAAGAAGTAACCAGAGAGGTACCCCACTTTCAAAAAAAAATCCAAAATATGCACATTATCCTTTTGTTAAAAAGAAAAATCGATTAATCATTAATCAGTTAAAAATTCTATTAAGCGTTAGAAATTCAATTTCTTTAGCTTAAAGGTAACGCATCAATAAATATGTGATATGACGTGAACTTTTGGTTAATTGTTTTCCAAAAGTATTTGTCGAAAAAAAATAGGAGTTTTTATGTCAGCAACAATTGACCATAAATTGGCAAGCATGCAAAAAGAAATGGAATTAGCCAAAAAAAGAGCAGCAGAATCTGATGAAGAAAAAGCTTCTTTACTACAGACTATTGAAGAATTGAAAAATCAAATACTTAATCAAAAGTCTAGTAAAGAATGTTCCAAAATAGCTGTTAAACCCCAAGAAGACAAAGAAAAACTTCGCCTCCATCAACAAATTGATACCTTACAAAAAGACAATAAAGATTTACAAGAAAAGTTAAAAGCAGCCATCAGCACACCTCAAGAAAAAAGTACTGCTGTAGTTGAACAATATAATAAATTACAACAACAGACTCTTGAAGCAAAAAAAGAAGCTGAAAAAGCAAAACAACAAGCAGATGAAGCGAAAAAAGAAACTGAAAAAACAAAACAACAACTTGCCGAAGTAGCGGAGGAAAAACAATCCTTTGAAAATGCTTTCAAAACCCGAGAATCTCAATACAAAGAACTCTCCGCAATTAATGAAGTCTTAGCAAGTGAAATTGAAACTTTAAAAATAGCTTTAGATGAAAAAGAAGATTCATGTCAAAAATTATCAGGTGAAATTGAAGCGTTAAAACAAGAATTAAAAAACAAACAAGACTACTTTAATGATCGATTACAAAACAATACTAATGAAGTGAGTATTATCGACACCCTTAAGGATCAACTTAAAAATTCTGTAGCTAAAGTTAAGACAGAAGGTTATCCAAGCATTGAAGATTTAAAAAATTTACGTGAAGAAATTGACAATGTTAATAAAGAATTAGAACCTTTAGCAGCTGAATTCATAGCTGTTAGAAAACGTCAAAAAAATGATTATAAAACATTCTATGTTAATGAAAAAAATTTACCATTAAAAACTGAAATTTATAATAAGTATTTTTCAGAATTTAAAAAATTAAAAGATGATTTTGTTAGACTTGAACCTGAAATACAAAAGTTAAAATCTGAATTCGAAATTTATCAAAATAAAAAAGACAAAAATTTATCACTTCCGTTTGATGAACCTTATACTCTTCAAGTAGCTATAAAAAGTAAATTCGATTTATTGACATTAAAAACAGATCATGAAAAATATGATGAAGAATACGACAAATTGCAAACTTCTTTTAATAAGCTCGTTAGTTCTCAAGGTAATTGCACTTGGAAAATAGGAACTTTAGGTAGCGGTATAGATTCTATGAAAGGAATTCTTGAAAATTACGATAAAACTCTATATGAACGTTTTTTTGGATCAAGTAAAAAAGAAAAAGATCCTGCAAAAACGAACTAAATTTATTAGAGTTTGAGTTATTTCTTTGGTAAATGAAATAACTCAAACTTTTGGGTAAAAATGAAATTTTTTACTTGCTAAACTCACAAGTTCGTCCACATATTCATAAGGCGCTCGGCTATCCAAACTATATAAAGGCTCTGGATAAGGAGAATCGGAATAAGCAAAATCCAGATCAACATTTTTAGCTTTAGCAAAGCAGGCTTTTGTGATGATTTCTTTAAAACTAGCTTTACCATAATAATGGCTAAAATATAAGACTGCTTTTTTATTTTTGCTATCCCATAAAAGTTTAATGATTCTTCTACCAAGAATGATTCCATTAGAATCTTTTACAGCTACCATTCGATATTTGCCATCCAAAATATACCCTAAAAGGCCTCTATTTTTTGAAGCTGATTTATAAATATTTAAACAACTATTTTCAACTAAGCCTGATGCTAATAAGTCACTGGGATCATCACTATCTTCAATAATAAAATCATTTGCTTTTACTTTAGAACCTTCCATCCATTTTTCTTTAAGCTTTGGATGATTTAAAAAAATAGTTGATAAGTGAATATTCTTCTCTTCGTTATACCTATTAGTGATAAAAGTCCCATTTACTACCTCTTGCAAAAATACATGAAATGCCTCTAAACAAATCTGTCTTTTATTAAATGGTAATTCGTTAAGAGCATTGTAATAGGCTAAAACATGTGGAAGGTGCAAAGTGGTTTTGGTAAGATCGATCCCTTTACTTACACTTTTGGATAATTGCACTAAAGCTGTATCTAATTTATTTATGGGGTAACTCTCTAGATCAAAATTAGCCTTTAACAAAAGAGTGATAGTTGTCATTTTTTTAATGGCTAAATTCCTCGTTTTTTGATTTAGGATTGTTAGAAAAATAGCTTCGATTATTTGAGGATTGAGTTGCTTTTTTTGCATACTCAATAAAAAGGTAACGATTGTTCTAATTTCTTCACCAAATTTTGCTCTTTTTGTAAAGACAAGTCTTTGTAAGAAGGCTTCTTTTATTGATTGAGGACATTGTATAATCGATAAAATTAAGCAAATAAGTAATGCATGAGTGTGTTTTGCATTACAAAGACTCTGAAAAGATTTTATGGCTTGGTCATTATTGATAAACTTTTCAAGAAACAAAATGCCTACTTCTTTTCTTATACCATCATCAAAATGTTGAAGTAATGCATTAAGTATTGGAAGATCCACTTCATTCAATAAAATCCCCTTTTCTTGTGCTAATAAGCATAGAGACCATATCCAAAATAATTGATTATCTCGAATATATTTTGATTCAGTTTTTTCTATTGTTTCTAAAATATCCTTGATATCTGGGAAAATATCTTTTATAAAATGGTGTGCTTTTTCAAAAATATTATAAGAGATTGAAGGATTAAAAATTTGCCTTAAATAACTAAATGCATTGTCTATTAACGCAAATGAATCAACTTGGACAGCTTCGATATTCGTTATAAAGATATTAGTTAAATCTACTTTAAATTGTAGATAAGGTTCCTCAAGTTCAAGAGTGTTTAACTTTACCAGTAAATTTTTATCGATGGCATTTAAAGTATTTGGATCGAGTTTAACTGCATAAATAATAAGGTCTAATATTTGTTGTAAAGAGAGCTTCTTTGCTTTTTTTATATAATACATCACTTGCCAGGGGATACTTTCAATGGCTAATTGAACAAGGGTAAATCTTTGATTTATATCTTTAATGCAAAAATGTTCAAAATATTCAAAAAACTTATCCCCTTTAAATTTAGCGGCAGCCTTTGCTAAATCGTAAACTAAATCTTTATTTTGAATGTTATAGCAAGAAAAATAACGAGCAAAAGCTTCATCATTTTGTGCAGCAACCATTGCTATTTTGGCTCTTGTTTTTTCGTCAAATAATGATAAACAAGAGGCAAATTTAGAAAATTTATAAGTTTTTGCAGCAATTAAAAAAACCTCTACTAAAGTATCTAAACTAGAAATGGCGTAATCATGAAAGGTTTTAGCAAATATTGCACCATTAAATTCTGCAGCATGTTTTGCTAAAGTAACTATTTGCGCTTCCTTTAGATTGAATTTAGAAATATATTTGTGAATGTTTGACGTTTGATTTGCAAAACTTTGTAATAGTGCAAAATCATTTAGTTCAAGCTGAACATAAGCATCTAAGGCATCATCTACATTAAGCTTTTGACAAAAAACAATTAATTCTTTTTTTTGTGAAGGAGCTAAAAACTTTAAAAGAGCTACATTGTTAAAAAACAATTCTTGGTTATTTAATGCAAAAGACTTAATTAACGGAAATAATAGTTTAAAATCTCTTCCAAATTTATCTAAAAAAATAACAAATTGTTTTATATCAAGAGTTTTTGGAATAACTTTTTCAGGTTCTTCTCCCAAAATCTTTTGTAAATAAAAATCAGTTGGTAACCCTTGATTTATAGTTGTCGATTTACAGGATTTATCTGGATAATTGGAATGGGAAGAATTCTGCAAAAATACAGAATTATTCATTAAATCCTCAAAATTTTTATTCTATTGTAACATACGTAAAAATAATTTTAAATGAAGTTATAAAAAAAGGTATTTAATAAATTACTAAGTAAAAGAACCACAGAGAACATATGGTATTTAGAATTTTAATTTTCTTAAAATTGTTGAGGAGATTAAATTTTTTACAGGTAAACATTAGAGATAAGGGAATCCAACCCCTTTCTCTTTAATATATCTTTTTGGAGTTATGCGGAACTTGCTCCTCTCTGGGGACTCTACAGTGGATATTTATTATGAAAATTATTTACAGGTTCTTAAGTAAAAAACTGGTTTTGCAATTGGTAAAAAAAAATATAATAAAAAATTACTACCACAGAGGATAGGGAAGAGAGATGATTTTTTTTTCTTTTCCCTTTCTGATTTCTTCCAACATTCCAATGTAACTTGATTCTAAAAAATCTAATTAATTAAAATCTACCCGCATTGTAGAGACCGAGGTCGCATTAGTGCTTTTAGCCTGGCACAGAGAATGGTCCGCGAAAAGTCACGCAAGCATCATTAGTGAAATCTTTTAAGATTATCCTGCTTAGGAGAATGTTGGCGTTAATACTTTTCGTACTTTGCATTTTATTAATTCAAGAGTTTTTTTTATGAACCGATCCTCAATTAAAATAATAAATCCAGATTCTGCAGGAATAGATATTGGCGCTTCTTCACATTTTGTAGCTATACCAGAAGGGCGAGATAATGAAATAGTAAGAGAATTTGAGTGTTATACACCTGATATTCAAAGAATGATCTCTTGGCTTAAGAAGTGTAGTATAAAAACTATTGTAATGGAGTCTACAGGGTCGTATTGGATTCCGGTTTTCGAAATGCTTGAGCAAGCGGGTTTCGAAGTAAATCTAGTAGATGCGCATCATGTTAAAAATATTAGAGGTCGTAAATCGGATGTTATCGACTGTCAGTGGTTACAACAGCTTCATGCCCATGGCCTGTTAGCAGCAGCATTTCGCCCAGAAGATAAAATTGTAGAATTAAGAAGTTATCTTAGGCAAAGATCAATGCTTATAGAATCTGCAGCTACACATGTCAATAGAATGCAAAAAGCGCTAGTACAAATGAATATACATCTTCAAAATGCGATCAGTGATATCACCGGTGTTACTGGCATGGCAATAATCAGGGCTATCTTAAGAGGAAAAACAAACCCCAAAGAATTAGCTAAAATGAGAGACCCTAGATGTAAACAACCGATAGAAGTTATTGAAAGCTCCTTGCAAGGCAATTACAGGGAAGAACATTTATTTGCTTTGCAGCAAGCAGTTAATGCATACGATTTTTATCAAAACCAAATTCGAGAATGCGATGAAGCCGTAAAAAAAAACTCGAAATGTTAACATCAATTAAAGAAGAGCCATCAAAAAAAGCAAAAACTGTTAGATCTAAAAAATATCAATATACTTTTAACGTATCAGATCATCTCAAATCACTTATAGGTATCGATTTAACAGCAATCCCCGGGATTGACGTAAGTACAGCATTAAAACTCATTTCAGAAATAGGAACAGATATCAAACGATGGCCAACAGTAAAGCATTTCTGTGCATGGCTTGGGCTTTGCCCAGGAACTCGAATTTCTGGAGGAAGAAGATTAAGTAGTCATACATCACATAGTACTAATAAAGCGGCTACAATTTTGCGAATGTCAGCAAGTGGACTTTATAAAAACAATAGTGTTTTTGGAGCGCATCTAAGGAAGATGAAGGCGAGAATGGGACCTGTGGAAGCAATAACAGCAACAGCGCATAAAATGGCTAGAGCAATTTATTTTATGATGTTGAATAAGACAGAATATGTTGAGGCAGGGTGCGATTATTATGATAAAATGAATGGAGAAAAAACACTTAAATTTTTGAAGAAAAGGGCAGCAGCATTTGGATACAAATTAGAGAAATACATATAGCACTTATAATTAGCAACTTAAAATAAAGTTACTTAGGAGACCAGAGAGGACAAAGAGAAATTTTTTATGAAATATTCAATTCCTGAAGTATCTACAGTACAAGAAACTGATCTTTTGACAGGTGCAATCATAGGGGCTGCTATCGATGTACATCGTGCTTTGGGACCAGGTCTTCTTGAATCAACTTATGAAGCTTGTCTTGTTTATGAACTTAGACTAAAGAATTTGAAAGTTGAAGTGCAAAAGCCTCTACCAGTCCTTTATAAAGATGTCATGCTAGAATGTGGCTATCGCCTTGATATGGTTGTAGACGACCAAGTTATCGTAGAAATTAAATCGGTTAACGGAATACTACCCATACATGAGGCATAACTATTATCATATTTAAGACTATATGGGTATGGCACACGAGGATTACTTATTAATTTTAACGTAAAAAGATTAACAGAAGGCATTCGCAGAATGAAGATATAAATCCCTCTCTGTGTACTCTGTGTTCTCTGTGGTGGTTATTTTTATTATCGATTAAGAAAATTTCGTGCAAGTTCTCAAGTAAAGACAGGTTTTACAATCGATTTAAAAAGTGAAAAAATAGAGTAAAAAATAACCATTCCAAAAAGCCCATAAAGAGCCGCTTCTACAGTGATTGGTACATTAAATTGAAAATTAGCCCATGTAGACTTTATAATGTTCCAATCGTGATTTTGTACAAATATAAATGGCTTTCCAAAAGGTGTACTTAGCTCTAATCCATTTAATTGGTTTAAATAACTATTTAAGCGATCTAGTGAATTTTTCATCATTTCACCTTGATGCTTAAAGTCAAGATCATCGTTTATTAAAAATTTGTTTATATATTCCTGCAGATTTTTACCAGTCAAGCTAGCTGATTCCTCCATTACTTTTACCTGCCATTTCAACTCTTCAATTCTGCCCGTTAATTGCTGTTGATATTGCTGTAAAAAGGAAGGGGCCTGTGAAAAGATCACAGCTCCTGTTAAAGAAAACACTCTATCTATAATTCCACCAATTAATTTAAACATAATTCCTTAATGATCATTTGCATAAAAAGGTTCTATATGGACAATCACATCTCGAACATTTGGCCAATCTTTTTGAATTTCAAGTCTAACTTTTTGACTAATTATATGTGCTTTTTCAACAGACATTTCAGGTTGCACCTCTACATCTATGCTAACGAAAGCATCAGGACCAAATTGTTGAATCCGAATTTTTTCTGTTTCTTTAACACCTTCAACTTTTTTGGCTGCCGCTTCAACACAATCAAAAAACTTTTTTTCAGGTTTTTTATCAGTAATTTGGAAAAAATTATTTCTTGCCGCCCCAATACCTATAATAATCATTAGTAAGGCAATTAAAATGGCCCCTATATGATCTAAAGCATGGCTCCATTGAGGTAAGTAAGCACCAGCTATTAATGCTATTGCCGCAAAAAGGCTAGTTACTCCATCAATTCGATAGTGAGCCGCATCCGCTGCAAGCGCTGGGCTATTTTCACGTTTAGCTACCCTCATCACAATTTGGTAACAAAGTTCGAGTAAGAAAACAGCAGCTAATGGAATAATCCAAGCATAAGAACTTATAGCCTCTCTATCACCTTCAGTTGCCAAACTAAATGTTTGATCATAAAACATAAAGCCACCAATAGTTGCTAAAAAAATACCTAATTGCAAACCTACTAGGGGTTCAAAGCGACCATGACCAAAGGGGTGGTTTGAATCTGGTGGACGAGAAGCAAAATGAATAAAGAAAACGAGAATTAGGCTTATACAAATATCTAAAAAACTTGCTAAACCATCCATTAACAAAGAATAGCTGCCAAAAACAAAAAAGCCTACAAATTCTGCCACAACTATTGCTAAACGGATTAAGATACCTTTAAAACTTGAGTCTATAAGCTCTTTTTTTCTATGATATCTAGCATCATGTACTGTCATTGGAATTGGTTGCGGATCAGGAAATTTTGTCATTATATTGTTCCAAAATATCTATCGCCAAAGTCTCCTAAACCTGGAATGATGAATTTTTTATCGTTAAGGCTTGGGTCAACTTGTGCTATTATTAGGTTTGTTTCGGGAAATTTATCCTTCAAAAGATTTACACCTTCTTTTGAACCTATAAAGGATACAATAAACAGTTTTTTTAAGTCAGCATTTTGCTGTTTTAATAAATCTAAAACTAATAGGACTGTTCCACCCGTTGCAATCATAGGCTCCAAAATGATAATAGGATGTTGTGCAAGAGGCGGTAAATTTTTATAATATAGCTTAGGATTGGCCGTTTTTTCATCTCTTACAGTCCCAATAAATCCAATCGTTGCAAAGGGAAAGTAAGTGATAAATGAAGGAAGAAGCGCAAGTCCAGAACGCAAAATGGGCAATAAGACAGGATCTGAAGCTAATTTAAAACCTTCTGTTTTTGCAAGAGGAGTTTCTAAAGTAATTTTTGTTTTTGGCATTAACTCAACAGCTTCTGCTGCAAGGAGAAGAGTTAAACGGTTGGCGGCTTCTCTAAACTCTAGCAAAGAAGTATTTTTATCTCGTAAAGTAGAAATTAAAATATCTTTCATTATTCTCCTTGAACATAGCAATAATAATCAGTAAAATATTCTTTATATTTTCATTGGGTTAAAATTTACAAGGATATTATGACTTTTGGTATAGCAAATATTAGAACTACTTTTACCGCTTTTTCAATTTTCAAAAACCAAAAGCGACAAAATTCTCATTTAGCTAAAGCCATTTTAAATACTTTTTCACCCCAAAAAAGACCTCCCTATTCTATTTTAGTTGTAGATCCTTGTACTCGACATCGCTTTCCATCTCTTTTAAATCAAACGTTTAAACAAGTTAGAAAACTATATCCTGATGCTAGAATTTTTCAACTAAGCAATAAGACCAGCTATTTTTATCTTTGTAGACAAAGTAAATTAATTAATCCTTTTATAATTTATTCTATTGAAGATAGAACGACTTTTGTTAAAAAAAATACTATGGTTAACTTAAGAAATAAAAGCGAAGCTGAAAATGCCTGCTTAGTAACTCTTCATAAAAGTTTAGTTGTTCGCAATGATGAATTAATTGCTGCATTAAACAAATCTAACACTGATGAAAAAACTTATCATTTGTGTCTGCGCGCTTATAATGAACAAGCCTTAAAACAAGAAATTGGATCAAAATATTATTCATTTGATGAAGTAATATTTTTAGATTCTTTAAATCAAAGCCAATTACTCCATTTAATCAATAATGAATTAGAGGCTTTTAAAAACCTTAAACAATCTAAAAATATATCTATCACTTTTTCTCATGATTTTGCAGACAAAATCATTAGTTTATTTCCAATACTTAAAGCCATAGATGAACACATAGAGGCAATTATTGGTTTAATTGAGGAAAAAATAGAGTCTATTCATAAGAAAGAAGATGTTCAAAATTCAATCGTTGAGTTTTATTTTGAAGGTTCTTGTATTTCTTATCAGATTTATTCCAAGAGTTAACACTCGACCATTTGTTTCAATCGGATCTAAAGAGATAATCATTATGCCGGTTTTATTCTAGATAGAAGAAAAAAAACTCGTACATTACTTTAAAAACCTATATACTGATTAGGTATTTTTAAAGAAAAAATTAGTAAACGATTGATGAATACAAATGTAAAAGTCTTAGCTGTAATTCCGGCTCGCTACGCAAGTACCCGCTTTCACGCTAAATTATTAGCCCCGATACATGGAATTCCCTTAATACAAAGAACTTATGAAAATGCTAAACAATGTTCTTTTATAGATGAATGTTTAGTGACAACAGATCATGAGACTATTGCTTCTTTAATTCGTTCTTTAGGTGGTCAAATAGTTATGACATCTCCTGAATGTGCAAATGGGACAGAGCGTGTTGTAGAAGCTTTAAAACAATATCCACCAGCTAACGATTTTGATATCATTTTGAATATTCAAGGGGATGTTCCCAATTTAGAACCTGAAGTCATGGAAAAAGTAATCAACGTTTTAAAAACTGATGATGCAGCCGTTATGTCAACTGCGATTATGCCAATAACTGATCTTGCCGAGGCTCAAATGAATTCAGTTGTAAAATGTGTTACAGACTTAAATGGGAATGCTTTGTATTTCAGTCGATCTTTAATCCCAGGTTCTAAATCCGAATTATCGGGTCAATATTTTAAACATATCGGCATTTATGCCTTCAAAAGAGATTTTATTTATAAATATGCTTCTTTACCAGCAACTCCCCTTCAAACAACTGAAGATTTAGAGCAACTAAAAGTATTAGAACATGGTTATAAAATTAAAACAGTATTAGTCAATAGTGTTAGTGTGGGTGTCGATATCCCAGAAGATATACAAAAAGTTGAGCGGATGTTATGCAATCAAAACAAATAAAATATATTTTTATCACAGGTGGTGTTTGTTCGTCTTTAGGAAAAGGATTGACAGCTGCATCAATTGGGATGCTATTAGAGCAAAAAGGCTTATCTATAGCCATGCTTAAATTTGATCCTTACTTAAATGTTGACCCAGGCACAATGAGCCCTTTTCAACATGGAGAAGTGTACGTAACTGATGATGGAGCTGAAACAGATTTAGACTTAGGTCACTATCATCGTTACACAAATTCACCCTTATCAAAAGCTTCAAATGCTACATCTGGCCAAGTTTACAACAGCGTCATTAGAAGGGAAAGACAAGGTGAATATTTAGGCAAAACTGTACAAGTAATCCCCCACATAACTGATGAAATAAAACAAAAAATTATTCATTGCGCAAAACAAAAAGATGATATCGATGTTGTTTTAGTTGAAGTAGGTGGAACAATTGGGGATATAGAATCCTTACCCTTTTTAGAAGCAATTAGACAATTTTGCTATGAACATAATGGCAATTGTTTAAATATTCATTTAACATATGTTCCTTACTTAAAAGCTGCTGGAGAAGTAAAAACAAAACCATCTCAGCAATCTGTTCAAGTTTTAAGAGGAATAGGTATTTTTCCAGATATTATTTTATGTCGTTGTGAAAAACCACTCTCTGATGAAGTAAAAGATAAAATTAGTTTATTTTGTAATGTTCCAAGAAAAGCTGTTTTTGATGAACCAGACGTTAGCTTTACAATTTATGAAGTTCCTTTAAATCTAAAAGAGCAAGGACTTGATAACTTAATTTGTCAAAAACTTGGAATCAATTGTGAAAAACAAGGCAATTTATCGGAAATCGAATCAATTATCGATACCCTTAAAAATCCTAAAGGGAATGTTACCATCGGGGTTGTTGGAAAATATGTTCAACACCAAGATGCTTATAAATCTGTCTATGAATCACTTCATCATGGGGCCATTGCTTGTGGTTATAAATTAGAAATTAAACGATTTGAAGCTGACAAATTATTAGAAGAAGGGCAAAAAATTGAAGATATTCTAAAAGATTGCGATGGTATTTTAGTTCCTGGCGGTTTTGGCGAAAGAGGCTGGTGGGGAAAAATCCAAACAGCAAAATATTGTAGAGAGAAAAAAGTCCCTTATTTTGGAATTTGCCTTGGTATGCAAATCATGGCCGTAGAATTTGCTAGAAATGTGGCAAAAATTGAAGATGCTAACTCTACCGAAGTTGACCCTTACACAAAAAATCCTGTTATTTCTCTTTTAAGTGAACAAAAAGAAGTAAAAGATTTAGGGGGTACTATGCGCCTTGGAGCTTATATTTGTAATGTTCAATCGGGAACTAAAGCATACGATGCGTACCAATCTAATAAAGTATCTGAAAGACATCGTCATCGTTTTGAATTTAACAATAAATATAAATCGGTAATGGAAGAAAAAGGATACGTTATTTCCGGTACCTTAGATGGGGGAAATCTTTGCGAAATTTCTGAAATTAAAGATCATCCATGGATGGTTGGTGTACAATTTCACCCAGAATTTCAATCAAAGCCCACAAAAGCAAATCCATTATTTAAAGCATTTATTCAAGCGACTATCGATAATAAAGAAAAATAAATGAAACAAGCAAAAAGAATTATTGGAATAGATTTCGGAATGGCTAGAATTGGTCTAGCCTATTCCGATGAAACACAAACAATTGCTTTCCCTTTAGAAACGTTTACTTGTGAAAAAAAATCGGAAGCCAACATTATTAAATTGGTAAAAAGACTAGAAGATCATCAAAAAGAAAAAAACTATATTATTGAAAAAATAGTGGTGGGAATGCCCTTAATGATGAGTGGAAAAGTGGGTTTTTTAGCTGATGAAGTAAAACATTTCGTTGATCTATTGCAGCAAAAACTTTCTATCCCTATAGTGACGTGGGATGAAAGATTAACGTCTGTTCAGGCAGAGCGCACTTTGCGCGAAAGCACAATGTCACGTAAGAAAAGAACTCAATTTGTCGATCGAGTTGCCGCTGTGATCATCTTGCAAAATTATCTGGACAGTATCCATTTTCATCAATAATTGATCTTTTTTATAAGGCTTGGATATGACAGAACCCGTTGAGTTCGTAAATCCTTTTGAAGATTTATCCAGATCTACTAAAACACCAGACTCTTGCCTTTTAGTGATATTTGGAGCTACTGGAGACTTAACTGCCAGAAAATTAATACCCGCTATCTATAATCTTTCAAAAGAGGGGCAACTTCCTTCTCACTTTGCTTGTGTAGCTTTCGCTAGAAGAAAAAAAACACATGAGCAGTTTCGTGAAGAAATGAAAGAAGCTATAGAAAAGTTTTCTAGAAGTGGAATAGATGATAATGTTTGGAAAAGTTTAAGCGATCATATTTATTATCATTGCTCTGAATTTCATGAGGATGAAGGTTATGAAAGTTTACAAAAATTTCTCCATCAATTAGATAATCAACTTGGCACACGTGGCAATCATTTATATTACTTATCTACACAGCCAAGTTTTTTTCCCTTAATCATAGAAAAACTTCATAAACATAAATTAATTTATCCAGTCACTCAAAAAGATAAATGGTCTAGAATTATTATTGAAAAACCTTTTGGGCACGATTATCAATCAGCTGTCAATCTGCAAAAGGAAATCGCTAAATATTTAGATGAAAGCCAAATCTTTAGAATAGATCATTATTTAGGTAAAGAAACTGTACAAAATATTTTAGTATTTAGATTTACAAACCCAATTTTTGAAGCAAGTTGGAATAACCGTCATATAGACAATATTCAAATTAGTGTTAGTGAAGAACAAGGAATTGGAACTAGAGGTCGTTTTTGGGAAGAGGCAGGCATGCTTCGCGATATTGTTCAAAATCACATGATGCAGCTTTTGTCATTAGTGGCAATGGAACCCCCCATTAACTTTTTAGCAAACTCTATTCGAGACGAAAAAGTAAAAGTAATCCAATCCATTAGACCATTTCCAAAAAATATTGAGCAAGGCATTGTTAGAGGACAATACGGAAAAGGGTTTATCGATGGAAAAGAAGTAATTGGATATAGAGAAGAAGAAAATGTTGATAAAAATTCTGATGTAGAAACTTTTGTAGCTGCAAAAATCTATATCGATAATTGGCGTTGGGCAGGAGTTCCTTTTTATTTACGAGCTGGCAAACGTCTTCCCATTAGAACAACTGAGATCGCCATTTCTTTTAAAGATGCCCCTAATTACTTATTCAAAAAAGATGGCTATAATATTGAAAGCAACGTTTTGGTCATTCGTATTCAGCCAGATGAAGGAATCTCCCTACGTATGAATTGCAAAGTCCCAGGACTTGCCCAAACAATTCAACCAGTTAAAATGTCTTTTCATTATAGTTCCTATTTTGGCTCTACTCCTCCTGAAGCTTATGAAAGACTCATTTGTGATTGCATGGCGGGTGATAGCACTTTATTTGCAAGAGCTGACGAATTATTAGCCTCCTGGAAACTATTCACGCCGGTATTAGAGTATTGGCAAAATAAAAAAGCAGATTCTAGTTTTATCTATCCTTCCGGGACGTGGGGACCTGATTCTTCAGACGAAATCCTTCGTAAAGATGGAAAAAAATGGAGGCTTATATGACAAAGGAAGTGATTGACTTAGAAAGTATAAAGCCTTTAAAAAAACCTAATAAAGCACAGTTATTCACCTTAATTATTTATACACAAAATAAATATAGAACTGAATATTTCCACGAAATTTTAGCGTCCGTTATAAAGCAATTTCCTTGTCGCGTTATTAGTTTAGAACACAGCTCAAATGATGAGGAAAAAGTTTTTAAAATTAATTCCACTCAAAAATTTAATGATCACCAAAAGAAAATTGAGGGGGAAATTATCTCAATCACTTTTTCTAAAGAATTTGAAGAAAGAGCTTCTTTTTGCATCACCCCTTATTTAATCGCAGACCTACCGATTTATGTGATATGGGGTAAAGATCCAACCATTGAAAATCCAATATTAAATGATGTCAAAAAATATTGCACCAAGCTAATTGTTGACGCATCTTGTACACCTCATCTACAAAATTTTTCTCAAAAAATTTCAGAAGAAGTTTGCCAATCTAATTTAAACCTAGTGGATATGAATTGGGCGCAAATGACAGGTTGGAGAGACACTTTTAAACAGGTATTTGACACCAAAGAGAAAATAACAGAAATTCAAAAAGCTAAAACTATTGAAATTTCTTTTTGGAGTAAACATTCTGCCGCTTCAATCAACCGCTCCATTCAAGCCATTTATTTGCAAGGTTGGATTGCTGCTAGGCTAAATTATAAATTTGTATCGCGAAAAGAAGAAGATGGAAAAATATTCATCCAATACAAATCCAAAAAGAACGATGTAACTTTTATATTAACCTCCAAAAGTAAAACGAAAAATTCTCAAGAAGGTATTTTTTCAATTAATGTTACAACCAGTAGTCATACGTTATACGAGATGAATGTTGTAGATGATAAAGTAAAAGTTGTGGTCACTACCAATGAAAAATGTGATCTTCCTTTTTTTTTAAGTTTACCTCACTACAAAAGGAATTCACAATTTTTAAATGAGATTTTCTTTCAAAGAATTAGCCCTCAGTATTGTCAAATGCTAAATATGATTAAACAGTCGAATTGGTGAAAGTATGTCTAACTGGAAAAAACTTGTAGAATCTTTTGATATTAGAAGAAATTTAGTAATACCGGGTGATAAAAAGAAAACCATTGAATTTTGTGTAGAGCAATTCATTGACTTAGCCAAAGAAGCGATTCAGAAAAATAATAAGTTTACAGTAGCTTTGACAGGAGGATCAACTCCTAAAGAAATTTATCATGAACTTTCCTTAAAAAAAGATGCACTTGATTGGAGTAAAGTTTATTTATTTTGGAGTGATGAGCGCTCAGTTGCAGCTGATAATAAAGATAGCAATTTTAAAATGGCAATGGATGCAGGTTTTGCAAATCTACCTATCCCCTCCAATCAAATATTTCGAATGGTTGCTGAAATAGATATCGTTGATAATGCAAAAGTTTATGAAGATATTATTACTAAAGTAATTCCAGAACAACAATTTGATTTAGTGTTACTTGGAATGGGAGACGATGGGCATACAGCTTCTTTATTTCCAAAAACACACGCATTGCATGAAGATCATCGCCTAATAGCTGAAAATTATGTTCCCAAATTAGATACATGGCGCATGACTTTTACTTATACTTTAATTAATAAAGCCAAAAACATTTCTATTATAGTGCTCGGTGAAACAAAAGCAAAAACTATGGCACAAGTGCTTTGCGATCCTTTTCAACCAGATCTCCTCCCCGTTCAAAAGGTGGGAACTTCAACCAATCCAGCTCTTTGGATATTAGATAATCAAGCAGCAAAAGAGATTAAGAAAAAATGTTAGTTTTAGGAATTGAAAGTACTTGTGATGAAACAGCTTGTGCTCTTGTGAAAGATGGTAAAGAAATTATTGCAAATTTTGTTTCTTCCCAAATTGATTTACATAATGAATTTGGTGGCGTAGTTCCAGAGCTTGCTTGTCGAAGACATGTGGAAGTCATTATTCCTCTATTAGAAGAAATGTTTGCATCAGTCAACTTATCCATTCAAGATGTTGATTTAATAGCAGCATCTTATGGACCAGGACTTATAGGCGCTCTTCTTATTGGTTTAAATTGCGCGAAAACTTTATCTCTTGCTTTAAACAAACCATTTGTTGGCGTTAACCATGTAGAAGCTCACCTTTATGCCGCTATGATGGCGCATCAAGATGAAATACAATTTCCGTGCCTTGGAGCTGTTTTATCAGGAGGGCACACGGCATTAGTGACCATTCATGAAATTGGCAAATATGAATTAATTGGCCAGACAGTCGATGATGCTATAGGAGAAGCGTTTGATAAAACCGCCAAAATTTTAGGTCTTCCCTATCCGGGAGGTCCAGCTATTGAAAAACTTGCTAAAGAAGGCGATTTTAGCAAATACCCTTTCAAGTGTGGTGTGGTAAAAAACCAACCCTTAGATTTTTCCTTTAGTGGGATAAAAACAGGTGTTCTGTACGCTGTTAAAGGCCAAAACACAAAAGAAGAAAAAACACTCTCTTCTCAAGATAAAGCGGATATTGCAGCCTCTTTTCAACATGTGGCCTTAAATGATATTGTGCAAAAAATTCAAAAAGCTTGTGATTTAAAAGGATTCGATACGGTTATTTTTGGGGGTGGAGTAACCAATAATAATTATCTTAAAGAGCTCATTTTGAAAAAATGTCCAACTCTTAAAACCATATGGCCAACAGGTCAACTGAGTTTAGATAACGCAGCCATGATAGCGGGTCTTGGGTACCATGTTTACCAAAAAAATGGCGCTGATTCTTTAGCCTTGCAGGCTCAAACTTCTATTCCTTTTTAATTTTTGCCATTGTTAAAAAGGATACGTTACAGGCTCCTAATTTTTTGGTTTAAGAGGCTACCTTAACTTAAAAGCTCGTTAGAGCGTCTGTTTAAAGCCATTAGTGACCGAAGGGAACTATGGGTAGAAAATTAAATCAAGTAAAATAGAGCTCGAAATTTGCCATGCAAATGGAGAGCGACTCAATATCTATAAGGCCGTCTAACGAGCAAGCCATAAATGATTAATGAGCTAATACTTTCTTTGTGATCATTTGAGAATATGACAACATTATTAACGTTCCCAAAAGGTGAATTTAGATAAATAGCTCTGAAAGATTTGATTAAATAAATTAAGAGGTCACCTTAACATAAAAGCTCGTTAGAGCGTTTGTTGAATGTCAAATTTTGATGTGTCGTTCTATCTTATTTTGAGTCGCTCTCATAGAAACTATTTAAGTAATAGTTTCTATTCCGAGCTCTATCTCTGTTTTAAATTTTCCCCATAGTTCCCTTCTTCCCATAGTTCCCTTCGGTCACTAATGGGCTTTAAACAGACGCTCTAACGAGCTATCCGTAAACGATTCAATGTGTTATCCATTTATTTGGTTATTAGAGAATATGAAATAGGGAATTTAAATAATAGTTTTTGCCTAAACAATTCAGAGGCTATCTCTAATCAAAAAGCTCGTTAGAGCGTCTGTTTAAAGCCCATAGTGACCGAAGGGTAACCGAGGGAACTATGGGAGAAGGGTAACCGAGGGAACTATGGGACCGAAGGGCACTGAGGGAACTATGGGGCGGAAGGGAACTATGGGGAACTAATTCTTGATTTGTTATTAGAGATTATATTTAATAATTTGCAATAATCAGCTTTTCTTAAAAAAATGTAATAATCTAATGCAGCCTATAGCACTAAATTCATCCTACCTATCTTCTGAAGTTATACCGCTTAAGTCAAATTCAATTAATGAATTAACTTCAATTCTTCCTTTCGAAAACGAATATTTTACAAATAATCTCAAAATAAAAGACTTCTTAAATAATAAAAAAATTAATTTAGAAGAATTAATTACCACGATTAGTTTTGATTCGAAAACTTTACAAACCTTAGATGAAATTAGAAACTTGCCATTCTTAAAGAAATGGGAAAAGGTAGAAATCTTTGGTGGTTATGCTATTCATTTATTTGAAAAAATTCTCTTAAAAAGCTTAGAAACATCTATAGATCAAAACTTACTATCATCGCCTTCTTATACTTATGCTGATATAGATATTCGAATTAAAAACTATGCTTTAACAAAAGAAATTATTAAAGACTTTATTGATCTTTGTTATGAATATAATTATGAACCGATTTATTCCGATATAAGCATTTCTTACTACAATCCTTCTTTAATCACATATTTCTATGATTATTATAAAACTCGTTTTCAAAGACCTTGTCCATTAGAAATTAAATATTCAGATAGTGAATATTTACATTTAACTATCAACGAATTTGATATTAGTTTTAGCTTTAGTAACATAAACCAAAAAACCGTAAATTATTTATTTATCCTAGATTCATTTTCAATAGATCTAACAACTAAAAAGTTTATTGCTCAAAATGGTAACTTGACTGAACCTGCCTATGCCATTCTCGCTAGAGAAGTTGAAGTTGCTTCTCCCTTAACAGTCAATTCTAAAGGGCTTTGGAAGGCCATAAATCTTTTTACCAAAAGCTTTACAATTACAAATGAAGACCTAGAAATTTTAAAAGAAAAGGCAAAAATAAAAGATGATTATGTGACTTTTGATGGATGTCAAAAAATGCTATCCTACTTATCGGAAAAGCATGGGGCAAATGACACCAACTATTGCCTTTCTATACTTTTTCATCTTTATTTAACAAATTTAGTGGAAAAAGAAGTCTTCCATGAATTTGTCAACTATTATAAAAAAATACTCAAAGTCCAAACGAATAGCATTTATACACCTTTTTTAAAAAGCAACTTATCCCTCCAAAACTATATGACTATTTTGAGTCTGATAAGTATGTTTGGTTTATTTGTAACTCCTCAAAAAAGACTCGTATTTTTTACAAGATATAATGATCAAACGTGTATCCAAATAAGAGATAAATTTGTTTGTCTTTTACCTTGTTCAAATTATTCTGAAATTATCGAAAACTTTTTAAAGTTATTTGAAAATGATATAATTACACAAAATGGCAATGTCATTATATCTCTATTTAATTATCTAATTCCTTTTTCTAGTATTGAATCAACAAAAACCATCATCCCATTTCATGTTCAATTAAATGTATTATCTAAAAGGTTGTTAGAATCTAATAATGATACCCTTAATCTCTTAAGCTTTATCTTTCATAGTACGTTATGCAAAGTAAAAGAGGAAAAGATTGATCCCGCCTATTTAAAAAAAATCCTAAACTTTTTTCATGACATCCCTTTTAAACAAAATTTATTAGATAATTTTGTTACTCTTTTGCAAACAAACAAATCAATCGAACCCTCTTGGATAGAAAAGATATTACTTGAAAAAAATGAACAAAAAAGAATTTTTTTATGGTCCATTTTTTTAGATTATATTGATATAGAAACTATGGTTTTAGATGACGCAGTTTTAAAGAAAGAAGAAAGAGATGCTTTAACTTTTTTAATCACCATTGCACAACCTTTAGCAGAATATTTTATTAATAAAATGTTTCTCTCTCCAAATTTTCATAAAAAGGATTTAATCCATTTTTATGGTTTGTTGAAAGATCCTACTCTAACAACAAAAGTTACTATTGGTGAATATATAGTAAGCATAAATCCTAATGACGTAGAAAATAATTCCCTTATTCAATTTGCCATAGAAGGTTTGAGTTATACAAATTTTTCCCAAGCAATTGCCTTATGGAAAAAATGCCATACAAAACTTCAAAACGAAGATAAAAACCTTTACAAGACCTGTAAAAATTTTTTAGAAGCTACTTTTATAAAAAAAGGTAAGAAAATACAGGAAAATGAACATTATGAAGAAGGTTATAAACTTCTACTCGAGAGCTACAAATGCCTACTTCCTTTGCAAGACATAGAAAATTATTTACAATTTGTTGGCTTTATAGCGAATGGGTATTACAAAATTCATGGTGATTTAAAACATTTTATTGAAGAGTTTTTATCGTATCAGAATTTAAGAAGTCATTCAAATCACAACTTTGTTATTCTCCTAAAGAACTATGCCATTGCTTTTAATAAAGAAGAAGTACTTGAGACTATTGGTAAAGTTCTAAACGATAAACAATTAATTAAAAATGTAAATTCTTTAACATTTTATTTAATAGCAAAAACATTACTTAAATTATCTATAGATGACATTCCTTCAAAATTGCATGAAAGTATTATAAAATTTATCGAAAGTGTTTGTTCTTATCATCAAAATGAATTATTAATTCATTTAGTCGTCAATTTTTTAACTGGAAATGAATTAGAAAGGATTATTAACCTTTTTTATCAAAATTCCTATCCACTTTTAACTACTGCCTTTTTTAAGATTAAATTTGAAAAGTCAAGTAAAGAAGCTATTAACTTATTTACCAATCTTTTTGTCTCACAAGAAATTGACTTAATCGATTTAACCCATTTTTATCTTGAAAACAGCCAATATTTTGAAAGAAATCTAACAAAAAGAATTTTAGAAAAAGTTATTCATATTAACGATATCACTTTATTGAAAAAGGTATTAGAAAAAAACACACACAAAGATATTTATAACGAAATATCTATCTCAATAAAAACCGTTCTTCAAGCCATTGTAAAGGATGACCCTACATGGGTTTACACATTTATGACACAGCTAAAAGAAGTGCAACCATATATTACATTTTTCTTTAGTTTAAGAAGTTACAAACCCTTAGCGTTTTATGAAATCTGCCAAAAAAATATAGAGTTTTATGATTTTATCCTGACTCATTATACCGCCTTGATTATACACGATTTGCTACTCTTAAAAAAAACTTGTTCTACGCAAATAGTTAAAGATCTATACCCATATATCACGGACACTTTATTTATTTATTACTTTCAATTAATAGATTTTCAAAACTTACATAAAGACGCTCTTTTATCACAGTTTCTTGAAACTAAATTTATTGAAATTACAAAGAAAAAACCATTAAACATAATGATATGGTTAAACATAAGTCATTGTGTTAAAAAAACTGATGTTTTCTTTGCAAAAAAAAATAGTAAATACATAAAAGAAAAAATTAATCAGCTTTTTAATCAAGTTATTTCTAAACCGATTAATCTTAAATTTGTTTCTTTTCTAAATAATCTATTATCAAATCCCTTAGCTAATAATTTTCTTTCAAGAATTATTGATAAAGATACCTTTTACAATCTTCTAAACTATTTTATAAAAAATTATAGTGATGAAGAGTTTTATATTTATTTTTTATTGCGTTTTTTTGAATTAGCAAACCGACACAATATAGCTCTAGACATAGAACCAATTACTTTTTTTGTTAATAAAAGCAGATTGTTACCGGCGATTGAGCTATTTAAAAGAATGCTTAAATTAGACCATAATTCACATGAAAGCTTAAATAAATGTTTTTTATCAATTCTTGATCATAGCAATCCAAAGGAAAAAGCTGACCTTGTAAAGAATAAGATTTATGTACCCTCAAACTATTCATTCGAATTAAAACAAAAAATTTGTGAAATTCTTTCTCTTGAGGCTGGAGAAGAAGCCATTCAATTAATTAGAATTTATAAAATTATTGATATCAAACTCTTAAAACGATTTTTTACTGATAAACCGAAGATTGAAAATAATCTTTTAGAGGAATGTTTAACTATATATCTACGATCAATTCTTCATAAAAATGAATACTATACCTTAATGCATTACTTTTCCGAATTTATCGCTCTTGATTTCGTAGAAGGTGAAGTTGCCATTAATCTGTTTAGTAAGATTGTAAAGTCAAATAGTTTTC
The DNA here is from genome assembly GCA_000756735.1 of Candidatus Rubidus massiliensis. Taxonomy (GTDB): domain Bacteria; phylum Chlamydiota; class Chlamydiia; order Chlamydiales; family Parachlamydiaceae; genus Rubidus; species Rubidus massiliensis. Next base: position 261,733 of record CCSC01000002.1, on the reverse strand, counting down.
TTAATAAAAATCTTTTTGTAGATGAAGATGCAACGGAATCTAAAAAAGAATTAATCCCCTTTTATAATTCCTTTTTAAACATTCTTTATAAATGCAATATTGATTTAACAATTGAAATGATTTCAGGAGTATATGAAGAATATGAAAAACTTTTTGACGAGCAATTCGATTGGTCTGACCTTCAAAAATCTTTTATAAATATTTCTTTAAAAAATCTTTCCAATGCAAAATTTCTTTTTGTCATAAAGTTAATCAAAAAGCTCATACTAAACAATAACGTTAATTTAAATAATTATTTTGATAAACAATTAATACAACTTGTTTATAAAGCATTATCGAGTGGTCTAAATCTCAATGAAAACGTGGAAAATGAATTACTTTATCTATGCGATTTGTTACTAGATAATGATTTTCCCTTTTTATTAGAAATATACCCCTCTATTCAAACGCATTTAGCGAATTCATTTTTTCCACGATTGCTTAAGCATTTAAAAAAATTTCCTGTTGAACCTCAAGGAGAAGTAACAAAAAAAAGAAGTATCAAAAATATTTATTCATTTTTACGTAAAGGAATGAGTGAAATCTATAAAAATTTTGATCTTGTTTTTCTAAAAGAAAATTTCTCCTTTTTGCCAGAAAAGAAAATGGCAAAAATCTCCTTTATCTATTCTAAAAACTGCTACAAACAAAACATAGCAAACTCATTTAAATTAATTAATGAAGAAATTGATTTTGTTTCTTCAAGCAATGCATCACATGAACTAGCCGTATCTAATGTGTCAATCCATAAAGCTAAGGCTGAAGGGGCAGCAGAAGCTTTCTTAGATCAAATAGGCAATCGTTCTATTGAAAATGTTTATAAAGTTTTTTTAAAACTTACTAATTATTTAGATTCTGTACAAATAGATTGCACAAAACAATATTCCTCAATGCAAATTTTTATACATAAATATTGCAAGCATTTTACAAATAAGTCTCCAACTGACGAGGCAAATAGTTTAATAAATGACATTCCATTAATCCCCCTTAGTGAAACTTCTTCACATTTCACTCTATCTTTTCTAAAAAACATTGTTAAACCTAATCAAATAGTAAGTAAAGAGTTACAAGGATTTTGTCTTCTGCTTATAAAAAACCTCTATTATTTCAATAGTGAGTCTACTGAAATCCTAAAAATCTTTATGGAAATCAGTTTACTTGAATTTAGTAGCGAAGCAAATTGTAAAATGCCTAGCAACCTATGTAAAATTATTTATTTTTCAAAAAAGCAATCCGATGATTCTTCTAACACTCATACGAATAAAAGTTTTTATTACGAATTAACTAAAGAAATTTTTGCTAAAGAGCAAGTTCAACTTAAAAACGATGAATTTTTGTTTTTTTCATATCTTCTTGAAAATATAAAAAAAAGAAATATGGATGAAGATACATATATCTATTTTTTTTCTATTTATGCCGAAATAATCGATAAAATTTTACAAGAATTAGAACCTAGGATAAACGCTTTAGCTTATAACATGTATCTTCTTATGTTATTACTGTTTGTAAAAGAAATTCCATTTACGAAAATTAATAATAAGTTTTCTTTCGAACTCCCTTTGCCCTATTTTTTTAATTTAGGTTTTTTACCAAAAGAAGTGAGAGGTATTTTCGACTCTATATTTAATAATCAATTAAAAGATTACTCAAATAACCTGCACGGTTATTTTTTTAAAAATCCAAGTTATGAAAAAAGAAAAGCCATCATCTGTTCCTTTAATAAGATTATTGAAATTTTAATAACTAATAACACCATCACAAATTTTTTGGACGTTATTATAAATTACTTAGCATGCGCTAAAACATTTGGACCAATGATTAGAAAAGTAGATATGCATTTGCAAGCAGAGGTTAAGGATAATACTAACAAATTGCAAATCATTTTAGAGGAAACATCAAAAAAATTACGAAAAAAAAATTCTAAGAAATAAATTACATATCGTAAAAAGTTTAAATACAATGGCTAGTTATTTTTCTCATCAAGATTTAGTGATGTATAGCTAAAAATACCATTTGTAGCTTTTTCTTCCTTTTGATAAGAGTATACAATTGTTTTAGGTACAGTTTCTTCACCTGTTGTAATACAACAAGAACAACTTGGGGTTCCTTCCATGCTGATAGTTATTCCGGCATAGCAAGATAAGATGGCTCCAACTATTGCAACGGATAGTCCTAAAATAGCTAATGGAATTGCAAAAAGAAGAGGTAATGTAACTAGGGCTACCAAACTACTAATTAACAAAACAGAAAAGCTAATCGGAGTGGCTATTTTACTAACTGTCAAGCACGTATCAATAACTTTAGTCAGTTTTTTATTAATCGGTTCAACAACTTGATGGTTTAATTTACTTTTTTTACAATCATTGATGTCATTATACATTTTTCTTAAAGATAAAAGAATAACAGGACGAGCAATATCACCGATAAGTGGCAATATTGACATAATTTGAAAAGTCTTTTCTAAATCATTAATTTTATTCTCAACTCGATCTAAACTAATAGCGCTCATAGATTACCAAAATATTTTTTCACATGAGATTAGAGAATAAATATTAAGGTTAAATAAATTATGATTGATTACTTTATTAAACCGCATTAAAGATCTTTTTACCATTCATAAAATGCTCTTTTAGCTCGTCGTTTTCTCGTATAATTTCTTCTACATTATGCACAACTTGAGATGGATTGAAGGCCTGGGTAACATACTTAAAAGTAGAGCCTTTTAGTTGTTTTCCAGAAAAATGAGGGTAAAAGAGTGTTCCCTCTTCTTCAAATTCAAAAACATCTTTAATAGTAATAGGCTCATTAGATTTTAAATTATCGATATGCAAAAGAGTTTTAATTCTATCTAAAAAAGTCATACAGTCTTCTAAAGAGATAATCTTTTTTTTGTTTTGTAATGAATAATGAAGAGTTGAGTCTTCAGACCAAGATTGATAGATAACCATTTCTACGCTTTTTCGATTAACTCTTTGCTCTATTACGAAGGCATGAAAAAATGTGCAAGCGTCATCCTCTACCTTTTCATCTTGAATGCCTATCAAATATAAATAGCTGTTTTTTGATGAGACTAAAAACTGATTTACTTGCATGATCTTTTTAAGAGCATCTATTGAAATTTGATTAAAATTATAAAAATCACTTGGCAAGGAATGAAAGAATTTTTTTACATCGGAAGCCAATTTTTTCTCCCATCTATCGACTGCCTCTACTAATTCATGAGGAGGATTTAAACAAATTTCCTCTTCCCATTCGCTTTTAGATAAATAGGTATTTATACCAATTTGCGATAGCAAAGTTGGAACAGTAAAGGCAATCTCTTTCGAAGTCGACTTAACTCTTATAGGAAATTGTTTAGTAAAAATGTAAAGGATTTTTTGACATACATCTTTAGGAACTAAAATAGAAACAACTGTAAAAGCATTATTTGTGCAAGAAGTTAGTAATTCATAGTAATTAGCGCTTTTATGCTCTTTAAAAAAAGTATTTAAAGCCAATTGCATATACTGTTCCATGCAATTTTTGGCTATATATTCAATAAATTTTAATGGTTGTTCAAAAAGCTTCACAGCAGACAAGTCAATTTTACTTTGGATAGTATAGTTGAGGGTTTGTATTTGCATAAATTAAAAAGTGTAATATTAGATTTTTTTATATGTAGTTGAAATTGCATCCATGAGTAATTTAATAATATCAAAAAACTCTCTTTGTTTAGCTATCGATAACATTTTATCAAATTCATTTTCTGTTAACCCATTCTTTCTGAGCAAATATTCAACGATAGATAACTGACCTCTTTCGATTGCTAAACGTAAACCCGCTTTTACAATCAAATCTGGTAAAGCAAACTGTTCTAAAAAAAACTCGACAAAGGCAAAATTTCCAATTTCGATGGCTAATCTAAAATATTTTCTCTGATCATTTTGAGAAAGATTGTCAAATAGTTCAAGACTATGTAAAGAGTCTGTAACTATCAGCTCTTCTCTAATATCTTCTCCCTTTTGCTCTTGGATAAAGGAAACAAGATATTTTTGTGCATCGGTTGCAAAAATCACCTTTGAAAGATCGATCATTTCCACTTGCCAAAAGTGAAGATTCTTATCAAAATAAAATTTTTCAATCGATTCTTTAAAAGAAGACAATATAGCTACCGCCTCTTTTGTCTCTTTTTCTACATTTTCTTTAACAGTATTAATTTGTTTAGCTAAAACATCGCGCTTCTCGACTAATTCAATTATCTTATTACCAAACTCAATAAAAGGTTCATTGATAAGTTGCATGGCAAAGTTATATAAAAAACTAGCGGTGTATTTAAATCCTTTATTTTTAGCGTAAGCAATTGCTTGTTTTAAATTACCTAAATGGATTTTTTTACTTTTAAGAATGCTTTCAGTAAAAATGGTTGCATTCGTTTCATGAGTTATATTTAATGCATCGACAATTGAAAAAAGAGGGAGTTTGTCATTTTGTAGCAGTGTTTGAAAACTTCCAAAATGTCTAACTTTTAATGATTTTATTAATGCCATTTCTAAAAAAGTACCATCAATTTTATTTCTTTCTTTTAACTGCTTATACCCCAGTTGAAAGAGATAGGTGGGCGAGGTATCTAAAGCTTTTAAAATATCTTCTTCCCCAAAGGCTTTTCCATAAGTTTTAACAAAATAATCAGCTATTGGATAATAGCCATTTTTTAAAGCGTCATTCCATAAATGATTAAAAGGAAGATTATCCTTCCTTTTTCCTAATGCTGTAAGCATTTGGTCTGCTTTCTCTTGCAGATTTAAATAGGATAGCCAAATGTAAGACAAATAATTTGGTTGATGATTTTTAAGAGAGATAAGTTTCAAAAAAACATTTGAAAAGTTTGTTTGTAAGGTAAGCTCTAATAATATTCGAATTTGATGAATCGTTAATTCATCTTGAAAAAACGGTGATTCCAAAAAGCCGGTGCTATCTAATCGGTAAATGTATGCGTTGTAAACATATTTTATATCAACCAAGTGGATGTTTTTAGAAATCCAATCCTTTAAAACTCTTCTAATTTCAGGTTTATTTTGAGCTTTTTCCCACCCTTCACATATGACTTTAGATAAATTGATCTCTTTATCATTCAATATTCGAGATAAAAGATTTACATCATTTAAAGAAATCGCGCTAAAAAATAAGAAGTATGAAGGTGAGAGTTCTTTTTCGTAATGAATTGTTTTTTGAATTATTGCTATATTTTTGGTCTTAAGAGCTGTTAAAACGAGATCCTGTTTATTGGTGTGGATAGTTTCATTTAGTAATAATCGATCAAAAATCTCCAGATTTTCAGTTTCAATAGCTTTTTTTAAGGTGTTGTGGAGGTTTACTCCTTCAAACTTAACTTTTGTAAAAATATTTTTTGTGTTTTTTTTTGAATTACAATGAAGAGACCAATTTAAAAAGAATAAGAAATCTACACTTTGTTTAATTTTATTTTGCCTTAGCAAGGCTTTTGTAACGACTCTATCTCCTTTATAGATCGCTAACAAAAGGGGTAGATTTTGCCGAGCTGTAGGATCGACTTTTTCGTCAGCCAGCAATTTTTCAATTATTTTAATCTTTCCTTTAAGTATAGCCAAAATTAATAATTCATTATTATTTATAGAGGGATCAAAATGGTTTTTTAAGTATAAATCTAATACCTTTTCTATAGATTCTTCATTCGAATTCTTTAGGATATTATTTTTTAAAAAAATGTAACCAAATGGTTTATCAACTCCCACATTTATATCTTTTTGCATGATCCTTCCCTATAAAATTGGTTACAATTATCTGTAGTAGGCTTAATTTTTTACAATTAATTCCTTTTCTCAAAAGAACTGTTTATGTAAATTTATTATTTACTTAAAGAGTTGAGTTTATAATTGATTGTTATTGCCATACAGAGTATTATATCGTTTAAATTTAGTTTTTTGGAGAGATTTAAATGGCAAAAAAACGTGAAAACATTAAAATGAAAAGTTCTGAGAGTGATCATCACTATTACACTAAGAAGAATAAAACTAACACTCGCGAAAGAATTGAACTAAACAAATTCGATCCAACTGTTCGCAAGCACGTTGTTTATAAAGAAACAAAGTAAATTTTTAAGCTGGGCAGCTTTTAATTGCCCAGCTTTTGTACATTTGGTGCCTTATGTTTGAGTTATCTGTTGCCCTCAAATATTTAAGACCTCGCTGGCGACAGCTCTCTGTATCAATTATTAGCCTAATCTCTGTGCTTGTAATTGCTCTTGTTGTTTGGTTAATCGTAGTTTTTTTCTCAGTAACGAATGGTCTAGAAAAAAATTGGGTTCAAAAGCTTATCTCTTTAACAGCTCCTATTAGAATCACCCCTACTAATCATTATTATAAATCTTACTATTATCAGATTGATAGTATTAGCAATAATTCCGATTACACTTTAAAGAGTATCGCTGAAAAAAAAGAAGCCTTAGAGAGTAATCCTTACGACGAAGGAATGGATGAAGAAGTCCCTAAAGATTGGCCTTCTCCTGACTTAACACCTGAAGGCAAACTTTTAGACCCTGTAAAAACAGCTTACTCGATTTTAGAAAAAGATTTTCCTTTTTTAAAAGTTTCTGACTATGAAGCCACAGGTGCGCAAATTAAGCTTCGTTTGATTCGAGAAACGGCAAATGGAAGTTTAACCCAAGCATTTATTAATCAACCGGCTTTGATTGGGACCTTAGATAGTAATAACCCAACCCTTGTTAATTCTTTACTTCCCTTTAACGCATCTGATTATAATAACATTTTAAAAACGATCCCCTTTAGTTCAATCCTGGAAGAAAATGAGGGATTAGAAACACTTCCAAGCCATTTAACGAAAAAAATCCTAAACGATTATTTTCAACAAGTTTTAGTTTCGCAACTTTTTATTCCCAAGGGTGGGACGATCCCCAAATCTCTTCTACCAATTAATGGGAAATTTTCTTGCATTGCCCTCTATGAAAATCAAGTTTTAAAAGAAATTTGGCTACCTACAGACACCAAGGAAATAGAAACACTTTTTATTGAACTGCAAAGAAAAGGAATATCGTTAGAAAAAAATATTCTTTTGGTTGAAGATTCTTTTATTCGTTTAAAGGATAAAGAAGAGCCGATTTTTCCTTTAATACCTATTAAAACAAACGGGATTTCATTAAAAGCGCAACTCGATAATGAAAGTCTACAAGAGGCAAACCTTCCCAAAAGCGTTTATTTTAATGTATCTGGAACTTTGCAAAGTTATACCCTAGCTGAAAAAATTCCGCTTGGTAAAATGCTTATTGGACAAGCTGCGCGATCCCCTATTCACACCCCTTCTGCATTTTGGATAAACCAGTTACAAGATAAATTAGAGTTACCAAAAGCGGATAATCGAGGTGATGGTATTTTACTTCCTAAAGCTTTTAAAGATGTTGGTGTCCTAATTGGAGACATTGGCTATATCTCTTACTACGTTCCCACTTTAAGTAATGTACAAGAGCAAAGAGCTCCGATTTATGTTGCAGGGTTTTATGATCCAGGTATTATTCCTGTTGGTGGCAAATTCATTATTGCTAATCGCACGTTGACAAGCCTCATCCGCTCCGCTCACTCTCAAGATAATAATAGCAATAGCAATGGAATAAATATTCGTTTTGACAATCTTGACCAAGCCCCAGAAATTAAAAGTGCCTTAAGTAAAGCATTTAAAGAGGCAGGTATTGAAGACTACTGGAAAATTGCAACTTTTAGAGAATTTGATTACGCAAAAGATCTACTGCAACAACTCCAAAGTGATAAAAGCCTTTTTATGATTATAGCCGCTGTTATTATTTTGGTAGCTTGCTCAAATATCATTTCTCTTTTAGTAATCCTAGTTAACGATAAAAAGATTGAAATTGGAATATTAAGATCGCTTGGTGCCTCTTCTTATAGCATCACTTGTATTTTTGGCATTTGTGGAATTGCTTTAGGGGTTACAGGAAGCGCTCTTGGTACAATCGCTGCAGCTCTCACCTTAAAAAATTTAGATATTTTAATTTGGGCTTTAAGTTTCATACAAGGGCAAGGCGCTTTCAACCCGGTTTATTATGGCAATGCCTTACCCAACCAAATAAGTAGCGAAGCGATCATTTTTGTAATAGCAGCAACAGCTGTAACTTCACTAATTGCAGGTGTTGTTCCAGCAGTAAAGGCTTGTCTTATGAAACCCTCAGCCGTCTTAAAGTCGGAGTAACTATGACGACATCCCCTTACACTTTAAGAGCAACGAACGTTAAAAAAGCATTTTTTTACCCAAAAAAAATCTCTATTTTAAATGGGATTAATTTAGAAGTTCCTAAAAGTACAAGCGTTGCGATCATTGGACGCTCCGGAGAAGGGAAAAGCACATTACTTCAAATTTTGGGCACTTTAGATGAACCGACAGAAGGGACGTTAGAAATTTCAGGAATTTCAGTAAACAGTAGAAATAAATGCACAATAAGAAATCAAGAAATTGGGTTTATTTTTCAATCTTTTCACTTACTAGATGACTACACAGCTTTAGAAAATGTTTTAATGCCGGCTTATATTGCGCGTAAAAACATAAGTAAGGGTAGTGAAGCTTATCAATTAGGTTTAAAATTATTGGATTATGTAGGCTTATCAGATCGCGCTCACCATCATACAAAACTACTGTCAGGTGGAGAAAAACAAAGAGTCGCCATTGCAAGAGCGTTATGTAACAATCCCAATTTATTATTAGCAGATGAACCCTCTGGAAACTTAGATGCAGCAACAGCTCAAATGATTCACAATCTTTTACTTCAGTATGTAAAAGAAAATAACAAAAGCTTAATTTTAGTAACCCACGATCAAAATCTCGCAAACAGTTGCGATCAAGTATACACCCTAAAATCGGGCCAATTAGTTTACTAATCTCAAAACTTACCTCTATTTTCCAAAAAATCAGTCCCTCTTTATTAAGTTTTAATACTTTATGTTTAGCATTTATCTAAAAAAGGAGATTTATGCCAGCCACTTTAAGTATAATAACGATAGAAAATGCAGTAAGCAATTTATCAAATAATGATCCAGCTCCAGCTGCGCCTCAAAATTATGGATACTTGGGCAATATGATTGTATCAGTTGCAACAAAGGTGATACGTCAGATTGAGCAAAATAACGGAGCTCAATTAGCTCATGCAGATCGTGTTAGAATATTTACAAAAATCAATAATACAATCGATACTTTTTTTGTAGCAGGGCTTCTCCATCTTATACATGAGGTTTCCTCTAGGATTTTGTTTTATTCACCTGCTTTAATTGATAGAGCAGCAAATCAAATTCCGGCTGAAATTTTAAGTAAAATATTCCTTAAATTTATACGTTAATTAAACTACTCACTTTCGGAAATTAGCTCTAACCATAGACTGACTCCTATAACCAAACAATCTTCATCTATGGTAAAGTAAGGATCATGAAGCATGGGTGATGATTCAAACTGACTATTCTTGCAGCCTAGCTGCAAGAATGCACCCTTCGTTTTTTGTAAATAATAAGCAAAATCTTCCCCAAAAAGTGCTCTTTTTGCAGGATAAATTACATTTTTAGAACCAATCGTTTTTTTTAATAGATCAGCCAAATTTTTAGCTTGCTCGCAATGGTTAAATGTAACGGGATAACCTTCGAGATAATCTAAAGTTATTTTTGCCTTTGTTGCAATTTCTAAGCCTTTAATTATTTCACTCATGTTCTCTTTAATCATTTGTTGATCTTTAGAGCAAAACGTTCGCACCGTACCATTAATGACACAATGTTCGGGGATTGCATTATAACAAGTACCACTAAGCATTTGTGTAACTGTAAGCACCGCCTCATGCTCACTTGGAATAGTTTGCGAAACAATTTTTTGCAAAGCATCTATTACGGAACAACCTACATATATTGGATTTATAGATCTACAAGGGATAGCCGCATGCCCTCCTTTGCCCGTAATTTTTATGCTAAAACCATCGGCTTGCGCCATGGCGGGACCATCACAAATGCCTATTTCCCCAACATTTAAAGTCGGCCATACATGCAAAGCATAAATTTCATCTACACTGTCTAAGACCCCCTCTTCTATCATTCCTGGAGCCCCACCTGGCCAAACTTCTTCACTTGGTTGAAAGATGAAACGAACGTTAACTTTTAATTCATCTTTAAGCTGACCTAAAATTTTAGCAGTCACTAACAAAATAGCCATATGAGCATCATGACCGCATAAATGCGCTTTACCCTCGACCGTTGATTTATAAGGAACATCTGTTAACTCTTGAATAGGCAAAGCATCCATATCTGCTCTAAGAGCAATGGTTTTTGTGGCATTTGGCACAATTAAATCGGCAACAACGCCCGTTTTTCCCACATTTTTTTTAACTTCAAGAGGAATTTGAGATAAATAGTGATAGATTTTTTCGGCTGTATTTTCAACTTCAAAGCCAATTTCGGGAAACTTATGAAAATCTCGTCTTAATGTTATTAATTCTTTTTGATATTGCTTGGCAAGTTCTACAAACGACATATTAACCTAATACATATTGTCTTTTTTGCTTCATCGAAAGTAAGGAGATAATTCCTATAAGGCTCGAACCACTTAAGTAAATTAATGATCCATACATAAAGCCAAAATGTAAAGTAAAATATGAAAGAGCAAGTGGCGTAATGCCTCCAAAAATTCCAGTAGCTAAGTTATAGGAAATGGCTACAGCTGTATTTCTAACATTTGTTGGAAAAAGTTCTGCCATTAAAGCTGCAAGTGGACCGTAGGAGAAAGAATAAAACAGAGCGATCATTAGTTGCATAGCTATGACATTTGTCACATAGCCTTTTTCAAACACATAAAAAGCGAAAGGGGACAAAAAGATTAATCCACACTGGCCTAAATAAAGGATTTTTTTCCTTCCGAAGATGTCTGAGAATCGGCCTGCTACTGGAAGAAATAAAAATAAAAATATTGAAGGCACAAAATTAATGAATATAGAAGAGGAAAAGTTCCATTTTTTCATTTCTGTTAAGTACGTTGGCAAAAAAACAAACACATAGGCCCAGACAGTGTTTGGCAAAAGCAAACCAATAGTTTGTAAAATTTGCTTATAGTGTTGTTTGGCAATCTCTTTTAAAGGATTTTTTACTAAAGAATGACTATTTTTAAGTTGTAAGAATGAGGGACTTTCCTCAACTTTTCGCCTTAAATAAAATCCCGTTATAGCAATAAAAAAACCCAATATGAGTGGTATCCTCCACCCCCATTTATAAAGTTCTTGCTCACTTAAAATGACGGTGAGAATTATGCTAATGGTAGCGCCAAATATTGACCCTAAATAGGCTCCTGAAAAGGCCCAAGCTCCAATAAATCCTTTTTTATGGCGAGGTGCATGTTCAAAGAGAAAAGTTAGAGAACTCGTAAATTCTCCACCTAAAGAAAAACCTTGTAATATTCGCAAAGTGATCAAAAAAATCGGAGCTATTATTCCAGCGGTTTCATAAGTTGGCAAAACACCCATTAGAGCTGTGCTTATTGCCATTAAGAATATCGAAAAAAGCAAAGCACGTTTGCGTCCGTATTGATCACCCATTTTTCCAAGAACATATGCGCCGATAGGCCTACTTATAAAACCAACTGTCAAAACGGCTAAAGTACTTAAAACAGAAAGGTAAGGAACATTGTAGGGAAAGAAATTTCTTCCTAAGATAGGGGCGAAATAACCAAAGATTGTAAAGTCATACCATTCTAAGCCATTACCAAAAAGGCTTATCATTACACTTTTATTTAAAGTCGCAACTCGGTTTTTGTTTTCCATAAAGCATAACTTAAGGTTATTACCAATATTTATACTTTATTTAAGTATTGTAATAAACTCTAAAAATTATATTTCTTTTTAATCACTTTTAAAAAATTGAAAGGTTTATCTGCTTTTTTTTCAATATTCACAATATTAAATTATAAATAGTTTTTGATTTGAAATGGCTAAATTAAATTCCTCCATTCTTTATTTTTTTTAAGCTTGATGTAGAAAATTATTTCTAACACTTATTTTTGCTTTAAAAGATTTAAAAAACGATGATTAATAAAAAGCTTGTCTCTTCCTCTTCTAGTCTCCTCTAAAAATCCAATTTCACACAAAATCTTTAAATATTTAGAGGCTGTATCTCTCTTTGCTAGATTCATTTCTATTAAGTTTGAAATACGTATGTATGGTTGCATAAAAAGCAAATCGACAAGCTCTTTACTATAAATAGCAGGAGCTTGAAATTTGATGAATTTACAAGATTCTTCAATCAAATGTTGAATAGAGAGAATTTTATCAATAGTCCATTTTGAAGTTTCGGTAACAGCTTCTAAAAAATAAAGAATCCATTCCTCCCACTCATTCTCTACCGTAATTTTCATTAGATTTTCATAATATTGTTTTTTGTTTTGAATAATGTAACTACTTAAATATAGAACGGGTGTGTCGAGAAGCCCTTGCTCTATCAAGTATAATAAATTTATAATTCTACCAGTTCTTCCATTTCCGTCAGTAAAAGGATGGATGGCTTCAAATTGATAATGTTGAATCGCTAGTTTAATTAAGGGATCTGTCTCATCCTTTTGATGAAAATATTCCTGCCAATTACTCAGAAGCTTTCGTAAAACTTCTTCTCCTTCAGGTGGTGTATATATTTTTTTTTTGTTAAAATCATTAATTAATGCAGTGCCCGGTAATTTCCTGATTTGAGTGTCTACTTCTCTAATTGTTGAACAAATTTCACAAATCGTAGATATGCTTAAAGGACGAGTTTGCAAAGACTTGTATCCTTTATACAAAGCTTGTCTATATCTAAGAGTTTCCTTTGTTGCTGAAGACATTGTTGAGGAATAAAAATTTTCTGCATACTCAAACAGCTCGTCTGTAGTTGTAACAATATTTTCGATAGCGGAACTTGCTTGTGATTCTAGAAGAGGAATACTATTAATCAAGACTGCTTGATTTGGTATCAATTTTTCAGACATTTTTAATTTTGCAAGTTCTTTATTAGCTTTAATACAGCTTTTAAGAACTAAAGTAGTTTCTAAATTTTTTTTTGGAGGCAAAAGAGGTAAATCATTGAAGGGAATCTCTGGATCAAACATATACCTAAAATCCTTTAAATTATCTGTATATTAATCTAATATACTGAATCTTTCAATATATTAGATCTAAATACGTAAAAAACAAAAAAAAATCGGTATGTTTTGAATATTCACCAAATAATTTTTAATCAACTTCAAATAAAGATCTTAAATTATTTATGAAATTTGTGTTTGGAATAGCACTTTTAAAAAAACTGAACGATTTACCAAAAATCTTACTTTCAAAAAAATCAGTTACTCTTTTACTCTCGCAAATGATCCTTTCATAAGCTTTTAAGTAATTGAGTAATTCATCCAATTGAAAAGTAATAATATCTCTATTTGTAATAGCTAAATAAACGTGAAAAATTTGTTGATCGTTTTCAACTTGTTGTTCAATTACAATCGATTGAAACGATCCTTCTTCAAAATAGTGAAGACCCAAATAATAAACGTAAGATACTTCATTTGTAGCTTTTGTATTTATTAATTCTGCATAAAGCTCTTCAAAAATAGGTTTACTAGGGCTAAAGTTACAATCTAAAAAAATTGTTTTCACTTTATTAAAAGAAATCTCATTATTTGTACCTTCTTCATTTTGATAATAAAAACTTAGACATTTTTCGTTTAATAATTCTAATTCTTTACTAACTAGCAAACCTTCCTTATCAGTTCTTTCACATGGCAGCAAATTAGCAAATTCTCCTTTTGCAAACGCTCTAAACAAAACCCCATGAAAAAGGTTAATCACAGTAATTTTTTTATTATTCGTTTCATTCTCTACAAAAAATTCACAATTTATAGTACTTGTAGCCGCCATCTCGTAGTAAATAGATTTAGCTGACTCTTTACCTGAAAAAAGGATCATAAAGGCATATAAGCTAACTTTATAAATTTCAGGATAGGTTCTCTGAGGAAGACTTGGTAAGTATTTATGTCTAATTACTTCTAAGAGACGATCAATCAGTTTATTATCGATTAGACAAGGAACAATTTTTGATACTTTATCCTCAGTTGTTAAATTAAAACTGGTTATAAAATTTTCAAAAATTAACCGAGAATTGTCATTGTAATCAGCACTTGGTTGAAAAGGTAAATATTGCATTGGACTTAACTTTTAAGATAAATAAAATTCAATGCACTATTTATAATAAAATTTGGGTAATTAGTGCAAATTATGCAGGTATATTTAAATAGTTTTGGTAAAATTGATCTGGATTAACCTTAGCAGAAACAAAGCGCAAATCTACCCCTGAAAGCACATTATTGCGAAACTGCAAAAGACTGGAATAATTAGATTGTTGATTTTGATTTAGACAAGAATGATGATAAATTTCTTGGGTAAAATGATACATTTGGTCCTTATCTAAAGAAATAAATGTATTTACGGCTGTAAATTTTTTATAAGTAATTTGCCCTAATTCTTTTTGTTGCAAAATTACATAGAATTTTTCAGTTGGAGAATTTTTTAAATAAACATAATGTGCAAAAGCTTCCCCCTCTCCCATGATTTCACTGCACTTTGCAATAGAATTGAGCAAACTTGTGTAGACTTCTTCATTAAAGTTGGTATGCACAGCCATAAATTCTTTAATCTTAATCGCCGTAGGATGCCCATTTTCTTGGCAATGTCCAACTTTCTCCATTGACAGTGCCATATTAAAGCTATGCTTTGTTAACATACGATTTCGCACATCGTTTGTAACTTTGGTAAATTCCTCTTGTGACAGAATATTTTTAGTTTCTGATTGAGCCTGGATATTTAATACAGCTCCTAAAAAAATATCTTGTATAATAAATGGACTTACTTCTTTGCAATCGTCAAAAAAAATTTCAGCCTTAGTTAAAAAAAGTTGTGTGAGAGATTTAAATGTTTTTAAAGCAAATTCATAGCCTGAAAAAACAGCCATTATCGATAAAAAATCAAGTTCTTTAGAGGGGCTAACGTTTGCCATAGAAGAAAGTTTAGATTGAATAATTCTCTTATTTATTTTTTTACAAAGATTTTGTAACGGATTATTTACGTCTTCTAATTTTGGTAAATAAAGCGATAAAAAATTTACATCCATGCTTAAAATACCTCTAAACGTTAATCAATCACTTTAAAATTTTGAATAAACATTTTGGGGTCAACTTTATCTACGATAAATCTTAAATCGACACCTGATAAGACTTTTTTTTCTGCGTCATAGCTTACAAGGCTAGATCTTCCTGGTGCATTAATTGTATTTACACAGGTTAATTTTTCTAAATATTCTGAGAACTGATCAAACTGCTTTTGCGTTAAATAATTCGAATCTTCTAAAGACTGATATTTTTTGTAAGTAATTCCTCCAAACTCTCCCATTTGCAAGATCACACAAAAATGATTTGGATTTACAGTTAGAATGTAATAAGCAAACGCTTCCCCTTGTTGCAGTTGTTGACTATTTTTCTGCATCAAGTCAAATAAATTTTCATATACTTCTTTATTAAAGAAAGAATTTGTTCCTAAAAAATTTTTAACATTCTTGGCCGTTTGATAAACTTTATTACCTTGTTTATACATTGCCTCAAAAACATTTTCGCTGTGCTGTTTTAACAATTCATTATATATTCTATCTTGATAGCTTTTTTGATTTTCGGTTGTAAACGTAAAAACGACAGGATGCTTACGGTAATAATCTAAAACAGACCCCACAAACAAATCGCTAACTTTAAAGCGGGTTGGGTTATTGCCAGAGAAAAAAAAGATTTCAGCATTGATTGTTGGGTGTTGATTCAATAAATTGAAGTATTTAACCGTTTTTTCTTTTCCAGAAAAAATAGTCATCAAACCAAGAAAGGGAATTTGAGAATTCGTTAAGTTAACTACTTCGCGCTGATATAAGGATAAAATTTTATGATTAACTTGCCCATCTTGTTTAATTCGATTCAATAATTCAATTAAATTTAAAGAATTACTATTATCAAAAGTTTTATTTATATTATTTAAACTACTTATGTTAGTATTACATTCCATACATTTATTAATTAAAATTTCTTAAATTATAATAATAATCGTAAATAATTTAAAGTAATTTATATAATAATTATTTCTTGACATTCGTGTTGGAAATAGTCACCATTACTGCTTAGGAATATAGAGGTTTGACATGTTAAAATCTGAGAAGATAAGTTTTACGATAAGTACACTAGCCATACTAGCCGGATTAATCCTAACGATAGTCTCTGCTTTACACTTGTGCTCTGAATCTTGCGCTCCAACACAAAATTATCGAATATTAGGCCTTGATTTTTCCACATTTGGTTTAATTTTTTTCCCTTTGCTGCTGGGAAGTCATTTACTTTCAAAAAACTCCCCTCTTTTGAGTTTTATTACAGGTGCCATGGTAGCTTCAGCACTGGGAGCTGAAATACAAATGATTGTAATTCAAAAACGAGAGATTGGACAATGGTGTCCTGTTTGTTTAAGCATAGCTTTTACTTTATTAATAGTCGCTGGTTGTTATAGTGTTGGTTTTTTAAGAAATTTAAAACAATCCATTGACAATTTACAAAAGGAAAAGATTATGCAAAATTTAACTAAAGGAGCTTCTTCCATCGCCTTATTATTTGTAGGTTTTTTTATAGCGTTTTTTGGAATTTCAAAAGTTAATCCACTCGATGCGATAGAAACAAGCATTAAAGAATCTATTGTATTTGGTAATAAAGAAAGTCCGGTCGATATTTATATTTTCACAGATTGGGCCTGCCCAGCTTGTAGACAATTAGAACCAGAATTGGAAAAGTCGATCCCAACATTTTTAAAACAAGCACGTTTGACTTTTGTAGATTTTACAGTCCATCCAGAAACATTAAACTTTGTTCCTTACAATCTATCTTTCATGATTAACAACAAAAATGCTTACCTTAAATTAAGACATGCTCTAACAGCCCTATCAGTTAAAACCGGAACTCCAACAGAAGATCAAATTGAAAAAATAGCCCATGATAGTGGAGTTAAATTTAAATTATTAAATTTTGCCGATGTTTCGCTTGGTAATAAATATTTTAAGCATTTAGGAACAGAATTTGGTATAAACAGTACTCCTACAATGGTTATTGTTAATCGCACAGCTAAAAAAGGAAAAAAACTCTACGGTGGTTCTCAAATTACGGAAGAGAATGTTTTAAAAGCGATTGAAACTTTAAAAACTATTGAATAGACCATATCTTATTATAGGTTTAGGGCAATTTTAGATTGCCCTTCTCAATCTTCTTTGTTAAAATCTAAAGCTCTAATTAACATTTTTTTTCTATGATTACCGTTCAAAAACTAACTCTTCGATTTGGCTCTAAAATTTTATTACAAAATGTTGATTTACAATTAAATCCAGGTTGCCATTACGGGTTAGTTGGCGCAAATGGGTGTGGTAAATCTACTTTTCTTCGTTTGCTATGGGGAGAAGGGACGTCAGATAAAGGAGAGATTTTAACACCTACCCAATTAAAAATTGGTACGTTAAAACAAGACCAATATTTACACGAATCAACACCTATATTAGATGTCGTTTTAATGGGTAATCAAACTTTATGGGATGCTTATGAACAAAAGACAAATCTCTTAAAGCTAGCCGATTTCGATGAAGAAACTTGCCATAAACTCGATCATTTGGAAAAAACTATTTTAGAAGAAGGTGGCTATGCAGCAGAATCTAGAGCGGCAACTCTTCTTGAGGGTTTAGGAATCCCTACAACAATTCATAAACAACCTTTAAAAATATTATCCGGTGGTTACAAGCTTCGCACTCTATTAGCTCAAGTACTATTTAGTAACCCCGATGTATTATTGCTGGATGAACCTACCAACCACTTGGACTTAAGCTCTATTAAATGGTTAGAAAGCTATTTAAAAGGCTTTAAAGGGATGACTGTATTAACCTCTCACGATCGCGATTTTTTAAATGGCTTTTGCACTCATATTCTTGATTTAGACCATGAAACTATAAAAGTCTACAAAGGGAATTACGACCAATTCGAAGAGACAAAAATTGCTAATGCTCTACAAAGAGAAGCAATGCTTGATAAACAAAATAAAAGAAAAGATGATTTACAAGGGTTTATCACAAGATTTAAAGCTAAATCTTCAAAAGCTCGTCAAGCGCAGTCAAAATTAAGAATCGTAGAAAAACTTGAAGAAGAGATGGCAGGCTTAAGTATGCGCCCCACTTCTCGTCTTTATCCCCATCTTTTATTTAAACAAGTAAGACCATCTGGAGCAGTAACGTTAAAAGTTGATAACATCCATAAATCTTATGGGGAAAAGGTTGTTTTAAAAAATATTACATTTGAAGTAGAACGGGGTGAAAAAATTGCTTTTTTAGGGATCAACGGTGTCGGTAAATCAACCCTCTTAGAAATTTTAACCCAGCATAACAAACCAAATGTGGGTCATTTTAAATGGGGCTTTGCTACTCACATTGCGTACTTTCCTCAAGATCATAAACGAGAAGTGAATGGAAATGTTCCTTTAATTGATTGGCTATCTCATCAAGTACCAGAAGCCACACACGATATGATTCGTGATGTTCTAGCAAAAGTGTTATTCAAAGGGGATGATAGCAAAAAAACAGTAGATGTTTTAAGCGGCGGTGAAACTGCCCGATTAATTTTAGCTAAAATAATGTTAATTCCCCATAATATTCTTATTTTTGATGAACCAACTAACCACTTAGACATGGAATCTATAGAGGCTTTAGTAGAAGCATTACAAGAGTATGAAGGAACCATACTTTTTGTTAGCCACAATAGACATTTTGTTGCTAACTTAGCAACGAGAATCATCGAGCTAACACCAGAATCTTTTAAAGATTACAAATGTTCATATGAAGAATATGTACAAAAAAGAGAACTAGACATTTTAACGCATGTACAAAAAAAATCTGAAAACTCTAAATCTGATACCCAAAATAAAAAAGATTACGAAGAGTCTAAACAACAACGCAATTTAAAAGCCCAAATTGAAAAGAAAGTACAACAAGCTGAAAAAAATTGTCATCGAATAGAAAACGAAATACTTGCCATTGAAAAACTATTGTCCCAAGATGGTTTTTATCAAAATACCCCACAATCCCAGATACAAGAAACATTAAATCAGAAAAAAATATTAGATTCTAAATTAGAAATTGCTATGGAAGAGTGGGATAATTTAACTAAGATTTTACACGGTTAATTACAACCAACACCCGATGGGTTATCTAATTTTTGAAGAGCTAAACTAACCTTCTGCAATTCTTCCTTCAACTTTTTTGAATTTGTAAAAAATAAGGTTAATTCGTGAAAACGATCTTGTAATTGAGAAGCGCTAAATGTTAATAAACCAAGCCCAAGTAGTGTTCCTGCAACCACGCCAAAAATAGGCAATGGGAAGGTTAAGAGAACTGGACCGACTACAAAGGCAACTGATAAGGCTAATAAAAATAGCGCTCCTACAGATTTTCCAGCCCATAAAAACTTTTGCTTAAGATCTATTTTTTCTACAAATTTAATATCATTTGATAGTCTATTAATTTCCCCAGTCAAATTTTGTTTTAAACTAAAACTATTTCTAATTTCGGGTCCAATAATAACAGTCATAATTAACCTTTATTAATTAAAGAAAAGTTAATTATATTATTCATGTTTATTTAATAAAACATAAATCATTGATAGTAAAACAGTTCTTTATTAACTGGTGCAATTTTATTACTAATCAAAAGATTATATATAAAACTTATGACTATTGTAACTAAAACTGCAGTGACACCTATTACACAATTTATAACATCAGATTTATCAGTCGCTCTATACAATAATAAAGTAGCCGCTAACATAGTAATGAACATGGTAACGGAAAAAGTGATATGTTTTTTATTGGGTTCCAAAACCACAATTTGTCTTTCACGTCTATTCCAGTTCATCTGCTCCAATTCGATTGTATGTTCTATACTTGATAAAGGTTGAGAATCTGGGCTTTGCCGATTAGTATAAAACTGAAGATTGTATGGGATTTGCGTTGGACTTTGAGGAATGGGTTCCATAATTTCACTCCTACCAATTATTTAACAATCTTCTTAAGGTCACCATTTCTCCCAAATGATAAGAGGAGTGAACTTGTACTAAAAAAAGTTCTCTTATTAAACGATGTTTTTTTTCATTTCCTAATTTTTCGAATAGGTCAGATTTATGCATAATTTCTTTTAGTTTTTTAAGATCTTGTTTGTAAGAATCGACGCTTTCTTGCCACATCTTATCATCTATGTCTTTTTGTTCCTTTGGCCAATAATCATCAGGCCAATTTTTCTCCACATAATTTGGGTCTTCAATGTAGGCGATTATATCTTTTTGTGTGAGGCGGATATGTTCAAGCAATTGCCATAAAGTATAAGGTATTCCTTCAACTTTACTATTGTAGTTCTTTTTTATTACCCCTTTGACAACCTGATCAAAAGAAGCATGCGCTTCTTTTCCATCAAAAAAGTGTTCTAATATTTTCTTTATTTCTTGTTGTTCATTCATCAAAAACTCCTTTAAAAAAATCCTAAAGTAAAGTATTTCAAAATATTCTTGAATAGTTTCTACAAGGAATGCTAAAGAAATGTTAATTTGGCAAGTTTAAATTTCAACGGTTTTTCACCCATTAGGTTTACATGGAAAAGACAATCAAAATTACCGGTCGCATGACGCCTGAATATGAAAAAATCTTAACTAAAGAAGCTCAAGAGTTTTTAGTTAACCTTCACCAGCATTTTAATGAGGAAAGAAAACAATTATTAGAAGATCGAAAATTCATCGAAAAGAAAATAGAGAATGGTTGGAATCCAGATTTTTTAGAAGAAACCAAAGAAATAAGAGAAGATCTTAGCTGGAAAGTAGCTCCTCTACCTCATGATTTACAAAAAAGATGGGTTGAAATTACAGGACCAACTGATAAGAAAATGGTGATTAATGCTTTGAATTCGGGAGCCGATGTCTTCATGGCAGATTTTGAAGATGCCAACTCCCCTATCTGGGAAAATATGATTGAAGGACAAGTGAACTTGCATGAAGCGGTCAATCACACACTTCGATTCACTTCCAAAGAAGGGAAAGAATACACATTAAGCAGCAAAATAGCCGTTTTAATGGTAAGACCTCGCGGTTGGCATTTGGAAGAAACCCATTTTCAAATCAATGGGCAAAACATTTCTGGTTCTTTATTTGATTTTGGCCTTTTCTTATTTCACAATGCCAAGATACTTTTTGGAAAAGGTGGCGGAGCTTACTTTTATTTACCAAAATTAGAAAATCATAAAGAAGCTAGACTTTGGGCTAAAGTTTTTGCATTTTCAGAACAATATTTAAACCTCACCGCTGGGTCAATTAAAGCAACAGTCTTGTTAGAGACGATTCTTGCAGCTTTTGAAATGGATGAGATCCTGTATGAATTGCGCGATTATTCAGCTGGATTAAATGCTGGACGATGGGATTATATTTTTAGTGCTATAAAAAAATTCAAAAACCGATCTGATGCTATTTTCCCTGACCGCTCCCAAATTACTATGACAGTACCTTTTATGCGCTCTTACACTCAACTCCTAGTACAAACTTGTCATAAAAGAGGAGCCCATGCCATTGGTGGAATGGCCGCCTTTATCCCTAGCAGAAAAGATCCCGCAATCAATGAAGTAGCTTTAAAAAAGGTTGAGGAAGACAAATTACGAGAGGCAAATGCTGGTTTTGACGGCACATGGGTGGCACACCCTGATTTAGTCCCTCTTGCTAGATCTATCTTTGAAGATGTATTAAAGGGAGCGAATCACCAACGTAGTCGTTTATCAGATGTGTTAATTTCAGCTAACGATTTATTAAATTTTAAAATACCTGGTGGCACAATCACAGAAGATGGGGTTAAATCAAATGTTTCTGTTGCCTTACAATACATTTATTCCTGGAAAAAAGGTGTTGGGGCTGTAGGGATTAACAATCTTATGGAAGATACTGCAACAGCTGAAATTTCTCGTGCCCAACTTTGGCAATGGCTACATCACAACATTCAAACGAAAGAAGGGTATCCCATTACTCCAACTTATTATAAAAAAATAACAGATAGAGAGATCGAACAATTAACTGCCAAAGGATTTAATTTAAACGATCTACATCATGCCAAAAGATTATTGGATACTTTGGTAGAAAAAAAAGAATTTATAGATTTTTTAACCCTTGTACAAGAGTAATTTATGAACAATTGGGATAGCAAACGTTGGAACGGTATCAAAAGACCTTATAAATGGGAAGATGTACTCAAATTGCGCGGTACTATAGCAATAGATTACACTCTTGCTAAAAAAGGCGCAGAAAAGCTTTGGAAACTTCTGTCAGAAGAAAAATTTATCAGAGCACTTGGAGCGATGACAGGCTCACAAGCAGTACAGCAGGTACAAGCTGGTTTAAAAGCCATATATGTCAGTGGTTGGCAGGTAGCCGGCGATGCGAATGACGCTTTACAAACTTATCCCGATCAAAGCTTATATCCAACACTTAGCGTCCCTCATTTAATCAAAAGAATAAACAATGCTTTAATTCGCGCTGATCAAATTCAACATTTAAATAAAAGTGGGAATATAGACTGGTTAACGCCTATTGTAGCTGATGCTGAAGCTGGATTTGGAGGACCTTTAAATACATTTGAACTTGTAAAGGCAATGATTGAAGAAGGGGCTGCTGCGATTCACCTTGAAGACCAACTATCTTCTTTAAAAAAATGTGGTCACATGGGTGGTAAAGTTTTAGTGCCAGCTGCTGAATTTATTGAAAAGCTTATTACAGCAAGACTTGCCATGGATGTACTTGATGTACCAACTTTATTAATAGCTAGAACTGACGCAGAAGCTGCAGGCTACATACGATCAGATTCTGACCCTGTCGACCAACCATTTTTAACAAACGACAGATCCTATGAAGGCTTTTATAAATTAAAGTCTGGCATTGAATATGCAGTAGCGAGAGCCAATGCTTTTGCGCCTTATGCTGATCTTGTTTGGTGTGAAACGAGTAAACCTGACATTGGACAAGCTCGCGAATTTGCACAAGGAGTGCATGAAAAATTTCCAGGTAAATGGCTTGCCTACAACTGCTCCCCTTCTTTTAATTGGAAAAAATTTATTGATGAAAAAAGTTTACGCTCTTTTCAAGATGAACTTGCTGACATGGGGTATAAATTCCAATTCATTACATTAGCTGGTTTTCATACCCTAAATGAAAGTATGTTTTCTTTGGCGCATGATTACACGAAAGATGGGATGGCAGCCTATGCAAAAGTGCAAGAAAGGGAATTTGCTTTAGAAAAAGATGGTTATAAAGCTACTAAGCACCAAAGCTTCGTTGGAGCTGGCTACTTTGACGAAATTATGTCGATCATAACTGAAAATCTAACATCAGCTTCAGCCTTAAAAAATTCTACAGAAGAAGACCAATTCCATCAAAAATAATTTTATTATTGTCGATCTTTTAAAAAGGTCGACAATTCAAATTTTACATTATTAATAAAATCTTAATATTAAATTACTATCATTCCATTTTATTAACTAATTAACTTATTTAAACAATTAAGTTAATTGATTTAAGAGGTTATTAAATGACTACAATTACTGATACAAACAACAAAACATTTCAATTTTTTAATCATCCAGCTACAAAAATTGCCTCTTCCTTACCCCTAGTTGGTATAATTATTGATGTTGCTTTATCGATAAACACCGAGTTTAACAAAGATACAACCGTTGGCGATATAGAATGTTCAAAAGCCAAACTCTTAAAAGAGTATTATATGATAGGGACGGGAAGAAATTTAGCTTATATAGCGGCATTGGTAGGATTAGTTGCATTTGGAGCTCTATCTATCACAAATCCTTTTACGATCATTGGTTTAACACTCTTTAGTCTCTTTGCTTTAGGTTTTGGGATAGGCAGTCTTGTAAAGCAAAGGCAGACTAAACATTTTTCCGAATTTGTAGATGTAAGTTAAAATTTCTTTTAAGATTATAAGCTTTACAAAAGCAAAGTTTTTTGTTTTTGTTAAGCTTAACTTTTCTTCATAATTTAAGAATAAACTTTCTTAAAAAAAACTCTTCTTATTTAATGTGTTATAAAAAAACGCATTAATTAGTATGCAAAACTATTTCTATTCCTCTAACATCTCTAGTGAAACTTGGGCGCACATTTTTTCTTTTTGTGATCTCCAAGAATTAAAACATCTTTCATTCAGCAGTAAAAATTTTAATAAACTCATCTCAACCACAAACTCTATTTGGGAAAAAACTTGTCGCCACTATATAGAAGCTCCTCTCTTTAAACCTAATCGATGGATAAAAACTTATAGCTTAATCAAAAGGTGGCAGTTAAACAAACCAAAAAAAGTAGAGTATTTTACCAACAGCACAAAGCACCTAACACAAACTATTTTACTCTCTAATGGAATTTGCTGTTCTATCATAAACAAGGTGAAGGAAATTGTTATTAAAAATTTTATTAATGGCAAAACGTCCAGAATAAAATTCCCCTTTAGTAAAATAATAACAAGCTTCATTAAAAATGAGATCTGGTTTGGCATTGATGAACTTGGCAAACTAATTGTGTTTGATTTGAAACTACAAACTTTTCTTACAATACAAATAATTGAGAGGCTAAAAAAAAATTTAAAGGTGGCATTGGCAGTTTCAGAAAAATATATTGGTGTGCTGCTTGATGACAATTTATATTTTATCCATAAAAACACTGTTCATCGTAAATTATCTATTGCAGAATTACCAATATCTGAAGAATTTAAAGACGTAAGTTTATTTGCGACCGATCATTTTTTTATTCTTTCTATACAATATGAATTACACAATGAAATTTTTTCATTTAGTACAGAAGATTTTACCTTTTCAAAAGTAGAAAATGTTTATGCAAGTTCCTTTAATATAACCACAACGTCAAATCATTTACTTTTAATAAGAGAACCACAAAAATTAGAAATTTACGAAAAAGTTGAACAGACTCTTCAACGAATCAAAAATATAGCCTTTGATTCAGACTTTAACTGTAGATACGCCTATAAAAATTGGATATTTTTTGAAAGTGAAAATCAAATTAAAGTAGTTGATCTTTTAAAAAATACTCCTTTATTTACAATTAAAAAAATAACGCAAGCTAAGTTAATTCAAGCTAATCACACACAACTTCTACTTTGTCAAGAATTGCACAAAAAAAATTATTTTACTCATGTCGATTTTAAGCACTCTAGAATTATTTCGAAACAAGCCCTAACATATTTTTATGTAAAAACGTTACTTGGAATACTAATTATAGGTATTTTGATAGTACAAATCATATTTACTAAAAGAGCTATCAAACGCTTTTGAATAAAAGGATATATTTAGTTATGATAGAGTTATTCATTTAATAAAACTTTTTATGATAAATATTATATGCGCCCTAAAATGGGAAGCTGATCCTCTCATTAATTTTTTCCAACTAAAGCAAACTCATTTTAAGCCTTTTCCCATTTATAAAAAGGACCATATACAATTGATAATATGTGGTATTGGTAACGTTTTAGCAGCAGCTGCCACAAGTTTTTTGTACGCTATCAGCGGTTGTAAAGACAACCAAATCTGGTTGAATATAGGTACAGCGGGTCATAAAGATTTACCAATCGGTAGTTGTTATCTCATTCATAAAATTAGCAATCCATTGGAAGTAGATACGTTTTATCCATACTACCCTTTTGTAACGGAGCTGACTAAAAACTCTTTAATCAGTGTCGACGTCCCCGAAAAGCAATTTTTATCTAATCATCTTTACGATATGGAAGCCTATGGTTTCTATAAAACAGCTATAAGGTTTTCAAGCGTTGAGCGTATTCACTGCATTAAAGTTATTTCCGATAATTACTGCAGTATTTGCATCCATTTTGACAAAGAATTTGTAAAAAAAATTATGGAAGGGTGGCTACCGACTATTGAACAAATGATAATTAAGCTTTTGCCTTTAGCAAAACTAGATAATGAAAAAGTCATTCCCTTTCCGTTTCATTTTACACAAACTCAAAGAAATCAATTTTTTGAATTACTAAGAAAATGGGATGCCATATTTCCTGAACGTCCCCTAGAAGAAGAAATATTTTCAGTTAGCTCTGCCAAAGATCTTTTAAAAGAAATAACTTTGAGGATAGATCGAAGTGAATTATCGTATTGATTTGATCTATAGCTATTCTAACAAAAATTAATCTAAAAACTCTTCTTCTTCTGAATCGCTGGAAGTTGAATCATTATTCACACCTGAATAATATTCATCTAAATTTGTTATCAACTCTTCTTCATCATGATCAATTATCAACAATTTCTCTTCCTTTTGTTTTTCTGCTACTTCTTCGTCACCGTTCGAGCTAAAAATCTCTTCCTCTACAAAACTTAAGGGATCCTTTATTATTTGTTTTTCATTTAACAAAAAATTGATATTGATCTGCTCTTTTTGTAATTCCGTTTTCGTTACTTGAATCATACTAATATAAAATCTTTTTTGATCTTCCTCTTCTTTAATGCGATCTAAATACTTCCAAACCTTTTCAGCTATTTCAACTAATTCTTTTTTAAGCACAAAAAGAATTAATTCTCCAAAATCTTCTATAAGATTGTTTGATAGTTCCATTTGGTCCAGCTGCCACTTTTCATCATGAATACATAAATTTTTGATCGACTTTTCTTGATAAAGGGAATAAGATTTTGAAAGTTTTAGCTCTCTTAAACAATATAAAGCGTTACAAAAACCTTGAAGAGTTCCTTTTTGAAGATATAGTTTAATTATAGAAGTAACAACTGTTTCTTTAGCTTTCAAAGGAATAGATAGCAATAAATGAGACCATTCCAAAAAGGAATTGTATTTATTCATCACTTGCAAAACACAACTAAAGTAATCTGAAGGACAAGTATTTGCAGGCTGTAAACTTAAAATCCACTTCACACTTTTCAATTCATCTTCGTTGTTATTATGTGCACGACACTTGGAACTAAAAAGGTTTAATATTTTTATTAATTTAAGATTTTGATCGTTTTTCAACTTTGAAATATTACTAAAATATTCTTCAAGGTTTGCCCCGCTCACATAGGAAATGAAAAAGTTGTAAATAAAATCTGAATCATTAAAAACCCTTTCTAGTTCTATTAAGGATGAGTACTTTTGATTTGAGGCAAGCTCTAAAAAAACAATTAGAGAATTATTTTTTGCTAGTTTATAAATAGTAGAAGTTTTGATGTCTTCTTGAAATTTTAGGGTAAGTCTTTCGTAAGTCGTTAGTAAAAAGTCTAAAAACACACTTAAGTCTAAGCAATTTTTTGACAAAGTAGAAATGGTATTATGGCCAAGTTTAAGTTCTGTTATTATCTTTTGATCGTACAAAGCTTTTTTAGCATAATAAAGAAGAGATGCACTATCAAAGTCCATACCAAAATGGTCTATATAGAAAAAAAAATTTTCTAATCTTTTTAAATATTTTTCTCCTATTTGAGAAAAAAAGGTCTTAAAATTATTAATATCTCTTATAGAAAACTTAAGATCTAAAGGTCTAAATCTAGAATTAATCGGGTTTAATAATCCTATTAAAAGAAATAGATCTAAAGAAGGCTTCGCATTAAACTTTTTCACTAGTCTATTTTGAATAGCTTTCTCATCTAACTTAAATTGCTTAATAGATAGCAAGGCCGTTTTGTAACAGTTCTCATCTAAAAGTGCATCAACTACAGCAAACTTATCAGGTATTCGATTTAGAAGAAAATTACATTGATTATAGAAGTTTTTATTAACAAAACGGCTTATAACTAAATCTTTCAAGGGAAGGAAGCAAAAAATATTTTCTTTCACTTCGATTGGCAAATAATTAAAATTGATGATCGAGCTAATATTATTTTCCATTCCTTACATTTAACTCATAAAATTAACAAAAAAATATTCTATACTTTCTTAAAATCTTTTTCCAAAAAATGTCTTTAAACTTAAAATTTTAAGTTAGTTTAACAATTTTATAGTGATTACAAGCTCATCACTTTGTTTTACGATGGGTTTGCCATTCAAAAAATCTTTAAATTGCCTCCATAACGATTCCTGCAAAGATTTTTCTTCCCCATTTAAATCTTCAAAATCTTCTAATAAATCCTCCGATAAAAGGCAATAGTTGTTTGGCAATAAATTTTTATCCGCAGCAATCTCATACCAAACCTTTTTAGAACCTTTGCGACTATAAAAACCTTTGTAGCAATAGGTATAATCGAACCTTAAGAGAACAGTATGGTTAAATTGTTCTTTATGAATTTTTTTATTACCTATGAAAGATTCATAGGTAATTATACACTTTAGAGCAACACACCAATCTCGTTCCCATATCTCATTTTTTAAAAAAGTGATAGGACTTATGATATCATTTGAATCAAATTTTTGATTAAAGGTAAGAATAGGAGCTTTGAGTGCATTTTCATGCCCTATGGTATTGATCATGGTTTGTGATAAAAAGTTGTATAAACAGCCTAATTTGCCAGAAGAATATTTTTCTACATCGTAATGGCTTATATTAACAAGAAATTGATACCCCAGAGGGTCCATGGCTAATCCTGATTTGTTTAGCCACAGACTAATATACAAAAGAATGAAATTACTCAATTAAAATGTTTTTAATTAACACAATTGTATATAAAATTTTTGTCCAAGCTCATTTTTGAAGACTTTTTCTCCATTAACAAAACTTGTAAAATCATCCCATAATTTTTTTTGTTTTTGTAGGTCTTCTTCCTTCCAACCATTGTGGTTTTCCCATAATGTACTACCAAAAAGAAAGGTATGAGGTGAATAAAGACCGCCAATTTCTTCTTCTTTCCAATGCATACCTTGAGCTTTTGAATTGTTGTAAGCAATTTCATCATCGGAATAATCAGAACAAAGTATAGAAACTGATCTTGTTCCTGAACCTGGATAAACTTTTTCAAAAACAAAGGCAATTCGCCAATCCCATTTTCGATCGGTATTGCGAAGAATTGTAATTTGATGAGAAAAACTAAATGCATTGGTACTGTGATTAAAATCGACTACAGGTATCGATTCTAGTTTCTTTCCTAAAATATCGACCATTTTTGAAGAAAGGTAATAGGAAAGCATTGCATACTTATTAGCAAAGCCTAAAAAATTATTTTTACTTGAATCAATTGCCATAATAAACCTTAATAAAATTTGTTAAACTATTAAACCTTAAAAAAGTATTTTTCTAAATCATTTTTTCTTTTCTAAAATAACACCTCAAACTATTCTTTTATCAATTCATTTGAACAACGCCTGAGGAATTATGCAAGCAACATCCACTTCCGATCCATTTAATAACAAATTGATAGCTCAAAATATAATAGATAGTAGGCCAGATGACGAAGAAGTCAAAGCTATATGTTCTTCCGATGACTTCATTAAATGTCCAACCGAATGCATCATTAAAAAAATGATTGCTAGAGGTGTTGGTTTTGAGAAGAGTCAAGATAAAGCCGTAGCTTATATCATTGGAAAAATACCAGACTTTACTAATTTCTTTTCTATAGATAACCTAATAGAATTTGCAACTTCACATTTTAGGCACACTAAAAATAATGAAAAAATTTTGGCTGTATTTAAAAAGTCTATGCGAATAACAGATTTTGATATTCATCTAAAAATTGCAACAGAATTTTATGACTTAAGTCAAAGTGGAGATTACTCTATTGCAGAGAGAATTATGAGAAACATTTTAACCGTCTTTAAGCAAGCTGAGGACTTAAAAGAATTTGAATTCCCTGCTCACGAAGCATTAGTTTAAAATTAGATAATAAAAATAGCTTTTAGAAGAATTTTCTAAAAGCTATTTTATGAAATTTATTTATTACTTATTTTTTTAGGTCATTTATAGCTTTTTCAAGCATTAACTTAAAATTTTTTAATTCATTTGCAAATTCATTAGATGTGTCAATTGTTTTAGGTGAAGATAAATGCCTCACTTGCAAAAGGACCATATTATCTCCGTAATCATCCCTTCCAGTGATAAAAAAAGTAGCATCATTGTTAACTCGAAGCTGGCTTGCAACTTGTGAAATTTTTTCACTCTCTGCATCTATGACTTTACCATCGCTATTTGGAACAGATGAGTGTAAATTTTTATAATTTTCTGCTCGATTACTTGGATCCATAATTAAATATCCTCAATTTATAATAAATTATAATAAAAAATTTAATTTATTAATATAAAAAATAATTAAACATAAACATATATTTATTTTTTAATAATAATGTATAATAGTATAAAATAATTATAAGGATTGTTTATGGAACCTAATTTCAATATACAAAACTTACCCAATGAAATTATCACTCAAATATTAGAGTTTTCAAAAGAACCATCGGTCATTGTTGATAAAAAAATGAATGAATTAGCTCTTCAGTTTTTTTATGACAAAAATTCACAAATAGCAAAATTATACCCCCCTTTAGCGGAAGTCGTAACTATCGAAAAAAATAATATTTCCCCCATAAAACTATTTATCCATTTAGTAAATATACTGCATGAAGAAGCAGATAGATTAGATTGTAATATTGAAGCACCTGAGGAAGAGCAAGAAAAATTAAAATGGGAATGGAGCCATTATCAAACTTTAATTAACAAAATCAAGGAAAAAACAGAATCGCAACAAGTTGATGATTTTAAAAAATTTGTAGATGCAGTTCTCATAAGTATTATTGATGAAGATTTAATTCAAGACGATGAAATAAGCATTGATCCTTCAGATCCTTCTTACCATGAAAAAGTTTGGGAGTTTTTAACAACAAATAAAGTAGATGAACTTGCACAAATTAAACGTTTGGATTTATCAGATAAAGAGCTAAAGTTTTTACCATCCGAAATTAAGTTCTTAAAAGGACTTCAAATATTAAATTTGAAAAATAACAGTTTAAAAACTATACCAGAAGAAATAAAAAATTTATTAGAACTTACAAACATAAATCTTAAAAAAAATCCTTATATAGCATCAAATTTTTTAAAACTTCCACCCGAAGCCATTAGTTTGATTTTAAATTTTTCTAAAGAAACATCAGCCAATGTTAATAAAGTTACACATGCACATATAACAAACATATTTAAAGAAACTAATTCGGAAATTGCAAAAAGTTATCCATCTTTAGAAAAAATAGTCGTTGAAAATAGTGATTCAATGCACCCCGCACAATTATTTATGCGCTTAGTCAATATCTTGCACGAAGAAGCCAAACGATTGGATTGCGATATAAAAGGTCCTGAAAATGAAGATGAAGAAAAATTAAATTGGGAATGGAATCATTATCATATTCTTATACAGAACATTCAACAAGCTACCGAAATTGTCAAAGTTGAAAATTTTGAATCCTTTGTAACAACAGTGATAAATGAAGTTATACGTCAAAAGCTGATTAGCCAAGAAGAAATAAAAATAGATCAAAACGATCCTGACTATTATAGAAAGATATGGGATTTTCTTATTAAACATAAAAAAGAACCACTAAACCAAATTCGACTATTAGATTTATCAAGTAGGGATCATTTTTGCTTTCTGCCACCAGAAATTGGTGAATTAAAAGGTTTGAAAGTACTTGTTTTAGAATTTAATGATTTGGTAGAACTCCCCGACACAATTTTAAATTTAAAAGATTTGGGATCGATCGATATAAGTAACAATCGTTTTAAAGATATCCCAGACGTAATTTACCAACTAACATCCCTTCAAATTCTTACGATTAACAATAATGAAATAACGAGTCTTAAGCCTGACATAAAAAATCTTCAAAACTTAAAAATGCTTGGTCTGAACCATAACCAACTGACATCAATCCCTGCTGAATTGTTTGCAATCCAAGGTTTAGAAGAACTTTGGCTACCTGAAAATAAGCTAAAAGATATACCTCATGAAATTGGCAATCTAAAAAATTTAAAGACCCTTGTAATAGCTGATAATCAAATCTCCTCTTTGCCAAAAGAAATTGGTCAGTTAAACCTAGATACTTTTTTGTTTATGGGAAATTCGATCGTTGACTTACCAGATGAAATGCACAACAAACAACTTTTCTTAATTGCAAATACTATGTCTAACCAAAAAAACGAAGATAATGAAAATCCATCCTTCTGGTTTAAGAGATAAGAAATATTTGTTTATACTATCTCGCAAGTAGCATATACCTTTTTAAAAAACCTTCAATGATCAGAAATAATTGCGCTTTATTTGAAGGTTTAGTAATAACGTGACCTTCATTAGAAAAAACAATTGATTTAACATCTTTATTATGCGTTAAGAAAGGTAAAAGACTATCTCCTTTATATTTTGCTTGGTCATTTTCACCATCAATAATCAGTAGCGGTTTTGTTATTTTATTAGCATGATAATAAGGTGATATATTTTTCAAAAAATTTTCTTCTTTGCCAAAGTATTGGTGCCACCAATTAGCTCCTATCCCACTCATTTTACCGATCCAAGTTAAATCGCTAATTCCCGCCATTGATATAGCACAACAAAATTCTTCTGGATGAAACGCTAATTCTGACAATACAATATACCCACCAAAACTATGTCCTATTAAACCAATTTTCTTTTCATCAATAGCATGTTTTAATACTAGCCAATTTTTTCCATCGATAATATCGTTAAGCACATTATCTCCCATTCTTAAAAAGGCAGCTTGAAGATATTTTTTTCCAAAACCAAATGATCCTCGATAATTAATCTGCAAAACTGCATAGCCTCTATTTGCTAAGCCTTGAACTAAAGGATTGAATTGCCATTTTTCTCTTTGCCACGGTCCGCCGTGAACAATAATGACAGCGCCTTTTGCTTTTTCTTTTGGCAACGTTAAATAAGAGAAGATTTTCTTTCCATCGCGAGCCATAAAATGAATTGGTTCAGTATTGCATAATTCATACTTTCTAATTTCTTCATTTTCTTGGAAAACTAGTTCTAATTGATCGATTGTACAATCATAAATATAATAAGAAGGGGGTTCAATATCTGCCTCTTGAAGGATTAACCATCTCTTTTTAAATTTATCTATGCTTAAAATTTTAATGGTTCCATTAAGCTTTTTCCTTAAAACCTTATAATCTTGTTCAATTTTTGGATCAAAAAATTGGGAGGTAAATTTTTCTCTAAATAAGCCTGCTAATAAAATTTCCCCGCATTCATGATCAAATAGGTGAGAATTTGTAAAATCATATTCAGGATCTTCTGCTATAACCTCATGTTTTCCATTTTTTATATTCAGTTTTAGTAAACGGATAGTGTCATTGTTATAGTTGCTATATAAGTAAACGTGATTTCCATCATTCGTAAATCCAATAAAGGGAGATGTTGAAAACTCTTTTGGATTTTCTCGTTTTTTTGTAAGAATTGTGGTTTTGTCATTATTGATACTAATATTGTTTTGCAAATCTTCCGTTAAAGTACAACGCAATACCAAATTTTTATCAATACCCCAAAAACCAATATTTCCAGGATTCCACGTATGTATACCTAACTCTCCAGTTTTCAAATTGAGACATTGCAGGTCTGGAACTTTGTAATCTTTTTCTGCAACTTTTATAGGAAACAATTGTACCAGTAGTAGATCTGGATAATTGGCAGAATAAGCGATAATTTTAGTATAAACTACAGGATCATCTATTAATTCTCGAATAGTTGCCCTTGAAGTATCAATTTGATAAAGACGTACATTCATATCAACATGATTATCCGCTGTAATTAACAAATGTTGATTATCATATTGCCACAATACTTCTCTTATATCAGTCGCTTGTGAAAAAGGAATTTCTAAAGCTTTATCCCCAGAAAAAACTTTCTTGATATATAAACAATTATTTTCATTTGCATTTTGAGAAAAGTAGGCAATTTGGTCTCCATCTGGAGATAAAGCTACTATACCTCTATTTTCTACTTGAAATAAAACAGATGGTGGGATTTCAACTGACGAAACTATATTAAAGCAATAGAACAATATATATAGAAAAGATGTGCGTTTCATACATATTATTTATTAGTTGAACTAATATAGTAATTATCTTTTAGTTTAAATTCCACAATTAAATTATTAATCCAAAAGGGTATAAGCATTTACAAAATCATCATGAAGAATACCATAGATTTCTCCTTGTCGCTTTACAAGAAAATCGCCTGGTCGTAAAAACTGAAGACTCCCCCATGGGGCCAACAATTTAATTTTTTCTGTAATTTTAACAAAGAAAACTTCACTATCTTTTGGAATAAAAGTACCATTTTTACCTGGCCGATAGATTTTTTGCATAGTCTCTGAGGATAAAAAATATTGATCGCCACAAGGTGAAGTGACTTTCCAATCTCCAACTTTTGCTATATTAACGGTTGTAGCAAAACCATTGTAACTCGTTTGTAAAATTTCACCAGGAGTTGCCAGAATTGCATTAATAGAAGCTACTTTGACAGCTTTTTTGGGATTTTTTTTAAATAAATTTCGCAATTGCATATCATTAAGCAATTGATAATCTGCACTATCTGGAAAATAATCCCCTATTATATTTACGTGATTTCTTTTGTCCGCATTTCTAGGATACATAGGCCAATTAACATCGAATAAGGGATTTAACCCATTTCCTTGTCGATTTAAGAAATTCTGGCTATAAGTAATTTTTACAAAAGTACGATTGATTGTTTTATTGGTTTTGTTAAAGCCCACTTGATGAACACATTCAGGACCCATCCTTACTAAAGTATAGGGAGCATAAGTAATAATTTCTTTATCTTTTGCCAATGTTTCAAAATGTTGTAATACCTTTTCTGTGTCATTTGGATTCAGTTTTCCAAAAGAAAAAGGACCTGGGCAAAATTGAGTGGGGATGGAATCGGATACTAAATAAATACTATCTGTTTCAATAAATTTATATGCTTTTACTTCATCCTCTTTAGTTTCTTTATTTATAAATGAATCAACATGCCAGCCAGGGCGTCTTTGAGATTCATTCGGTTTCACAGGTCTTTGATCAATCGTAATATAAACATTGCAACCATTGAAATATGGATTGATTGTTTTTTCAAAATCAGCGCTTTTTTTTATAACTTCTCTATATGGCTCTAATTCATTTGGAATTTGCCATCCCTTACCTACTAATTTGATGGGCATATCCATAAAGAGTAAGTATTTATCAGAACGAGAACTAAAAGCTTTTTTATTTTTAATCACACCAACTACGGTAGGATAATTTTTTTTGTCAAAAGAACTGATAAACCAAAATTTTTTAACAAAAATATCGACAAGTTCTCGATCTGAATTTTTTTTTATTGTTTGAGCAATAAGTTTTTTATGTTCTTTTAGTTCTAAAGGTGTATCTAATTTCCATGAAGTCACATTTACTTTCTTTTTAAATGATATTTCAATGGCATTTGGATCTTTTACAATTGGGAAGCTAGCATAAGGTTTTGCAAAAAATTTGTTCGCAATTTTCGTTTGTAAACTTGGCTTTGGTAATATAGAGACAAAAGACTTAAGTTGTGTGGAAATGGCATTCATAAAGCCTCTTAAGATAGTTGGAGAACAATAGCACTTTACAAAAAAGAAAACAATACTGCAATAAATCTTATTATCATACTTGATTCACATAAGAATCTATCATTCAAAAACTCAATATTAGTTAAACAAGCACTTAAAATTCTAGATTGTAGTGCTCGAATAGTTCGAGAGCAGAAAGTCTAGGTTTTGTGTTTTTTTCACCAAAAGATGAGATACTTACACCTAATAGCCTAATAGGATCGATATCAATTAAAGTCTGCTTTAATAGGGTTAAAAGAACCTCTTGAACAGCTTCTAGGGAATTTGTCGGTTTTTCAAGGGAACGACTTCTTGTGATAGTTTTGAAATTTGCATAACGAAGCTTTAGTTGCACTGTCCTTCCTAAGAGATTTTTGGATTGCATTTCTGCACACACAATTTTAGCTAACTTAACTATTTCTGTTTTGATTATTTCCTCACCACTTAAATCACGCTGAAAAGTGGATTCTTTGCCAATTGATTTTCGTTCTCGAAAAGTATTAACAAGACGTTCATCATTGCAAAGGGAAAGATTGTAAAAAAATCTTCCCATCTTATTGCCAAAATAGGTTATCAAGCGATCAACTCCAAAATCTTGTAAATCCTTACCGTTGTTTATTCCTAAGTTTAACATTTTGGTTTCGGTGGCTTTACCTACACCATAAAATTCCCCTATTGGAAGTTTATTGACAAACCCTTGAGCCTTCTCAGGGGTGATAATGGTAATTTCATTAGGTTTTCTCCAACCAGAAGCTAATTTTGCTAAAAATTTGTTAAAGGAGACCCCAGCACTTGCAGTTAAGTTAGTTTCATATTGAATTTGCGCTAAAATTTTTTTTGCAACATATGTAGCAGACTTTTCATCTTTCTTGTTAGTGGTTACATCTAAATAAGCTTCATCAAGGGCTAAAGGCTCAATGCAATCAGTGTATTCCTGAAAAATCTCGTGTAATTGAGCTGAAACATTTTTATATACATCAAAGCGAGGACGTATAAAAATAGCTTGGGGACATAAACGACGTGCTGTAGCGGAAGGCATCGCGGATCGTATCCCATATTTTCTAGCTTCATATGAAGCTGTAGCTACAACTCCCCTAGACTCAGGTGAACCTCCTACAATTACAGGCTTTCCCTTTAACTCAGGAAAATCTCTTTGCTCAATAGCAGCATAAAAAGCATCCATGTCAATATGAATAATTTTACGCGTCATATAAAAAAGGTTTCTCCTTATAAAATGACAATCTTTTCATTTAGGAATTATACTAATTTTGAAGTTGAAAAAGAATAGCATACTTAAAGCTAGGATTGAAAGAATCATTTGCAGGAGTTAAAAGTTCAAAAATACTACTTTATCCATCAATCTAATAAGTTTTTATTTAGCTTATTCAAGTTTTTCCCAGATAAGAATTAACAGGATAAGCAAAAATAAATTACGCAAAATTCTTTAAAATTTGACAATTTACCAATAGATACTTATAAGTTGATCCATGATGTTCAAAAATTTTTGTTTTCTTTGTAGTTATTTCTTACTTCTATTTCAAACAAATTTTGCTTTACCTTTAGCTGAACAACTTAAAAAAGATGGCTATGTCGAAATTTGCAATAATCAACTTAGTAGAGAGAATTTCAATTCTCTTTATAGTCATTTCGATGAACTCATTTTTTTCCTGCAGACAAATCCTATTTGGACCCAAAAATTACACATAGCAAAAGAGCGTTTTCTTCGCACAAAGCATAGAAATTACTATTCCACTGACTTTTTTGGATTTTACGACGAATCACAAAAAGGTAAAAGAGGACAAATTAGTTTTTATTATTCAATTGATTTAGACGCATTTATTTGTCATTATTATCCAGAAATAACCCAAATACCAGAAATTCTTAATTTTTTTAAAAGTTGTCGCAATATACATAATAGTAGCCTATCTTTAATTAAAGAAGCTGTAACAGCTCTTGATTTGGAAACTCTTTATTCCACAAATCAAGCCCCTATTTTAATTAAAACAATCAAATATTTACCAAGTTACGATGCTACAAAACCCCATTATGATGGCACAGCCTTTTCAATCTTTCTCGATAGCACAAATAATGAAGCACTCCTCTTATCTCCTTATAAAACTTCCTACCTTAAAGAGGATTTTATTTCCCCGTTAAGAGAGTTTTCTCAATTACCAAATCAAAGCTCAAACTTACTTATTCCAGGAGCCCTTTTAACTGAATTTTCCTTTTATCCAACGCCACACATTGTCACACAAAGCGGCAATACCCGTTATGCAACAATAGCATTTGCTATGAGACCTTACTTTGAACAAAAAAAAATTGAATTATCCCCTTTGCCAAACTTAAAAGATTGAATAATTCCTATACAAAAGCTAGGATGTAAAAAAATTTTTTAAGGGTCAATCATGCTCAGATTTTTAACGTTTTTCCTACTTTTTACTCGCTCTTTATTTGCTTTAACAACACTTAATGTAACATTAAGCTCCGATAATAATCCGGGTGGAATAGGAGAAGCTGGCGATCTTAGGTATTGCTTGAACTCTATGAATCAAAATTTGAATATAACACCCGATGATTACGCGATAGTATTTGCCTTCCCCATGACAATTCAAATTAATGGAATTTTACCTATCATCAATAACTCTGCAAATCCTGTGAATATTACGATCGGCAATCCTGGATCTATTCCTACTGTCACACTTGATGGTAATGGCACTTATAGCGGCTTATTTGTACCTATTGGAAATGTAACCATCCAAAACATCGTGTTTCAAAATTTTTCCACTAAAGGGGGTAATGGAGGAGACGGAATTTCAGGTGGTGGTGGCGGCATGGGCGCCGGAGGCGCTATTTATGCACCTCAAACATTTTTATTTGGCTCAAACCCATCGATTACTTTGCTAAATGTTGCCATTGATAACTGTTCTGCCATTGGAGGAAATGGAGGTAGCTATATAGGATCTGCTTCTACTGGCAATGAAGGTGGAGGAGGTGGCGGAGGCTTTAGCGGCAATGGCGGTTCTATTGTAACAACTGGAAGCACTGGAGGAGGTGGTGGTGGAGGTTTTGGTGGAAACGGTGGAGACGTAAACTTTTCTTCCGCTGATGTACTTGGAGGCGGAGGCGGTGGAGGTGGTGGAATTGGATCTCGCGCTACCATAGGGCTACTTACGAATTTAGGTCATGGCGGTCCAGATCAAGGTATAGGCTTAAACGGAAATGGGTATGGTCTTGCCATTATCGCAGGTACTGGAGCTGGAGGGAGTAGTGGTGGAAACAATGCCGGCGGAGGTGGCGGTGGGGACGCTAATAGTGGATCTGCCGACTCAGGCGGCGGTGGAGGAGGAAGCTCTGGAACTAACGGTTTAATAGCCTTAGGCAATTTACCCCCAGGCGGAGGCGTTACCCCCTCCGGTGGCAATGGAGGGGATGGAGGCGGAGGCGGAGGTGCCGGCGTTGTTCTAACATTTGCCTCAAACAGCATTGATGGACAAGCTGGAAGCGGCGGATATGGCGGTGGAGGTGGAGGAGGAGCTGGCACTGGTGCTGCTGACCCATCTTATACCGTAAAAGGAGGCTCCGGAGGCATCGGAGGCGGAGGCGGAGGAGGTGGTGCAGATTCATTTGGTTTTATTTCGGCTGAAGGGGGAAACTCTTTAGGCGGTGGTGGCGGTGGTGGCGGTGGCCCCTCGAATGGCTCCTTAAGCCTTGGAGGATTAGATTTTGGATTTCTCGGAGGTGGTACTGGAGGAAACGGGTCCACTAATTTTGGAGCAGGCTTTGGAGGTGGTGGAGGAGGCGGTGGAAGCGGCCTCGGAGGCGCTATTTTTGTCGATAGCAGCTTAAATTTTACCATACAAGCCTTTGCAGGAATACCAACTACTTTTAATACCACAAATAATACTACCGTAGCTGGAATTCATGGTACTGGAGGTCCAGGAGCTTCTGATGGGCTTGATGGATCGGCTGTTGGAAATAGTATTTTCTTACGCACAGGATCTACTTTGTCACTTGTTGCACAAGATACGAATGATCTTTTGACACTTGGTTCCCAAGTTTCCTTTACCGATGACAAAGTTTTTGGTTTAGGGGGAACAAGTGTCCAAGTCAAAGGCAACGGAACGATAGTTTACAATGGGACAACTAATTATCAAGGCAATATACTTATTAATAATGCCAATTTTAAAGTGAATGGAGTCATTAATCAAGCGCCTGTTTATGTTTGTAGAAATATTGGATTTAGCCCTCAAAGAGGTACTTTAAGTGGAAGTGGGACCTTGACTGGAGATGTTTTTGTTAACTCAGGAACCATTTTTCCAGATGTCGCCGGAACACTTACTTTAGGTAGCTTGATTTTAAATCCGGCTAACCCAAGCACCAATACCCTTGGTAGCCTTGTTCAAAGCACTATCGATTCTACTAGCTCGCCATCTGTTGTAGCTGTTAATGGACCAGCATCTTTAGCTGGTACTTTACAGATCGATTTAGATCCAAATGTTCAACCCGGAACATACACTTTACTCACCTCATCTGCAATCACTGGTACGTTCGATTTCGTGACATTTTCAGGACCGATACCCAATTATACGCTT
Organism: Candidatus Rubidus massiliensis; assembly: GCA_000756735.1. Classification (GTDB taxonomy): domain Bacteria; phylum Chlamydiota; class Chlamydiia; order Chlamydiales; family Parachlamydiaceae; genus Rubidus; species Rubidus massiliensis. The sequence continues at coordinate 221,390 of CCSC01000002.1, read as the reverse complement.
TCCTATTTGCCAATTGTGAATCCAACTTTCGTACAGTTGAATTTTTTAGGTTACCCACCGCCACCTCCACCTCCTTCACCCCCATCTCCTCCCCCACCACCTCCTCCTCCTGGCGTTTTAGCCCCTCCATCGAATCTTTTGGGTAAACAAAAGAAAAATGATTTTGGATTAGAATATGAACTATATAATCAATTAAAATGGACACCTAGTCCATCGCCTCAGGCTATTGGTTATTTTATTTATCGCAACGAAAAGAAAATTGCAGTGGTAGATGCCAAGACCTTTTCCTATAAAGACCATAGTAGAAAGAAAGGAGCTTCCTATATCTATGCAGTTACAGCTTTTGATTCAATAGGAAACGAAAGCTCTCCCGTCACTGTTACCATTACACCTAAGGACACAAAATAATGAAACGACTATCTAGGTTCAAAAATCTTTTTTTTATTTTATTGGCTTTTTCATCAACGAGATTAATGGCTCAAAATTTTTGTGAAGAGCTAATCCAAGAATCAGTACCTTTCAGGTGTATTTCTGAGCCATCCTTAGAGGTCAAAACCGGTTATTACTTTTTCTCCAACTCTAAAATGCGTAAGATCTATAATAAAGGGGGCTTCGATATTCAATTGTGCGCCTCTTATCCGGTTTGGAATTTGAGTAAATGGAGCTTAGATGCCTATGGCGCAATAGAATATTTTCATAAATCAGGCAGATCTATCAATGGACATCAAAGAACGTCTTTCTGGTCTGTTCCTGTAAATATTGGTATAAAGCCTATATATGCTATAAATGAAAATATGCAATATTATTTTGCTATCGGCCCTCGTGTGTTCTATATTCACCAACACAACCGTTCTTCCTACGTTAATAAAAACAACTCAAAAAGTGGGGTTGGTTTTTTTGTCAATACAGGGCTTCAATTCCTATTATGTGACCAATTATCAATCGATGTTTTTGGAGAATATTCTTACGCTAAGACTCATTTTCACAGTGGAAATTCCCGCATATACACAAGAAATATTCAAATTGGTGGATTTACCTTTGGGGGAGGATTAGGTTATCAATTTTAAAAGAAAGACAAGTCTTTTATTTTGCTCATTTTTTCATCCACTGTGTCCACCTCTGTCCTTCGGCAGTATCAATGGTGGACATAAATGAACTAAAATTCTTTAATTATAGCAATAATTAAACTAGGTTTTGATTATGGTTTTATAAAGTCTATGACAACTTGGTTACTTCTAAAACATACTTTTAAAACAACTTCTAGTAGATACAAACTATTTCCATCAAAGTCTGACCTGCAAATACTATTGAAGAACTAACACGATTTATTTTTCCTAAAACTTAAAGCTAACATTTAAAATTGTTTTTTTCTTTAAATAATGCTACTTTTAACATCTGGTAATAAATTACTTTTAAATACATTTGTAATTGTTCTTCATTTAAAGAATTATTCAATTATATTTACAATGTTAGAAAAAGCTAATGAAAGTAGAAAATTTAATTTTGATTGCATAGCAAGTTTCTATATTAATGTTCAATTCTCCAGGAAAAATGATATATTTTTGATTCATCTTTGATAAATTGTAAAACACAATCGTCAATTATTTTATATTTTCTAACTTCATTAGGATCTAAAAAAATTTCAGATCTATCTAGATATACTTTTTGAACGTCGTAAGTATTAAGAATAACCTTGATCTCGCCTAAAATATCGTCTTCAAATCATAGTTATAAAATGTTTTTTTTGCTTTTTCAATGATATTATTTTTAATAGCAAAAAAACTATTATTGTAATTACTTGGAAATGGCATTTGAACCGGCTGCATATTTTTTTCCTGATTTTAAATGGCAATTTATATTTATTTTTTTATTAAGCTATAGTTGCAACTTATTTCACAGAGGTTATTATAATTTATAAAAAGGAACAGAAAACCTTATTGATTATTAATTTTTTGCTATACTATCTTTTTAACCAAAATATTACAAATGACTAATTAAAGTAATTGACATGAACCCATTAGCAACAAACCAAAACTATAGCAATCAAGAACAAATCTTATTATTAAATCAAGAGCGAATTCATTTAAATGAAAAGGCAGATGCCTTAGATCAGCGTAGTCAAACCTTAGATCAAGTGGTTAACAAAGTGAAAATTCTAGCAAAAACCGCTCAAGAAACACAAAAAGCTCTATTAGATAGAATTGCTGCACTAGAAAACGAAAATAGTACTTTGAAAGCAAATCTTACCAATAATCAAGAAACTTACCAGATAAAAGTAAAATCTTTGCTAGAACAAATCGAAACTTTGCAAGTACAAAACGAATTGCAGAATCAACAAATTACAAATAATCTCAGTATAATTAAGCTAGAACAAGAAGAAAAAATTAAAATTGCGAATGAGCTTAAGCTAACAAAAGAAGAACTCAAGCTAAAAATTGACCATGAAGTAAAAAGAAAAAAAGAAGAATTAAAGCAAAAAAGATTACAAGAAGGGAAACAAAAAGCTGAAGAATTAAAAGCCAAGGAATTAGCGGCACGCACCACCAAAACAGGGTTTGTAAAGAAATCAAGTTATTCTACAACTGTAAAAGGAGGTAAAGCCACTATTGTTACAGCGTGGAAATAGACATTTAATAAGGAAATTTATTTAATTTAAGTTAGCAATTTTTTAACAATAGCTATAGTTAAAACCATAGGTTTTCGATTGTCGTTTTATAAATTCTTCTGCAATCTGATCAATTATCATACTTTTCCCTAAGACAACCACTTCTGATAAATACAAACTATTACCATCATAGGTATTTAAAATATGAACTATTTCGTTAATAATATCAGAAGCTAATTCATGATTAGCAAATTCTTTTTTTGCATTTTCAATGACATCATTTTTAATAGTGTAAAAACTATTATTGTAATTGTTTAAGAATGGTTTTTGAATAGGCTGCATATTTCGTTTCCTGACTCTGAATAGTAATCATATTACTTTTGATTTAACTATATATTGCAAAATATTTTATTTTTTTTAGGTTAACTATACCAAAAAAGCTTATTGAATAATATTTTTTGCTATATTATCTTTTTAACAAAAATATTACTAATAATAAATTAAAGTAATTGTTATGGACGCATTAGCAACTAATCAAAATTATAGCAATCAAGAACAAATCGTATTATTAAATCTAGAACGAATTCGTTTGACTGAAAAGGCAGATGCCTTAGATCAGCGCAGCCAAACCTTAGATCAAGTTGTTGACAAGGTTACTATTCTAGCAAAAACCGCTCAAGAAACACAAAAAGCTCTATTAGATAGAATTGCTGCATTAGAAAACGAAAATAGCACTTTGAAAGCCAACCTAGCTGCTAATAAAGAAACTTGTCAAATAAAAGAAGAATCTCAGCAAGGTCTTATCAAAACCTTACAAGTGCAAAACGAATTACAAAATCAGCAACTAGCAAATAATCAATTGTTTATCGCATCAGAACAAGAAAAAAAGAATAAAGCAGAAGCTGAACTTAAGCTTAAGCGAAAAGAATTAGAACAAAAGACATTGCAAGAAAAGCAAAGAAAAGAAGCAGAGCTAAAGCAAAAAAAGATGCTAGAAGAAAAAAAGCAACAAGAAGCGCAAAAAGCAAAACAAGTACAAGTTAATACTCCTGTTCAAAAATCAAAGAATTCTCGTATGTCTCTATCTTATGGATATAAGCCTACAATAACAGGAAAGATGTCGTTAACGTATAAATACAAACCTACAATAACTGGGAAAATGTCATTGACTTATAAATAACAACACCAAAAAGACTTGCAGCTTTCATTATAGCATGAAAGCAACCCTTATCAATGGAAAATAGAATTAAAGCATTTTTGAAAAAATATAATTATTAGGTATTAACATATGTCACTTTCCGTTAAAACCCAAAACCTTGACATTGAAGTGTTTGGTCAAACATTTAGTCTGCATTACTTAACAGACGAGTTAGATAAGATTTTTGATAAATATATCAATTGGCAAGATCCTTTATCGATAAAATTGAATGAATGGCATACTCGTTTTAAAGAACAATTATACAATTTTGAAGCAAAAAAGGTCATGGATTTAATTGCAGAAATGAGTGCTAAAATACTTACGTCTGATCTTAATGGCGAGCTTTTAACCGAGCCACAACTTTTGAACGATGAACACACTTGGAATAAAAATCAAGTGACAGATTTACTTGATAAAACCATATCCACACCTTTTTTAACAGAACATAAAATAAAAGAAGCAATGTCTCATGAACTTGCCCAAGAAATCATAGACTGGAGAAATAAGTTACCTTTTCAGTTAAGAGATATTTTTTGGAAAGGCTTATATGAAATGATCTTAAAGACTAATGAGGAAAAAAAACAGCTTGCTTGCAGGCAAGAGGAAGCGGAAAAACAGTTAGCTATTTTATCTGAATTAATTCTAAGCATGGAGCAAACAAAAAAAACATGTGAAGAACAAACGCAAATAAGCATTGCTAACAATAATACTCTCTTAGCAACAATGAAAACGGATTTTGAAGAAACAACTGAAGTTTTGACCAAAGAAATTAAGCAAAGACAAGCTATCAATGAAGTCCTTGCTAAGGATATAGCCGTAATTAGTGGACAAGTTAAACAATTAGCTGAAGACAATACTGTAAAAAACGTTGTTATCGCAAATCTAGAGGTAAAAAATCAAAACTTAGCGAATGCTAACGCACATTTAAGTCAGCAACTCCATTCTAGAGACAATGGTGGCGGTGGAGGCGGCGGTGGATGCACAATTCTGTAGGTGAATAGATGACTACGCAAATTATAAATACAACTAAGGTAATTACTCTTGTTTCAATTGATAGAAAAATAGAGCAGGAGCTCAATACTTACTTTGAAATTCTGCAAAACGACTATCCTCAACAAGCTACCCTTTTGCTAGAAGAAAAAAGAAAAATATTAGCCCAAGTTAATGATTCACAACGATTAATTACATCTAGTTTAAATTTTATTTTCACTGTTTTAAAACCACTAGAAGCTAAACAAGCGCAAGAGTATTTACTTCATCTTTTAGAGACTTATTGTAATAAACAAGAAGTAGAAAAATACTATATACCCAAAAATTTTCAATTTAACCTCCTCTCCTTTTTTAAAAAACTGCAAAAGCTTCAACTTTTTAGTGAAGATAGAAAAAATATTGATGAGTGGATCGAAGAAGTTGAGCAACTTAAATTAAACGATCAAGATAGAGACAACCTTGAAAAAGCGCATAAACTATGTCATTTCGTTTTTGATTGCTTCACCAAACATTTTTGGCACTATTCTGGCCAGCAGAAAACACAAGAAGATATTTTAAAACTCCAGGATGAATATACTTTTTTTTTAAAAGATTTCTTTTTCACACTTCCAATTGACAAAATGATTGAATTAGTTCTTGAAAGTCAAAAAAACGCAGACTTCAAAGAAAAAATCTTTCACAACTTAATAGGTAAAATAAAGCAAACGCTTTACCAATTTTTGCAAAAAGCTGAAGAAATAGGAAAAGAGACACATGTTGCCGCAAAAAACACGTGTGAACAATTGCAGTTAGAATTGGTTTCTATTCAAAATGATGCCAATCTTAGTAATCAAGAAGCTATAAAAAAATTCATGCTCTTAAAAGAAAAAGTCGATCAAGTTTCCTTACAAAATTTAGCTAATAATCAAACGTTTGCTGATATGGGGCAAACCATTTTGCCATTAGAAGAACTTTTCAAAAAACAACAAAACAATATAAAAAGGTTATTAAAAAAAATTTAGATGGAACCAACAAGTAGAATTGATCAATTAGTGCAAAGAACAGAAATTGGTTTACAGGAAGGATTTGCCCATGAGCAAAACAAAGCTTTAGAAGAATTAACGAATAAAAGTTTAAGCATTGCTAGTAACTGTGTGAATGAACTTGTAAATGCACTCAAGATAGATACGGAAGAAGATATAAAAATTATTCAAAGCCTCTTTCAAAATATCAAGACAAATTCCTCTCTAGACATTACTCCGGCGACAATGATTTTATTAGGTCAGTTAGCTCAAGTGAAAAAAGATAATACGCGCCTTAAGGAAAATATTGAAACAGTAACGTCAAATATTATCATGCAAATCCAGCAAGCTAATTACTTAAGAACAGAAGTGACTAAAATGACACACACCTTAAAAAAATATGGCGCTCAAACCTATGGTTTAGAAAATTCTCTTTTAGATAGCACGAATCGATTTATTGAAAGAAGAAACAAAAAAACCTTATGAATTCAAACTTTTCCCACTTATCAACCCAACTAACTCTCATAGAAACAGCTCCAAGAAGAATAGAGCAAGGAGAATTGCAAAAGCTGCAAATAGAGCTGCAATCTATGAAAGCATTATTTAACACTTATTCTCATTTCAACGACGAATTGACCCTTCTATTAAAAACTTGGGCAGATGATTTTGAAAAAAGCTTAAAGTTAAGAGAAGAAGCATTATCAAGGGTTTTAGAAAATAGAATAGCACTATTAAAAGACTATTTAATCGACCCTATTTTAACATGCCCTTTAGATCAAGAATGTTTTATAGGCAATGATGGCAAAACATACAGCCGAATATCTTTAACTGTTACCTTTTATTTTTTTCAAAGTGAGGAAGTTAAAAATGAATTAGAAAGGCTAAAAGATTGGCAACCTGTTACCTCTTTAGAGGATCATTTTATTGCTTCTTATTTTGTAAAATGGTTAGCCGATCATAATGCCTGGCATCCAGATCCTGATATTCAAGAAATTTATGATGGTTTACTCAGCAACAGATGCGCTCCGATCTTACCGACAAAGATGGGCAAAAGAATTATAGCTTTACAACAAAGTTCATTATCGCCTGCAGTACAAAATGTTATTGCGCAAGCCAATCTTACCCTTAGCAATTTAACTGCTAGCATGAATAGCAATTTATGCCTTTTAGCAGAAGAAAAGCAAAATATTACGAGTCAACTTCTCCCCTATTTTGAAAAATTAGAGTTGTTAAAACTATCTTCCGATGAACAAAAAAAGCTATTAGAAGATATCGTAAAACAAGTAACAGTCAAAATTTCTAATGAAATTAAAGAAATTGAAGAAGAAAATGAACTTTTAAAACAACGATTAATCGTTTTAGACAAAAAGACTGAGGAGTTAAAAGTGGAGCTTATACATTTGCAGATAGCTCATAACAATTTAAGAAAACAAGCCAAAAAAAGAAAAAAAGGTTTTTTTAAGGGATTGTTGAAGGTCTGCGGGGTTGCAGCAGGCTGTATGATTGGTTCACATATTCTTGCAAGCACAGGTTTCTCATTGAAAGCTGGCAGCATTGGCGGCACCTTAAATTATACATTCAAAATTTAACCAACAAAAACTCATGATCAAATCATTTACAAATCAAGAAACAACTCTTCTTCAGCAAATTGAAAAAGTTCACCTTCAAGAAAAGGAAGAGGCTCTTGACCAATTTCAAGCCACTCTTGCAAAAACGAGTCATTTGCTACAAAGTAATATCGAAACTATAAAAGGGAAGCAAAAAACAGACTTAGTTCTAATAGAAACTTTAAAAAAAGAAAATCAAACGTTACAAACAAGTCTTCAAGGTAAAGATATTGTGATTGCCTCTAAAGACGAAGTTATTCAATCCAAAGACCAAACAATCGATTTGCTACTAACTCAAGTAGAAACCTTAAAAAATAAAATTTTAGGCATAGATAAGATGATCATTGATTTGGAAAAACAAAATTGGGATAAATTAGATCCATTACCCCTTGAAGACGGTTTATCTCCTGATTCGTATAAACATAAATTAGATTTTGCAAACAAAAAGCGAGCTGACTATTTTAATAGAATCCCAACCAACATACACACTAAGCCAGTTTTTGAAGCAGTCCGTAGAACAGCACAAGAAGTAGAAACTTTAGATTTCAGTACTCTTTCTAAACATACAATATCTAAACCGATTCCTATTCCAAAATAATTTAACTAAACTTAAACCAGGAACAATATGTCTTCTGAAATAACTTTTACAATGACGTTACAGACTTACTATTTATTACCTACAGGAAATGACATTTTTCCAGAAGCTAAAGAGGAAGATAACATTACAGATAAACAAAATATTGTCAGAAAACAAAAAGGACAGTTTTATGCTTGTTTAACTGCTTTAAGCACAAATCAGATTTCTTCTCGAAATATCTTTACCACACATCAAAATCAAATAAAAGAACAACAATTGACCTTTCAATCTTATGAGTCAAAATGTTCCGATGTCTGTAAACCGCAACGTTTACATTTACCTTCACCTGACGAAACTTTAGAAAGTTGGTTAGAAGATGAAATAACACCTATGGCAATTGATCATTTGGCAGCAGATGAAACTCCCTCTTTTTTTGCTAAAGCTATGGATAAGGTTAAAGAAACAGTAATGAGTGTAGACATATTTGCTACAAATCAATCTAATCATGAAACTGTTATACAATCTTTAAAAGAAGATTTACGAGAATCCACTCTTTACAAATTTCCTGCAGAAGATGACCTTAGAAATTGTTTAGCAAAAAACTCCATTAAAAATGACTCTACAGTGATTTTGACTTATATTTATGAAAAAGCCATTAAACATGTTGCGAAAGAGTTTACCGATAAAGAATTACTAGGGGCTGGACTTCATGTGAAAGTATCGGAATTAATTCAACCTTTGCAATTTTCACTTCCCCCAGAAGATATTTATAAACTTCATGTACACACAGTTAACACTTTAAAACAATGTGCTAAAGCAAAAAAAGACAATGAGTAATTAATATGGGATCAACACTAGAAACATCTTTCCTTTCATTTAGTCCTCAAACTACGCTACCCTCTACTAATTTACTAGAAACGGCTACTCTTGAACTTCCAGACTACCAACCAAATTTAGACTTGAGAAAAGAAAAAGATTTAATAGTACATAGGCAAAAAGGGCAACTACGCCTATGTTTAAAACATCTTAGCAAACAAGAAATTTCTTCTGGTGACGTATTTAATAGTCAATTGAGCTCTCTACAAGAACAAAAAGTTGCTTTTGAAAAATTTACAGCTAATTTTTCTTCTTCTATTTCTTTACCATCAAACCTTACAAATCCTTTAACCAATGAGAAAAAAAAATCAGTTTTTGTCACAGCTTCTAGCCGTGTAAAAAGTATTGCGTCTGAAAAATTGGATGAGGTCAAGGATTTTTTCAAAACTCAATTGGATAGTAGTGTACAACCAGTGGAACCATATAATCTATATGAAAATTGTTGCCATGAATTCGCTTTTTTAGATCCCTTGAATAATGTTCTAGGTGTGATAGAGGGTGTGGTGCATACAGCTTTTGATACAACTTTAGGTCTTACTCCTAATCAAATGAGGGCTAGTTTTGTAGATAATGTTATTAAAGATATAAAAAGTTCAGATAATATTGAATATCATTTCCCTGATTATGGTAATTTACTCAATTGCTACGCTAAATCAAATGAAATTGAATTGATGACACCAAAAACAGAACTAGACTTTGAAATGATTGGTTCATTTGCTGAAGCAAAAGTAGAACTAGAAATTATTCATAGAAGAGTTTTCATGAAGATCTTTAATAACAGCTGTTCTTTAGAGAATTTCAGAGTAAAAGAAGCTTTATATTGGCATTTTGTACGTGAACTAAAAACTTGCGCAAAGCAAATTATTACCAAGTGATACCTATGACATTTTCTAGCTTAAAGACTACTATTCTTTCCTCCAATTCCCAAGAACTAACGATAATGCCTCCAAGTTTACTTGAAACATCCACTATTGAACTTCCGGACTACCAACCAAATTTAGACTTGAGACAAGAACAAGATTTAATAGTGCATAGGCAAAAAGGGCAGCTACGCCTATGTTTAAAACATCTTAGCAAACAAGAAATTTCTTCTAGGGACGTATTTAATAGTCAGTTGAGCTCGCTACAAGAACAAAAAGTTGCTTTTGAAAAATTTACAGCTAATTTTTCAAGCACTTCTTTACTACCGATGAACACTGATTCACAATACACAAAAACTTCTCATTTTGACATCGCTTTACAAAAGGTCAAAGAAACGGCAAGTACAGCTATAGTCAAAGTTATGGATGAAGTTAGAGATGTTGCTGACAGTATTGATCAAACTGAACAGTACGTTTCAAATGCTACCATAACGGTTGCTGCATTTATTAATAGTAAATATCAACAAGCTTGCAAAACTAGTGAAGAGCATGAAAGTTTTTGTCGAAAATTAGAAGAACTTAGCTCAGAAACATTTTTATTAGCTAGTAAATATTTAGAAAAATCTTTTGTTAGTATTGAAGGACGTTTTCCACTTCCATTATCTTCTACAAAAGAGAAAATTACACCCATCACTCATATATTGGAACAATTTTTAAAAAAAGGAAAATCACAAGCTCAAATACAACTAGAACTAAATTTTTCCATTTGTCCTGATAAAACAAATAGATTTTTACAAGATTCTGCCAAAATAGCTTTTTTTGCTATGCCTATTAAATCCCCTTTTAAATTGATTAGCAATTCAACTTCAACACTTGCAAAAACCCAAGCTTCAATAGCTAAAGAATCATCAAAGCTTACCCTCATAAAAATGGAACGAGCAAAAATTGAAAAAGAATTTCTTGATCGTATTTCGCAATTGCCATCTATTCCAAGAACTAATTTATTTCCTAAAAACTTAAGAAATTTCCAACACAATTGTAAATGTTTCCTTTTTTCTAAACATTACCTTAAAATACGTCCCGACATAAAAGGAAATTTACGGGGAACTTTGCTTTATAAAGATGTAGGTGATGGAGTTCTTTTCACGATTCAACGTAGTAAAAGCTCTTTACCCTTACACATCAAGAAACAGACTTCAGGAAGACATTATGATGATTTTTTATACACCGCTACAACCAATTTGTCTAAAACAGAAAGGGTAACTATTATGCTAGAAGCTATGCAGTATTTTGCGAAAAAGAATGGATATAAAAAATTGTTTATCACCTGGGATCCAGAATTTCATTCATTAAAAGAAAGTGTTTTAGTTAATGGCTTTAAAATTTTAAGAAAAGATGAATTTATAGCTGATGCCAAAAGAACATTTGCCCTTATAGAACTAGGATTATAATTTATGAGTTTTACAATTAATTTAACAAACACTTCAATAAACACAAATGAACAAGAACTATTATTTAACGATATAGAATTGGAAAAGGAAAAAAAAGTCCAAGCTCAAAAAAACAAATTATCGAATACTTTAAACACTCTTTCAACTAATAAAATTTCCTCTTCCCCTATATTCGAAGCGCAGCAAAATATTTTAAAGATACAACAAGAATCTTTTAAAGCATTTCAGGATTCATTTGTTCAATGGCAAAATACATCAAGATCTATTGAGGAAAGAATAGAAAATGCCTCTTTATTACTGACTATAGAAAAAAATGCCATAAAACAAGATATCGAAGATGGTTTGTTACTCCTTGACATTGCAAGCATTCCCATTCGATCTCTTTACAAAGGAATTGAATTAATTTGTAATACTTCAGAAATAACAAAAAATCTTTGTAGTAAAGCCGGCGAAAAAATTCATTCCTCTATACCTCCTGAAATAACGCACACTAAAGAAGAATTATTAGATAATTTGGAAGATCAATACAATATCAATCGTGAAGATGCAAATCGTTCATTAGATAGCATCACCTATATCGCTGAAATGGTTACAAAAAAAGGTCTGTTAAAAGGAGTTAAAAAATTAGGAAAAAAATAATAAATTACCTATATAAACGTTGCACTATCTTAAGTGATTTAGTTTAATAACTTTAAAATGAATATATTATGATGAATTTGTGTTACAATTTATTTAATAAAACTAAAGCGCAAAATATAATTTTTAAAATTACAATAAAAAGAGTTTTTTGCACTAATACAAATCATCTTTATAGTTATGAAGCAAATTCTTCCAATTTAAAAACAACTCCTATAGCAAAAGCTATTCTAGAGAAAAATTATGATCAAATGGCAGATCTTTTAAAACAAGGATGGAAATGGTCAAAAGAACCCCAAAGAGCAAAATTTTGCAATAAAGATTCGAGTTGTCTTGGATATAGTAGTGCTTGGATGTATAGCATAGAAAAATCATGTAGGCAATGTGAACATCATTTAGCCATAGATTTTATGCATTCGCTTAAATATTCCTTACAAATGAGCAAAGAAAAAAAACATCCCATGATTTAGATAACGTTCTTGATAAAATCTATCAAGGTTCAGCCGAATTTATTGATGACTTTGAAAAGACTTTAATGGAAAAAATCGTATATCCAGATGATCATTCTGAAGAATTGGATTTAATAATAAAATATTTGTTAAATCAAAATAAATATCTTGCTATTAGAAAAAAATTTGAAGAACGCTTCAAAATGATTCCTGTTGAATATTTTGATTGTCATTACGAGGGGCGTGATTATTGCCAACGCAAATATTTAATGCAAATATATAGAACATTATTGGAAGCTGATAAACATCTAGAATTTAAGAATTCTTCTTCAGTATAAAATTAATGGAATTTGATAATTTTTTTAAGTTTGTAAAAAAGCATGCAAATTTGATCTTAGCAAGGTTTTTCAATCAAATAATTTAATATTTTTAAAAAATCACTCCAATATTGACTGACTTTTTCAATGTCACGTATTTGTGTTTTTTTTAAACCTCCGGAAAGAATGATTTTTTGTTCTCTGTGTATTCCAAAATAAATCCTATAAGATGGACCACACTCTATTTTTAATTCGTTAACACCCGGTGCCAGTGTTAATTGCTTAACTACCCCAAAGTTATTTTCAATATAATTACGAATTTTGCTATTTACTAATTTTTGTTCGTTTTTATCAAGTTTTTCTAACCACTTGATGAAAGGTGAGTTTCCAGAACTATTATGATAAATTTTAACTGATTTTGCTGAACATTTGCTAATCTCAGCTTGGATTGCAGGTTTAATTGAAATTTTAGAAGTTGCAATTTTTATTTTTTTCAAGTGCTTTAACTTACCAATAGGCGTTAGTGCAGATATCAAAATTGCAGAATTAGCTGTAAACCTATTCGCTTCTTCAGATGAAATTAAAAACTATCTATTAAGTTCTAAATTTAAGCTCACACATTGTTTTTTTTCAAAAAATTTCACAACTCTTGAGGTTGATGCTTCCAAAATAGGGACAACTTGTTGCAGAAACTCACTTTTTTGATAAATTTCTTTTCCTGCGGCGATAACATCTTCGCTTTCCTCTTTAGTTTTTTCTATAGCATTTTCAACAAAGAAAGAAGTTTTCAAACAAAATTTTTTAGTCTGATCGTTCAAATTACAAAAAGAATCTACAGCTTTATTACCTTGATCTACCGAAAAAGCAATAAAGATATCACATAAATCGTTGATTTGGCTTAAAGCTTCAGCTGTTCCTAAATGCTCTTCAATATTATTTTTTCTTAATACTTCCGTTTGCTCCCCAATTTTTTTTAATACGTTAGCAAATGTTCCTTGAATTGTTTGATCTAATGATTGAGCTTTACCTTCTAATTTGTGAAAGTTATTTAAAGAATTCTGAAGGTTTAGAACAGAAAATTTTTCAGTAAAATTAGTATTAGCTTCTTTTTGTTCTAAATAAGATGAAGTCAGATCTGCAAAAACTTTTGTGGAACTAATGCCGTTTTTTTCTATAAAGCTAAGGCAAGCATTTAACGCGTTTTATGTCTTTGAATAATCTTATTTTTAGTATCAGGTAATAAATCATATTTAAATGCATATGTAATTGTTTCTTCATCTAAAGAAGGCTCGGAGAAAGTTACATTTGCTGAATTACTGGAAAGATTACTAAAAAAAACAATGTTAGATTGCATAGTTTGCCATTTGTTAATTAAAATTTATTGAAGATAGGTAATCTAATCTTTTTTGTTATGGCATTTTGATTAATGCTTTAAATGGATCATTACAAGTTTTCCTTTCTTTAAATTTATCAAATTCTTTTTGTGTTTTAAAGCTTAAGATTACTAATTTATCAAAGTTTTCTAAGGATACAATTCTTGCTTTAGCCTTATCTAATAAAATTTTAACTTTTTCTTTCCATTCAGTTTGGTTTGATTTGTCATAATGTAAATCAACGATATTATAATATCCCTAGTGATCTTTAAAAAAATCTTAAAGTCGTCTGTGAACTCGATAGCCAAATGATGCCATAAATTAAGCTATTTTAATTTTTGAGATTTTAAAAATAATAATCAACTTGCCCTGTTCCCCTAGCGAATTTTTAAAACTATTCTGGTTATCGAACAGTCATTTACAAATACCATCACTTTCTTATTGGAAAGTCTGTTTTTAAACCATTTTGGTTTACTAAATGAATGCCACCCGTAATATCAGCCCAATGATATAAAAAGTTTTGATTTGTGCCACTTTGATTGAAATTACTAATCTGAAATTCTTGACTATTATCTAACATAGAAAAGACTTGATTAATATAATCTTGAAAGGAAGAAACCTCGCTTATCTTATCACAATCTAGAACGAATAGATCACATTCTTTATCCTTTAAATTTTGAAACTCTTTGACAATTTCCCAATTTATTTTAACCTGCCATTTATTCAATAAAGGTTGGAACTCTTTTAAAAATTGATTGAACTGCCCAACAAATTGTTTTTGGAAAAGATCGAAATTTAGTTGATATCCTTTTTCTTTTAGTTCCTTATTCAACTTTGCATGATAATTAGTGTGTCCTACAACACAATCTGACCTACTAAATTGCAAGTTTTTCTTTTCCACTACAGAAAAGGGTAAAAAAGTTAATGAAAAGTCTTTAATTCCTTCTGCTATCTTTGTCATGATTTGAAAAAAAACGCAACTTTCAAAAGTAGTAAATCCATCACCATAAAAATTTATCTTAAAACTTTCGTCCAACTTGTTTTGCCTTGCAAAATCTACAGGATTATAAGTGAAAGTAAAATGATCTTTTTGGATATAGCATATCCCATCTTCTTTACAATTGGCAAAAGCTTTAAATAAATCTTTCCAGGCCGAATCAGCGTCATTGTTGTTAAGTATTGGATCAAAGTCGATCGCATAACAAAGATTAAAAGAGCAGTCTTTCGGAATTTCGCGTGTATATTGTATTTGTATGGTTAAATCTGGCCAACTTAAAAAAAGTTCCGTAAAATCCTTAAGGGTGCTTTCTTTCAAAATTGGTTCATCTAAACAAATACTAATATTTCTATAGCCAGCTTTATATAACTGACCTATGAATATATAATCTTGAAGTAATCCACCAGAACCTACACTTAGCAATTTTACTTGGCTTTGTTTATCTAAATTAAGCGAGGAAAGTAAAGTAAAAAGAGTTTTTTCAAGTTTTTCTCGAATTTTATTACAACAGTGACACCAAGATAATCCAGCCGCTTCCCCTCTTTGAATTAGCTCATCCCTTACTTTTACCAATGAAGGGGCAGGTGCTGGGATAATCTCAACATAGACTTCATCTTCAACTCTTTCGTCGGCCCTATTTGCAGGTGAGTCTTCTACTTGAAAAGCAGTACTGGTGCATTTTAAGATTTTGGCGATTTCTTTAATATTTTCTATTACTACTACCAAACAAGCAAGTGCTGCCACTCCAGTAATTGCTGCAAAGATAACGTTTCCAGTCAGAACAAGTTTAATTGTGGCTAAACTTGCAAATATAGCGCTTGCCAGTGCCACAACAGACAGAGTAGTTTTACAGATTATTTTACAAGTTTTATTGTTGTAAAAATGACCTTCAAAGGAGTTTATAACTGAGGATGTATTAACCATAACAAAGCTTACATTTAAAAAAAGTTAGATTAGTGTTTTAAGATTAATGTTTGATTAAGCTTCTTTTGGTTTTTATAAATTTTATTAAAAATTTATCGATATTTTAACTTTTAATTCAAAAATATATTTATTTTAAAATAATTCTTATTGTTTGATATTATAAATCTATACTGACTTATGAGGTTTATTATATGGATATTTATTATAAATCAGTCAGAAGTAATAATATTCCAGCCTCAACATTAAAAGACGTCCTAGATATCGAAGAAAAATTTTTTGAGTTTTCAGGTGATCTTCTCTTAGCTTCTATTTTAAACCGAGACGAACTTTATACGTTTTACTCCAAAAAAACTAAAAAACTCATAGGAACTGTCTCAGTAAAATGGATATTAGACGGCAATAATGTGATCATTTATGTAGGCAATGCTGCCGTCGAGCCTGAATTTCAACGACACAACTTACTTGGGTTAGTCACATATCTTTCCTACTTCAAAACGATATGGCGCTATCCTATGAAAAACATCTATTTTGCAGCTTTTTTCGCTACTCCAAAATCTTATAATGTTACTAAAAAAAATCAATTCAGATTTCCTCGTAAAGATTATATTTGTACGGATGAAAATAAACGCTTAATGAAATTAGTGGCGGATATCATAGCTGGTCCTGGACATTATGAAGATCATAAAGACTATATTTTAATGACTGTTTATAATAAAAACCATTTTGTTAAATCTTTAGCAGCCGATGTAGCAAACTCCCATGATGGATATTTTGAAACCCTCAACCCAGATTATGCTAGCGGGAAACAATTACTTACCATTTTTAAAGTAGATTTACAGACTTTTATCACAGGTCAAAAATCAATAGTTAAATTTATCTATAATAAAATTAATTTAGGGCTAATTTATATAATTTAGTTAAAAAATTGATAATTATCTTTTAAATTAATAAAATCAGCTATACATTTTATTAAATTGTCAGTATATTTTTTTTATTAAAAAAATTAACAAAAATAAAGAATTTATAAATGGAATGTAATTCTATCAGCCATACATTACCAAAAGAGATATGGTTTCATACTTTAAATTTTTTTACTCCACCTGAACTTAACGTCGTAGCAAATACGAATCGTTTTTTTTATGCATTAGTCAATGATGACAATTTTTATGCAAGTTACGCTAAATTTTATGGAGAAAGCTTTTCCATAAAGACTGGCATAAAAAAAGCCTTCAAAGTTAGATTAATTGAAAACACGCCTCGCTTTGAAAGAATGGCAAATAATGTTTTGGCAATAGCACTCGTAAAAAAAAATAATCCAAATATTACTCTTCAAATTGATTTTAAAGGAAATACTCTTCTTAATATACTAGCTCAAAAATTTTCAGATTGCGAAGATTTTGGAAAAAAAGCTCTTACACTTAAACCGGAAGGAGCAGGATTTTTTAAACCAAATTTTGAAGGGAACTCCCCTTTTTTCAATTTGTTACATTACGGATTTGACTCTCCACCTAGTAAGTATCATTTACACGACTTAATAGATATTATTTTAAAACGCCGCGATATAGATCTAACAATAAAGAATAAATTTGGTCAGACTATTTTTCATAAATTATGTGAAGAAATTTGCTACGACAAACTAGAACTTATTAAATATATAATTTTAAAATTAAGAGAACTTAAGGTTGAGATAGATCTAAATGTAAAAGATAATTTTGGCTTAACTCCTCTGCATTATGCCCTTTTAAATAAATCAACTGAAATAGCTAAATTTTTATTAACAAACGGAGCGTCTATAAGCTCTGAATCTATTAATTTTAACGGGTTTATAGAAAATTTACAGGCTCGAAATCCACACAGTAATATTTTAAAGATTTTAGAGCCAAAAGGAAATTCCTTTGACTTTCATCTGCTTGAAGCCGATTTAGATGAAGAAGATAAAGCTTTAATTAAGTTATCTTCAAATTTACAGCGCCCAAGAGATGTCAAACAATTAATGATTGAAATTCAAAGATACATTAATTACGGAAAGCATAGTGTTCTAAAAACAATTTTTCCCGAGATTGTAAGACGAATTCCAAACAGATGGATTGAATTGCATTTTAAAAATGGCCTTTCTTTTGCTCATCTAGCTGCCCTCTTAAACGATGGAGAGAGTATAAAGCTCATAGCTAAAAAAGGGGGAAATTTAACGCTTATCTATACAGGATATTCACCTCTTCATTTAGCTATACTGCATAGCTGCCCAAAAGCTTTTTTCGCTTTATTGGAGCATGGGGCACCATTGGTAAGCCCAGAACATAAATCCTTAGCTTATCTTTTGATTGAATGTATCTCTTATGAGATCATAGATTATTGCTTAACCAACAAAAAGTTATATATAAATCTGGAAGAACAAATTTCAGTCAAAGAATGTGTTTTAGTAAATGATGATGGTGAAATCGTCTATGACTCTAAAATACTTAATTATAGTGATGAAAATCAACTTGCCTTTGCTAAATCTCATACGAAGATACCTTATAAATTCTTTGAAAGCGATCTTGATTTATTGATGTTAATAGCAAAAGATGTAAATAATACAGTATTACCTATAGCTTTAATGCAGCGAGGTGTTCGATACACTCTGAACTATGAAGTATAACTGATTATACATTGGCAAACTTTTCCTCCTCGTTCGAAAAGGTAAATTGATTTCTATAACTCGATCGAATAGCAAGTAAAAGTAATGGTATGATGATTGTAAAGCAAAGTAATGCTTTAAATGCAGTAATGATGATCTTTTTTCCAAGTTTTGTATCATCATTTTTCTTGATAAGTACAATTTTTTTAAGTTGGGTATTTATAGTAACAACTTCATAATTTTGACGAGAAAATCCTTTAAAGAAATTTTCTGAAATTTTCCAAAAAAAACCACCTTGCTTCAACTCCAAATAGTCAGAACTTTTTAAACTTACCCGATTGAGTAAAGAAGTTGTTTCATCATATTTAGGCATAGACTTTTTTTGCTTGTTTAAAACAACGGGGAAAGGCTGAGTTGTAACATAATGTAAAACAAGTAATTTCTCTAAAGATTCATTTTTGGGATTTACGTTTTTATTTTTCACCAAAAGGTTCACAATTTCTTTGTGATCATTTAAATAAGCGATTTTTAAACAAATATTATTGTCGTGAGCTGGATTCATTAAACGTCTATCCAACAAATATCTTACAATTTCCGTATGCCCATTTTGAACGGCTAATCTAAGTCCTGCATGATTTTTCGCCTTACCATCTAACTTGCAATGCCCTTTTTCTATTTCTATTAAATTATAACCTGAAATTAGTCCATCATTTGCTTCATCATTAAAACTTGCAATCCTCACCTTCGAAATTAAAAACTTCGCTAGATTTAAATCTCCATACTCACAAGCCAGTCTTAGCAATAAATTGTCATATGAGGCAAGGATTTGATTGGATACTTCACCTATTAATTTCTCGGTTCTAGAATTGTTATTTTCTAAGATAGAAATAAAAACTAAAGGATTTATATTTAATTCAATTTTATCTTGCAGGTAGTTTGCAATAGGCAAATAGCCAAGTTCTATTGACCTAATAAAGCAATCTTCCCTTTTTTCAATTGGAAATGCATTTTTTTTAAAAATAGCCTTCGCCTCTTCTTTTTGCCCCAAACTAACTAACCAATGAAAAATAAGTATATCAGGAACAAAGGTTGGATTTTTAGCTAAATGCAGCAAGCTCTTAGTTTCATTCTCTCTTAAAATTTTATGAATGATTATAGAAGAATCTTTTAAAGGTTTTGAATAGGCTTTGACGTTTTACAAAGTTGATGAAGATGTAATCCTTTAGTAGCTAGATTATCCTTATCTAAGCTATCACTTTTTATACTCCAAAAAAATATTTCATTATAATTTTGGTAATAAAATTTATTTACTAATTTGAAGTTGTGCGAAGGTATGTTCTGATGGGCTGTCGCATAAAAGATGATGCGACTTTGAACCTCTATTGGTAACTCTTTAAAATTAGCAAATTCTGCTAAGTCATGATTATTATTTAATAAATTATTATATATCATATTAAACCTAACTTAATACAACAGAATAATATAAAAATAATTTTTATAAGCGTTAATTTATAATTAAGATTTTATAAATTAATAATATTTATTTTTTGATAAAATTAATTTAATTTTAATATTTCATAATTAAACTATATTAAAATTTAAGTTGGAGCATTTAATGGAAGCTAATGAAATAAGTAATAAATTACCGATCGAACTTTGGGAAAAGGTGTTGGGGTCTTTAACTCCTCCAGAACTTGGACAGGTAGCAAATGTCTGTCGATTTTTTCAAAGTGTGATTAATGATGACAGCTTTTATGCAAACTACGCTCAATTTTATGGTGAAAATTTTTCCAATGCTACCGGTGTTAAAGCTTCTTTCAAAGCAAAGTTAATCGAAAATGGACATACATTTGACGATATTGAATATAATGATTTCGCCCTTAAACAAGCTATAAATGAAAATTCAAATGTCCTTATTCAAAGGGCATCTAACGGTGACGTACTTCTACATAGAAATGTTAATATAGGAAGAATGTTTGGTTCTGAGAATTCTATTAAAGTTTTACTTCTTCTTAAAAACTCTTCATCTAGTCTCTTAGTCTCTAATTTTAATGGCAATACACCTCTTCATAATGTGTTCAACTATGCGTACGATAGGACGACCGATAAAAGCGTTATTCCTTTTCTATTAGATTGGGCATTCGAAATTAATTTTGATTTTTCTAAAACCAATTCTTACGGTCAAACCATTTTACACAAAATGTGTGAAAATGTGCGCGATGATCGTTTCTTTGGCGAGAAAATTAATAACTTAGAATATTTTTTTAAAAAACTAGAAGAGAAAAATATTTCTATAGATTTAAATGTTGAAGATAAATTTGGGCTTACACCTTTACATTACGCACTTTTAAATGGTAATACTAAGACAGCTGAATGTTTAATTAATAAGGGAGCTATTTTTAAAAGCGAAAAGATTGACGTTAACGGATATATTCAAAGTCGCGAAGAGGCAGCAACTGAAAATCAAGATAAATATTTAAGTCAACCAATTGAAACTAATGAATTGATACAAGATAATCTCTTAGTTCAATTATGTAATAATATCGATAGTGAAAATGAAGTTATAGATTTGATTAATGAACTATATCGATTATCGAAAATGCCTGACGAGCGTGCGTTTTTCAAAAGTACATTTTCTGAAATTGTCAAATTAATTCCAGAAAAATGGGTCAATATTCAGAATGAAAGAGGATATTCCTTAGCTCATTTTGCCTCAATGCTTAATGACACTTCAAGTATAGAGCTTCTTGTAAAGAAAGGCGCCAATTTAATGCTATTAAAAGAAGGATATACTCCCCTTCATTTAGCTATTATGAATAATCAGGTAGAAGCGTTTTTTGCTTTAATTAATAACAAAGCGGAAGTGACTGAATTACAAGACATCTCCTTAGCATTGTTATTAATGGAAAGTAAATCGTATGAAATTTTAAGTTACTGTTTTACCCATTGTCAAATAACCTTAAGAGATGAAGAAAGACAAATTCTTTTAACAAAATTAAGTAGTAATACAGAACAATCCTATTATGTTTATGAAGACGAAAGCAGCATGGAAGAGCTTGCCTTAGAAAATCCTTCCAATCAACCATCTAATGATTCTATCAGCGATTTGGAGCTTTTAATGCTTACAGCCAAGAGCGTTAAGAATGGGATAGCAATTATAGCTTTAATGCAACAGGGAATTAAATACATTTAAAAAAAAGGATAGCAACGATTTTCATTGCTATCCTTTTTTATTACCAATTGTAAAATTTATTTTATTAATAATTAATAAATTCATTTATAAATAAATTCTATTTATTATTTTCATTTTATTTATTATAGTTTTTGAAAAAAAACGTGAAATTTCATGGAATACAATCCATCCTATATTGCTTATCTTCCCAAAGAAACTTGGCAGGCAATTTTTCTAAAATTAGAACTTACAGACATTAAAAACGTAGAAAAAGTTAATAAAGTATTCAAATCAATCACTGAAAGTAACTTTTTTTGGATTCAGTTGGCTCCTAAGTATTGCGTTGCATTGAAACCTAGTTGCGAAAGGCAAAAAAAAGCTTTTATCAAGCAATTAATGATTAACAGAATTATTTTTGATTCCCTATCCACTTCTAAGGCTCAACTTGAAGAAGTAATAAAGACTAATCCTAATTTATTTCGATCAATGGATATTCAAGGAAATACCTTAACCCATGTTTTTGCTAGAACTTGCCAAATAAATGAAATACGCGATATTAACTCTATTTTTGCCCTTGCTAATGTGGAAGAACTCTTTCAAATTTATAAAAAAAACAAACAAGATTTATCCAAAAAAAATTTCCAAGGCAACACACCTTTCCACTTAGCTTGTCAAAATCATAATAATAAAAAAATTTGTGAAGTCACATTTGGCAAACTACTCGATTGGTCGCTAGAGACTAACTTTAACTTTTTGGAACAAAATAATTTAGGACAAACTATTATCCATTTGTTATGTAAAAAGATAAAAGATCCCTTTTTTAATGAGACAACTAATGAAATAGAGCTGCTATATAAAAAATTAGGATCAAAATCTTTTTCCTTTCATCTTTTCGAAGAAGATATTTTTGGACTTACCCCTTTACATTACGCCATTTTACATAATAACATTAAAACGGCTACTTTCCTTATTAAACGGGGAGCATTTTTGCAAAATAGTTATCTAAAAGTAGATAAATATATTCATAATAATTTTAAAAAAAAACAGCATAAATGTTTATTAAATAAAAAGTTAAACCTAGCTTTACTAGATTCCAATTACAACGATTTTAGTTCTAAAAAAGGTCTTCTTGAGGTACTAGATACTTTATATACATTCATTATTACTTTTAAAGAAGATTGCATACAGCTTAAAAAAGCATTACATAAAATTATTCTTTCGACACCAGCTGGATTGATCAATACACAAAATAAACGAGGCTTTAGCTTAGCTCACTTTGCCGCTATAATAAATCACGCAAAAAGTATAGCAAGCTTAGCTAAAAAAAAAGCTGATTTAATGCTTTTGCAAGATGGATACACTCCCCTTCATTTTGCTATCATCTATGGAAATGCCGAAGCGTTTTTTGCGCTCAAATTGTGTAAAGCAAAAATCAGTAATTCTAAAGAAATTTCATTAGCTTTAATGATAGCAGATTGTCCATCCTATAAAATAATTTACTTTTGCTTAAACCATTGCCTATTTTCTTTTTATGAAGATGAAGTTGAAGATATCATTAATGAGATTGAACAAAGTCATATAAATATTCGAGATGCTTCCACTTTAGATTTTATGCTATTTCATGCAATTCGTACTAAAAATACAATGGCCCAATTAGCTCTCTTACAAAAAGGAGCAAACTTTAATTATCTGTTATTAATAAAAAATCAGCATAATTAGAACAATTAAAGATTAACCTTCAATAATCTGATTGCAGATTGTTTTTTAGTTCATCCCTCCAAGGAAATTGTTTTGGAATGTTGGAACTGTTTCCAAAATGTGATCTTTTTTTGAAAAATTCCTTACTTTTTACTCGCTCTGTCCAAGCATTTTTCCAATTTTTAGTTTCCCAGGGTACTTGACGTATGGAAAAGTCAAATAAAATAGGATGATTTGCTTCGTTTGCTCTTAATGACATAAAGAGGAATGTTTTTTTTGCGATAGATTTTACTTCATCAGATATTTGGGGATCAAAGCAGATTTTATATGCACGACGGATTTCATGACTTGTAACATAATTAGATTCCTTCTCGTATCTGTCTAGGATTTTAGCCTCATCTAATTTGAATTCATCTTTCTCTATAAAGAAAAAGATTGGAATAATAGGTAGGCCAACTCTTGCTCTTTTCAGATTTTCTAATACGATATTAACCAATGTAGCTTTGTAGATTTGTGTAGGTCTTTGTTCATCATAATTGATTTTAGTAATTATTCTTTTATCTTTTGTTATCGTTTTAACTTTTTTATAACCAATTGTGTAGTTAAAAACGTCTTTAAATTGGGCATTACTCCGCTTACTAAGCAACCATTCATAAACATCGTAGTAATTACAGTCATGGATACCATATATTACCGCTTGTTGATAAGGTGCACACTGATTAATAAATTGATTTAAATCCAAACATTCTTGAATTTTGGAAAAATTAGTTTTTTTTCTCTTATTATATTTATCAATAAATTGGTTTATAATTTTGTCTATATATAGGGAAGCTCTTTCACGACTAGACTCTTTTATGGCTTGCTTATGAATTGTAAAAAAATGCGTGCTTTTATAAAAGCCAAAGACCGCACGTAAAACCCTCTCCACTAGATTTAGTGTAACTAATTGCCAATCATTTCTATCCCCTTTTATTTGGCAGGAAAGATAGGTTTTCTTCCAATTCCAACAATTCCTATTTTCAATTTGTTTTTGATAGGTAAAATTATCAAAATTTAGATTAATTAATTTCATCAATTATCTCTTAAAAAATAGTCATTTTATAATAGTAGTATTAAGATTGATTAAGTTTTATGATTTTGACTTGGAAAATATAGGATAGTTTGACCCATAAAATTGGAGATTAGTTTCTATAACTTATAATAAGAGTTTTTCAGACTTGAATAAACAACAATTTAAGAGTTAAATTAAATTACAACAATAGTTAATACTTACTGAACTTTTATGAATTTTTCTTATCAAATAATCTACATTAACGGGCCTTCAAGCTCTGGCAAAACGACGTTAGCCAAAGCTCTTCAGCAAGAATTAGACGAGCCTTTTTTACATGTAAGTCTGGATAAAGTTATTGGGATGATGCCCGAAAAAATCAATAATTGGGAGGGAGGCTTTGCGCCTGATGGTTTTTCCTGGAAAGAAGCTTATGATGAAACGGGAAATCTTATTCAAGAATTGCAAATGGGACCTTTTGCCAAAAAAATCTCTCAAACGTTTAAAGAAATCGTTTTAACTTTAGCAAAAAATGGTCATTATCTAATTATCGATGATATCTCTTTTGGCAAGACAGAAGTTGATGAATGGCGAAAACTTCTAAAAGATTATAATGTACTTTGGGTTGGACTTTCTATTCCTTTAGCTCTTTTAGAAGAAAGAGAAAAAAAGAGAGGTAATAGAATAATCGGATCAGCAAGAGCCCAGTATTCTAAAGTTCATAAAGATGTGATTTACGATATAGAATTTGAGATGAGCCAGATAACACTTGATGATACTATAAAAATCTTAAAAAAGAAATTCTGCTAATTAGAGGTTAGCCTTTTTTTCTCCATTTAAAATTCCAAATTCGACAGGCTATTTTTACAAAATAACATTTAATTTTTCGTGCTTGGAATATCTATAAAATTATAATATTCTAAGCACGATCTCATCATTTCTATGTTTATGTTAATTTTATTAGTAGGTTCATTATGAAAACGGATGTATTCATGTAAAATACTTATTTTTTGCATGTTAAGCCAGTTGTTAAAAATAGTATTTCCAGAACCAATTCCCCTATTGATTATATTTGTGCACATTTCCAATTGATTGCTCTCAAAAAAGCCTAATCTCTGCATTTCTTTGAAACAAAAAAAGACATGAACGGCACCCTCAGTGCTAGCCCAAATACAATTACCCGTAATTTGTTTAGGTAAAGCTTTGATGGTATTTTGTAAATGACTTATTAACAAATCAACAGTGATCTCTATAGTTTCCATAACTTTTAAAATCGAAGATAACATTTCTTTGTAAGAATGAGCATTACTAATTAATCCCACAATTTTTTTTAAAATTTCTTTGCTAAACTGAAGTTTGTTAAAGTTGTAAATGCGATAAGAATCATGGTTTCGGTCGATAAAAATAAAAAACTTATCAATAAATAAAAGACTTACACTATGACCTGTTAGTTCCTCACTTAAATAACCTGTCTTTAAAATTAAAAAATTTTCTCTTACATAGGTATCGTACATGGTATCTGTATCTATTGGTTTACCTAGTTCAAGATTTTCCGGATTTTCCGGGTCACATGCGAAAGTTATCTTTTTTAAAGTAGCCAAATAGGATGGATTATCAAACCTATCCCATTCAGGATTAGAAAAATCCAGAAAAACAAATTGTTTACTAAAAGAAAAACTTTCATATTGGTAGGGAGATAATTATCTTTCAAATGAAATATATGTCCGATACGTTTACATAATTCCCTTTCTCTCAATCGATTTAGCTCTTGTTCTTGATTTCTTACAGATTCCCAATGCTCTTGTTCTTGTTTTCTTTCATGTTCTAAAGCAAATAATTTATTCATAACTTAACTAATTTATTAAATTTATTATTATTATATCATAACTTTTAGTAATTAAGTAGCTTAAATTTTTTATCATTATTCTTTAAATTTAGATTTTTTCTTCTTATAATAAGTTTTTTTAAAGCTAAATAACCTTAAAATGTTTCACTCTATTTACATTGAAGAAGATATACAAGATCACCCTAAAGTTTTAAACATCTGTAATCGTTATCCTACCCTTCCTAGAATAACCTGTAAGCGCCATGGAGAAATTTTTAATCGTCATGCCCAAGATTTTAGAATCCAAAAGCAAGCCCCAGCCTTAATTTTGGCTAAAAAAAATAATCAAAGGGTTATCCCCATACCTGAAGGCTACGGTATTGGTGGAAAAAAAAATTACTATTTTTCTCACATGCTCAATTGTTTATTTGATTGCCGCTACTGTTTTTTACAAGGTATGTATAAATCTGCGCACTATGTTTTATTTGTAAATTATGAAGACTTTCAAACTGATATAAAAGAGATGGTCAATGGAACAGATGAGCCTATATACTTTTTTTCAGGTTACGATTGTGACAGCTTAGCGATGAATAGCGTGACCCATTTTACAGAAAGTTTTCTTCCTTTTTTCAAGAGTACTCCTAAAGCTTTTTTAGAACTTAGAACAAAAAGTACTAATATTCAACCGCTTTTGAAACATGAAACGTTAAGTAATGTTATTGTCGCCTTTAGTTTAAATCCTCAAGAGATTGTTTCTGCTTTAGAAAAGCGCACTCCACCGCTAAAGCAAAGACTTAAGAGTATCCAATCTTTACAACAATCTGGTTGGAAAATAGGACTGCGTTTTGATCCCGTCATTTATTGGTCTCGTTATCAAGAGACTTATAGAAGTTTTTTTGAAGAAGTATTTTCTGTTATCGATCTCTCTAATCTCCACTCCGTAACACTTGGTACCTTTAGAATGCCTAAAGAGGTTTTTAAAAATATGGCCACTCTTTATCCTGAAGAAAAGCTTTTTGCCCATTCTATACAAAATAAATTATCGATCGTGAGTTATAGCGATAACATAGAACAACAAATTCTTTCCTTTTGTGAAGAGCAAATTTTAAGATTTATCCCAAAATCCATTTTTTTCCCTTGTCACGTATGAAGATTTTAATTACTGGTGTTAGCAAAGGAATTGGTCTTGCCACGGCCAAATATTTTTTAAAACATGGGCATGAAGTTATTGGCATTTCAAGAACTGTTCCTACTTGGCAACACGAAAAATTTACCCATTACAGTATTGATTTAAAAGACCTTAAAAATCTACCCCTTCATTTAAAGCAAATTGTTAAAGAACAATCTAACGTTGATTGGATTGTTGTTAATGCGGGTATTGGCCAGTTTGGCAATCTAGAGCAAATGAGCTTTGATGCTATAAATGCAGTTATACAAACTAACTTGCTCTCACCAATTTATATTACAAAAGCTTTTCTTCCCCTTTTTAAAACAAAAGGAAAAGGAGGCTTTATTTTTATCGGTTCAGAAGCGAGCCTTCATGGCAAAAGACAAGGAACAATATATTGTGCTAGCAAATTCGGCTTGAGAGGATTTACACAAGCATTAAGAGATGAATGTTGTAATACTGCTTTAAAAGTTACACTTATCAACCCTGGAATGGTAGACACAAATTTTTTCGATGAGCTTTCCTTTCAACCAGGTGAAGAAAGTAATCAACGATTGGAATCAAGTGATATCGTAGATACATTGTCGATGATTATAGAGGCAAGAGAAGGCTGCCATTTTGATGAAATTAACTTATCCCCACAGAATAAGAAGATCGTTTTTAAATAAAAATGGTTAGCTTAAACTAACAATCCTAATAGGGGTCATTTGATTGAATCGCTCTCATAGAAACTATTTCATAGTTTCTATGTCGAGCTCTTGTTTTCTTGTTTGGCTTTTCCCATAATTCCCTAATGGTCATTATGGGCTGTAAACAGACGCTCTAACGAGCTAAGAAAGTTATTTTCAAAAGCTATAAGCATTTAAAGCCTTAACCAATTTCCTTTATTTGATGCGGTCGGTGTGGAAGATGATTAAAACAAACTCGTTAGAGTTCGAAATTTGCCATGCAAATGAAGAGCGACCCAATCCATTTATAGATATTTTACTATTCTAGTTAAACTCTAAAATAGCTAATTTGAATTAAAAAATTTAAACTGTTAATTAAAATAGTTTAGTAAACCAAGAAATATCTTTATAAAAGCAATTAATAAAATATTACACAGCCTCGTTTCTCTAACTTTTGAAACCAGTCTGGAATGATTAATTCTTTATTTAATCTAACATCTAATTTTTCAAGATTTGTTAAATTTTGAATACTTGTAGGTAAAGAGGTTAACTTGTTATCTCTTAAATCTAAAAATCTAAGAGCTTTCATGTTTCCAATCTTTTCTGGCAAGTTATGTAAAAGATTTGTTCTTAAATCAAGATCTGTCAGATTTTTTAATTCAACTAAACTCTCAGGCAAAGTTATTAATTTATTATTTTCTAGCTTAAGTTTTCTCAAGTTTTCAAGTTGTCCAATCGATTTAGGAAGAGCTGAAATTTGGTTATTCATAGCATAAAGCTCTTTCAAATTAATAAGCTTGCCAATTGAATCTGGAAGCAGAACGATAGAGTTATTATACATTCTTAATTCTATCAAGCCAGTTAAATCTGCAATGCATTCAGGCAAGAATCTAAAGCGATTGTAAGTGATGTTCAAATATAACAAATTTGTAAGGTTTTGAAATGACTGAGGCAAATCTTTTAGCTCATTTCCTCCTAAATAAAGAAACTTTAAATTTAGAAAAGCACCAAAAGAATTTGGAAGAATCTTTAATTGATTGTGATTAATATCTAATACTTCTAAATTTTTCAAGTTTCCAATAATTTCAGGAAGAAAGGTAATACAATTAACACTAACATTTAGTTGTTTAAGATTTTTCATATAAAAAAGTGTTTCAGGCAATACCATTAACTCATTTTTGTAAATACTTAGTCTTTTTAGATTGGTAAGCTTAGCTATTTCAAGAGAAAGCTCTTTTATATGATTATTATCAAACCAAATTTCTTCTAATTCTATATGATTAAAAACTTCATATGGGATAGAGATTAAATTCTGATTAGTTAGATTTAGTTTAGTAGTTTTTTTGCTAATAGCTAAGCATTCTTGAACAATTGTCATCTTTATAATCCATCAAAAGTTTTCTTTATCTTAAATTTTAAGTTTATATAAATTCAGATGAAAACATCTGATTGTCCACAACCTAATTGATCCATGTAACAACATGAAATCTCGTCATAGCATAAATATCATGAGCATCTCTTAGAAATTGCAATGTCAAGCTGTCTTCCAGAAACTAAAAAAAGTTTCTTCCCTATCTTCAAAGCTATAAGTCATTATTTTATTTTTTTTATAACTAATCTTTTTCTTTGAAAATTATGCATATAGCCCCTCTTATTTTTGGAAAGAATTTTAGGCAAAAACATAATCTTTTTCTAGGAATTTAAGATTGAGTCGCTCTCATATAAACTATGAAATAGTTTCTATGTCGAGCTCTTGTTTTCTTGTTTGGCTTTTCCCATAATTCCCTACCGGTCATTATGGGCTTTAAACAGGCGCTCTAACGAGCTCAAACAATTATTCCTCTAAAAACCTTAACCTATAATTCCCTAACAGTCATTACAGGCTCTAAACAAATACTTTAACGAGCTACGCAATTATTCCATAAAAACTTAACTCATAATTACCTAACGGTCATTATGAGCTTTACACAGGCCCTCTAACGAGCTATGCAATTATTTTTACTAGCTGTGAGCATTTAAAACCTTAACTTATCCACACATAATTCTCTTTTCGGTTACTACGGGCTCAATCTGTTCACTATATATAAACATTTAATCCTTAACCAATTAACTTTAATTCGATACGGTCAATGTGGAAAAGATCAAACAAGCTCATTAGAGCGCCTGTTTAAAGCCCATAATGACCGTTAGGGAATTATGGGAGATGATCAA
The DNA here is from genome assembly GCA_000756735.1 of Candidatus Rubidus massiliensis. Classification (GTDB taxonomy): domain Bacteria; phylum Chlamydiota; class Chlamydiia; order Chlamydiales; family Parachlamydiaceae; genus Rubidus; species Rubidus massiliensis. Next base: position 191,122 of record CCSC01000002.1, on the reverse strand, counting down.
AAAACGTTAGAGCTCGGAATTTGCCATGCAAATGAAGAGCGACTCATTCAAAGGAAAGGAATATCTTAAACACTTCAAAAAGTCCAATTACTAAAATAAGCGTTTAAAATAAAAATGGCAATTATGAAAAAATTATTCGAGGCATCGTAGATTTTAGAAAAAATTTTACCGAAAAAGATCGTGATTTATTTGCTAATCTAGCTATAGAGCAAAAACCTGATACTTTATTTATTGCTTGTTCAGATAGTAGAGTTACTCCTAATACTTTGTTTTCGATAATCCCGGTGATTTATTTGTTTTAAGAAATGTAGGCATAATCCCTCCCTATTCTTCATCTACTAAAGATAAATACTCAGATGCCGTGATTGAATTTTCCGTACATGCCTTAAATGTAAAAGATATTATTGGATGTGGCCAACCTGAATGTGGCGCTATGAGAGCGATTATTAATGGATTGGATGACCCTCAACTGCAACACTTTTAAATGGCTAAAATATGGTCACGGATCGTTAAAAAAAATCCGCAAAGGAATAATGCTAGTCTTCAACCTATAAGAAATAAATTAACTTTCTCTATTAAATGTCGTACAACAAATTGAAAAAATAAAAAGCTATCCTTTCATAAAAACGCATGGAAAAAGAAGAACTACAACTTCACCGATGGTGGTTTGAGATTGGTCATACTGATGTTTATTATTACGATAAAAACAAACGAAATTTGTTTTTATGGATGAAAAGGTTGCTAAAAAATCCTGAAGGAAGTTGATCATTAATACAACATAAGTAGTACATAAAGTTAAACTTTACTTTTACAGACATATACAAGCAGCATCACGTTTAGAAGAAAATAGCCAATCTAAACTTTCATAAACTTTTTCATTCACTAATTCCTCTAAAATTAGTTCTAACAAATTAACTCCTAAAAAAGAGTCATAATCTTCTCCAAAATCGAGCATATGTAATTTGTGATGAATAGCATCTAATAAAACGTAAAGATTTCGATCTCTTTTACTAAAAACAAGAGTTCTAAAAGACAGTATTTGCCAGAAACTATCGGGCTTTCGATAACTTTCTTTTTTCTTGTTCATTATATCGGTAAAAAAATCACCGATTAAATCGACTATTCTAGGTATAGTTTCTTTGAATGTTTCTGCCGCCAATTGAGGATTTTTCCCTAGTAACTCACTAAAACGGTTCTCACCTTCTTGTCTATATTGCAAAAGTTTTGCAGTCAACTTTGCTGCAATTTTGTGTTTAACACTCTCAGAAATCTGAGGGTAATGCCAATAATTTTGTGTATTGATTTCTTTTGCAAAAATAAAATTATAATGATTTAAAAACGCGCCCTCAAAACGCTTTAACACATTTTGCTTTTCTTTTTCTACAATATCTTGGTGCTTTAGCAAACCTGGTTCATGTTGCAAACTCATATTCCAAATCAAATCAAAATGACAAGGAAAGAGATTTATCAACTGACAACATGTATCTACCCAATCAATATCTTTTTTTTCTACCAAATCAAAATGTTCCAAATCCACTAAACCAATCTTAGCCTGCCCACCTTCTACATATAAAAAAAGATTGTCATAACGAGCCATGGCACTTGGAGCAAGCTTTAGATAAACATTTTCTGCATAGCCTGTTATCTCTGGTAAATAAGCTTGAGAAGCAAAATCAATGAGTTGACTAACAGCAGACGTAAATAATTCTTTATTTTCAAAATAAAAACTCACCTGTTCCTTATATAGCAACAATGGTTCATACATTTTGACTGGTAATCTTTGTTCAATGATATTCGTTCCCATTAAACGAGCGGAAGGCACAACAATATGATTTAAACCTTTTTTCTGACATAAATCTAAAGCTTTACACATTTTATCTAAACGTATCTGATTTTCAGGGAAGCCTGTCTTTTTAAGAACAATTGCTGGATTTTTTAGCATAAAAACTTGAGTTGAACCGAATCGAGAACAAGTCCAAGTATCAGAATTAATAGCCACTTTTACCTTTTTAAAAGTTTCGTAATCTAATAATATTTTTTTATTACATTCAACTTTTTTATGAGAATTATGCATCCTTATATAACTTTGCACTATCAAAGCAGCTTTTTGTTCTACTTTTGTCTGTAGTTGCTTTTGAGCGATTGTTGTTCTAATCATACTTTGAATTTTAATCGTTGCAATCTCTGCCTGTTTTTTCTTTAGAAGTTGTAAATGCTTCTGACAATTATAAGAACGAATGAATGTTTGAATTATTAAGGAGGCTTTGTATTTTTTTTCTTGATTGAGGTGATTATTACTTAAAGGTTGCTTTAGTATAACAACCACTTTAGGGGAAGCAATTGCTCTTTCAAATAAAGAAATAATTTGGCTGATTATAGGAAGTAACTCTATTGCCGCTAAGGCTATATGAAAAACGCGTCTAAAGACATTCCCTTTTTTAGCTTGAACACAATGATAATTAAAATTTCCCCAGAAAAGAGCATTTTTTAGGCTGTAATCAAATGAATTATTCACACAAATAACTTTTTTTAAGAATTTAGATTTTTATGAAAATAATAGCAACATTAAGAATAAAAGTCATTTTATTAAAAAATAATTATTAAAAGTTATCATTTTAATAATTAAAGTTTTTAGGTAGTAAACTAAAACCTAAAAATCATAAATTAAGATCGTCATCTACCATATAATTTTGACCAAGTTTTACAAATGAATAATGAGAAGTTAGGCCGTTTTCATTTGGCCCATAACCTAATTCACATAAAGTTTCTTTTTTTCCGAAAGTACTCCTAAGGCTTTTATTAGAGCTTAGAACAAAAAAGTACTAATATCCAACCACTTTTGAAACATGAAATATTAAGTATAGAGGCAAGAGAAGGCTGTCATTTTGATGAAATTAACTTATCCCCACAGAATAAAAAGATCATTTTTAAATAAAATTGGGTAAATGTTTTAGAGATTAAACAAAATCTTTATTCAATCTCCAAAACTATTTACCTTCGAATTTGCAGCAGGGAATGCTATTTAAGAAAAATCTTCTAAACAACTAATTATTTAATACCATTTTTCATAAGAAGTAGAGCTGCCTCATTACTCAAAATTTGATCTAAAAACTTATACTGAAATTCTGCGACTTCGGGGAAATACACCGGGGTAGAATCTTCTATAGCAGTGTAATGAATTCCGATATACTCAATTCCGTACTTTGTTAAACTTTCTAATTCTTCAACATTTTTTCTCTTATCATCGATAAAAACAATTTTTTTTGGACTCTTTTTAATGATAGAAAGAAACGCTGCAAAAATATCTATTTTCTTATTGTAGTCGCCTACATATAATATGCCTTGAGAATATAATGTAGGAGTTTTTGCAGGAACTACAAAGCTGTCTTGAGATGGGGCGGTTATCGAAAAATCAAATCCCAAAGAATTTACCTGTCGTTCCGTTGAGTCAGCTACTGAAGGTTGCCTATGGGTCAATCCCATAATGGTAGTTTTTTTGCTTTGCAACGATAATAACACAGGGACAAAGCTTTCTTCTAAGGGTTTTACTTTGCAAACTTTTTGAGTTTTAATCCAGTCAGGATAAGCATCAGCTATTGCTTCATCACGAGTCATCCCTTTTCCAATCCTTTGCTGTAACTGGTCATAAAACCAGTTAGCATGACCAAGAGCCTGAGCTCCTTGAAACATACAATTATCAAGGTCAACCAAAAACCAAGTATCTTCATCTATTAGAGGCAAAATCTCTTCTACATGTTTTTTTTCTAAGACTTTTGCTTCAACTTTTAAGGTCACTAGACAACAAAGAGCGGTTACTATTAATCGAATTATCATTGATGCCTCCTGTTATGACTTTGGCATGGCAAGAGTAGTATTGCCATTTCGCCACTCAAGGTAATGTTTTAAAACTTGAGCGTGATCGAAAGCGAGTTCGTTCCATGGAATATCTTCTAATTTAACAACAAAAGCCTTGGCAGCATCATCTCCAGCTGTAGGGTTTTTATAAGCTTTTGCAACATGAGTTACTTCTACAGAATGATGTCTAAAATCTCTATTAGGGTCAGAGTAAACATGAAACTGTCTAAGGTCATTTAAATCGAGATTAACTTCTTCCATCATCTCTCTTCTCACAGCATTTTCAACAGTCTCTCCATATTCTACCTTTCCTCCAGGTATCGCTTTACCCCAGGGAGCTTTGCCCCGTTCAATCAACACTATCCCTTTAAATTGTCCAGCTTCATATATTTCAATAATTGCTGTAGTAGTGAGAATCGGTGGCTTATGAGCTTGTGCAGTTTTTACTATTTCATTTGAATAAATAGTAAAGGGAGTAAGAGTTATTGCAAAAAGAATAAAATATTTACTTAATGTACTCATTAACAATCCTTTTTTTTAATCTGCAAAAAGTATATGTGGAAATACTAGCAAAATCCAGTAAAAAATGATTAAAAATTTAGCTTTTCCCATAATTCCTTATCGATCATTAATGACTTTATTTAAATTGAGTCGCTCTCATATAAACTATGAAATAGTTTCTATGTCGAGCTCTTGTTTTCTTGTTGGCTTTTCCAATAATTCCCTACCGGTCATTATGGGCTGTAAACAGACGCTCTAACGAGCTAAGAAAGTTATTTTCAAAAGCTATAAGCATTTAAAGACTTAACCATTTCCTTTATTTGATACGGTCGATGTGGAAAGATGATCAAACAAGCTCGTAGAGCGCCTGTTTAAAGCCCATAATGACCGTTAGGGAATTATGGGAGATGATAAAAAAACTCGTTAGAGCTCGAAATTTGCCATGCAAATGAAGAGCGACTCATTCCAAAGGAAAAGAATATCTTAAACACTTCAAAAAGTCCTATTAGTAAAATAAGTGTTTAAATAAAAAAATGGCAATTATGAAAAAATCATTCGAGGCATCGTAATTTTAGAAAAAATTTTAACGAAAAGATCGTGAGCTATTGGTTAATCTGGTCCTAGAGGCAAAACTTGATGCTTTATATATTCTTGTTCAGATAGTAGAGTTGCTCCTAATACTTTGTTTTCGATAATTCTGCTGATTTATTTATCATCTCCTTAAAACTCCTTTTTCTTTTTTATGTGAATGGAGTTTTACGTTATCTGTTCCAGATTTTACCCTGTTCCATAAATATTGAACAGTATAAAATAATGAACAGATAAGGAGGACGTATGAAAGGTCGGTTTTTGACGGGCTCGAATGAAAAACCTGTGGAAGGGAATATCTATTCGGACAAATCAGCCGTGGTTCTTGATTGGTTACTGAGAGAAGACTTAAAGAATCGAGAGCTATCTGTACGAAATGTGTCTAAAGAAGCAGGTGTAGGCCTTGGGTCGGTACAGCGCGTCTTTGAGACCTTAGTTTTAAGAGGAATTTTGCATGTGGAGGGAGTAAGAACTGCTAAAAAGTTTTTTTTGAAATATCCCAAACGACTTCTTGAGGGCTGGGTAGACCATTATAGCATCGTAAAAAAATGCAAAATGAGAACCTACCGTTCAGGGTTCCAAGATAAAGAAGAGCTTTTAGAGGCGCTCAAAAAGTCTAATCTAAGCAAGAAAGTAGCATTGGCTCTACATTCTGCTGCAGTAGCTCATGGCTATAAAAACACTAATTTAGACACCCTAGAATTATATATTCTTGACCCTTTAATAAGACCACAACTTGAAAAAGAGTTACTATTAGAGCCGCAAGAAAGAGGATATGAGGTTTTACTTATAGAGCCTTATTATAAAAGCTTACTAAAAAATGCTTCTAATCCAAATCTAGATATCAATATTTCTCCTTCCATTTTGACTTTTTTGGATTTATATCACTTTCCTTTACGTGGACAAGAACAAGCAGAATTTATGGCAGAACGTCTTCCAGAACTTAAGCGTATTTATAAAAGCGGTAAATCGTCATGATATCTAGTCAAGAAGACAAAATTATTTCAGATTTTTTACAGTCTATTGGCCCATGGCGAGATTATGTTGTCGTTGGAGGTGGATTTGCCCTTTTCATCTACAAGCTTTATTTAAGTGATCCAAAATTAAAAAATCCTCCAGTGGGAACACGAGATATAGATTCTTTGCTTCCTAGAAAAATCCCGGATATATCTAAAAAAAATATTCGAAATTACCTTCTAGAAGCAGGCTTCAATCATGTATTTAAAGATTTAGATGAGCCTGCAACGGAAGCTTACGTGAAAGAGATTGCAGGAACTGAAGTAGAAATCGAATTTTTGACTGACGATTCTGCAAGAAACAACAAAGATAAAAATATCGTTATAGCCGGTGTGGTAGTCCAACCACTCACTTACCTAACTCTAAGCTTGCAAACAACATTAAAGTTTCATACTTACTCAAATGTTACCGGAAAGGTAGTGACACCTGGAGCTTGGATATTTCATAAAGGCTTAACCTTTCCAAAACGCAAAAGCTCATTAAAAATTTTTAAAGATCTTTATGGAATTTGGTATGTTAGCTCACAGTTGGGTACTTTTTCTGATCATGCATTAAATGAATTCAAAAATCTAGCAAAACAACATTCAAAATGGTTTAAAACTTTTCAAAAGAATCTACAGGGCTGGCTTGAAAATGCTTCTCCAGGCGAGTGGTCAAAACTAGAGTCACAAGATCCCTCTGGTAGATTGCGAAGGCTTAATTTTGAACAAATTATGAAAATGATTTTGTTTTAAAATTAAATCGCTCTCATAGAAACTATGAAATAGTTTCTATGCCAAGCTCTTGTTTTCTTGTTTGGCTTTTCCCATAATTCCCTAACCGGTCATTATGGGCTCTAAACAGACGCTCTAACGAGCTCAAACAATTATTCCTTTAAAAACTTAACCTATAATTCCCTAACAGTCATTACAGGCTCTAAACAAATACTTTAACGAGCTACGCAATTATTCCATAAAAACTTAACCCATAATTCCCTAGCGGTCATTATGGGCTCTAAACAGACGCTCTAACGAGCTAAGAAAGTTATTTTAAAAAGCTAGAAGCATTTAAAGCCTATCTTACCCTCATAATTCTCTTTCAGCTATAACGCGCTTAATCTATTCACTATATATAAACATTTAATTCCTTAACCAATTAACTTTAATTCGATACGGTCAATGTGAAAAAGATCAAACAAGCTCGTTAGAGCGCTTGTTTAAAGCCCATAATGACCGTTAGGGAATTATGGGATATGATCAAAAAACGTTAGAGCTCGGAATTTGCCATGCAAATGAAGAGCGACTCATTCAAAAGAAAAAATTTTTCTCATGTATATTCTCGAATTGAAATTTCAGTCTTGTCAAGCTGTGTTGCTGCTGTTTACAAGAGGTTAGGTTCTTGGATTGCAAAATTACATGAGCCGAGTTCTTCAAGTCATGAAAACATTTTTTTAGTGAATTCCAAATTGCATGCTTCAATTTGGAATTTATCTGAACTGAACATGAAAAACTCTTCTTTGAGTCAAAGTAAGTTGAAGGATAGCCATTTTATAAACACAACATTGAAAGTCGCTGATTTTTAGTGGCGTGGATTTTAATCATGAAATGGACAATCATTTATTCCAAACTTCATTACGGCCAAAATGTTGAAATGCATAAAGTTGGGGGTAAAGGTAACCCTGAGGATTGTCTGGATCAAAAAAGGCGCCTTTTTCAATTAGAAGATTAGCATTTTTAAACTGACCTTGATTTATAGCAATCTGTAAAGGGGTTAATCCACTATTATCATCATAATGGATACTAGCTCCTCCCTCAATTAATAAACGAGCTACCTCTTCCGGTCCTTCTTTAAGTGCCATATTTAATGGAAGATGGCCATTTGAATAATCATTTACATCAGCGCCTGCCAGAATAGCAGCCTTTACTTGATTAATCATTTTTTTGCCTTTTAGTTCTGCAACCATCTTCGCTATAGAAATTAATTTCATTTGCACAAGATAAGAATTTATTTCTTGAATGACTTTTTGGATTTCCTCTGGTAGAGGCGGGTCCATGTATCTGTTTCCAAGACTTCTTATATGGGCTGTCCACAATTTCTGTATTGGTTTTAGTTCATTTTGACTAAAACTGATTAATTCAAATGCCGTACCTCTGTTTTGGAATATATTTAATATTGCTGTTTGCAAGCTACCCTGTTGGATAAGCTCATTACTTCGACTTAACAATACCACATCATGATAATCCTTCATTCGACTATTGACTACGCCTTTTGAAAGTATTGTTTCTAATTTTTCTGCAAAAATCGTTTCCGGAGGGTAAACCAGCAAAGATATTTCACTTTCGAATAATGGCTGACCCTTATATTCAAAAAGATTAAAAATTCTTTCTTCAGGAGTTACATCATCCCCAATACCCACATCGATTTGAATTTTATCTTTCATTCGATTGAATTCAGTTTTTAGATTGATCCTATAACCTGGATAATCCATATGCGGCTGTTCTAGAAGTTCTATATTTTCATATAAAAAGGTAAAACCATCCTTCAATGATATAGAAGAAACTTGTTTAACAATCTCTATTATTTCTTGTTCGCTTACAGTCATTTTTGTGAGTAAAAAATCGAGATCAGTCGTCTCTCGTCCTATTTCAAGCATATATGAGAGCAGATATCCACCTTTAAAAATTAACTTTTCTGATCTAGAATACGACAACCTCGCTAAAAATCGAGCAAGCAACAGTTGTTTCCAGCATTCGTTAAATGAAATACCTTTTTCTTTTGCAATGGTATGTATACGGTCTTTTAAAGCTTGTTCATTCATGTTGTTGCCGTAAGTAAATAAGGAAGAATGTTATATTTGAGTTTTTTTGCATATTGTTGAAGTTTATTGAGATCTAGCTTTTCTTTACCTTTTTTTGTTAAAGCCAATTTTAACGCCTTGATGGCAATCTCCCGACTAAGAAGTCTGAAAGAATCTATGATAGTACGTTCACGATCAAATATAGGTATTTGAATCCCCCCTTGATCAATAGTAGTCTTTCCAAGTTCCATATCCCTAAACCGGACAATTTTAAATAAGCCTGATCTTTTTATAGATGTGCTATGAGGAACTGCTATCCAATATTGCCTTGTAATTTGTTCCGTTATTTCATAGAGAGCTAATGCTGAAATAAGACAAACTACACCTCCAGGAACAGCATTGACTGCTGCAATAAGATCTTCCCAGCGAAAATTTTCATCAGAATATTTATATTTAGTACTTTGGTAAATCCCTCGTGCAAGTCGTCTTAATTCACCTTTTTTTACATAGTACGCAAGATGCGCAGGAGTAACTCCAAGTTTTTTAGCTTCCTCGGCGGTAAAGGAAATTTTTGACAGAAGGCTCTGAATTGCTTTAAGTCGATTTGATTTTTGCATAACTAATCTCCCTATATATCAATTTAACATAAACTCCCATATGATACAATTGGGTTTTCTTGTTAAAATTATAATATTGAAAAAACTTTAGCAGACTTTTTAAAAAAATCGGTATGGATGTAGTATTGGAAGTATTTAACAATATTGGAAAAAAGGGAAAACCGATCTTAACAAGCTAATCGTCAGAACCTCATAATATATATTCAAGAAGACAAAATTATTCATTTTTTCATTCAATTGGCCCATGGCGGGATTATTTTGTCATTAGGAGTTGAGTTTGCTTTTTTGGGTTTCTATTACTTTTCTAATTAAACTGATAATGCAAAAAACCAAGTTATTCAAAAGATATATAAGACAAAATGTTTTACTTATTAGTTGTGCAATTATTATGTTTTTAGTAATAAATTATGCAACCATGCTGCTTAAGTTCTTGAAACCATGAAGGTATTTTCCAAATTTTTATTTAATCTTACGTCTAGTTTTTCGATCTTGAACATCTAAGAATGCTTTTAGGTAACGAAGTTAGCGTATTATCACGCAAATCCAAATTGGAGTTTTTTTAAATGACCTATCGTTTCAGGAATAAACTGTAAACTATTTGTTCTTAAATCTAGATCTATAAGATTTTTCATATATCCTATGCTTTCGGGGATAGTTATTAACTTAATATTTTCTAGCTTAAGTTTTCTCTTGATCAATCCACCTATGAATAAGAAGTCTTTGATCTTCAAGTACAGGTTTAAATGCAAATTAAAATTAATACGAATCTTTTTGTTAACACATATTATTATCAACGAGAATTATACATAAACGCAGCTATTAACTCTTCTTTATTGCTTATCAGATATTGAGTCGCTCTCGTAGAAACTATGAAATAGTTTCTATGCCGAGCTCTTCTATTTTACTTGGCTTTTTTCCCATAATTCCCTAGCGGTCATTATGGGCTGTAAACAGATGCTCTAAAGAGCTACGCAATTATCCACAATCATAAGCAATTAAAGCCTTAACCAATTTCCTTTATTTGCTACAACCAATTTGGAAAGATGAGTAAAACAAGCTCGTTAGAGCGCTTGTTTAAAGCCCATAGTGACCGTAAGGGAACTATGGGGGTTATAGAGCGCTTGTTTAAAGCCCATAGTGACCGTAAGGGAACTATGGGGGTTATAGAGCGCTTGTTTAAAGCCCATAGTGACCGTAAGGGACTGTCTAGTACCCACATCTTTTTATTGACTTAAAATTTCCTCGAAACTTTCCTGTTAAACAAAAATACTTAACAGGAAGCTGCAAATGACAAAAAATCAAGCACCAGGATTTGGAAAAACTAATTTTAATGATAAACGACTTGACGACAGATTTGTAAAAATTTACGAAGAATTTAAAAAAAATCCCTCGGCTATCTTATCACACGTTTTTTTTAACTCACATCAATGTAAAGCAGCTTATAGATTTTTTCAAAATCCAAAAATAACTGAAGAGGAAATGCTTAGATCTCATCATGATACACTTTTTGATTTCTTAATTTCGGATAAGTGTGAAGAAATCCTTGAAATTCAAGACACAACTGAATGCGATTATACAAATCACCCAAAAACAGCGAATTTGGGAAAACTTGGATCATCTAAGGATTATAGAAATGGAATTAAGTGTCACAGCTCCTTAATTGTTACTGCTAATGGTTTGCCACTTGGTATAGGTTCGTTAAACCTTTGGAATAGAACAGAATTTAAATATAATGGTAGCAAAAACATTCGGAAAATTCCTATTAAAGAAAAAGAAAGTTTTAAGTGGATTAATGGGATAGAAAATTTTGATACTTGTCATTTAAAAAATCTTTCAAGAATCATTATTTGCGATAGAGAAGCAGATTTTTATGAATTTCAGGATTACATTTGCAATAATAATAAGGGAATGGTAATCCGCCTTAGATGGGATCGTAAAACAGAAGATGGATTAATGATTAAAGAGTCATTGAAGCAAACTCCTATACAAGGTTATGAAACAATCAAGATAAAATCTAAGGGCGGTTTAGGGACGAGTAGGGAGGAAAAAGAGGTAAAATTAGCTGTCCGTTATACAACATTATCTATGAAAGCTCCAAAAAACATCGACAAAAGCACGATCAATAGTAAAAAGTTGAAATTAACAATTGTACATGCAATAGAAGTTAATCCAGAAAATAATGAAGAACCGGTTGAATGGAATTTAATTACCAATGTAGAGGTTAATGGTTTAGAGGATGCTCTAAAGATAATACGTTGGTACAGCTATAGATGGCTCGTAGAGGAATTTCATAAAATATTGAAGGCAGGAATAAAGGTCGAAGAGGCAAGACTTAGTGAGGCAGGCAGGTTAGAGAAATTGATAACGTTTTTATCTATCATAGCAGTTAGAATTTTGTGGATGAGTCGGATAAATCGTCTTAATCCAGAAGCGCCAATTGAGTTTATGTTAAGTGAACAGGAAACCGTTGTATTAACAGGACATGCAAAAAAGAAAGCTAAAAAAGAATTGAAAAACATAAATGATGCAGTAAGATATATCGCTTCTCTTGGAGGATTTAAAGGAAGAAAAAGCGATGGAAGTCCAGGTCTCTTAACATTATGGAGAGGACTTATAAAATTTTATGACATGCTAGAAGGCTATGACATAACATGATTTGTCAATAAAAAGATGTGGGTACTAGACAGGACCGTAAGGGAACTATGGGGGTTATAGAGCGCTTGTTTAAAGCCCAATGCCGTCAAAATAAGACATAACTAATTTAAAAACAAAGGTATGTATCAATAAAGTTTTGATTTAAATGAAAAATCATGGTATTTCCCATCGGCTTACAAATCACCGTTAGCCAACAAAGGAAACACCATGAAAAAAAGATCTCATGAAATTCTCGAAAAATGCCGAGAACTGCTCTTAAGTACCACATTCAAAAATGCTTGTAGGTCTAGCGAAAAAGACTTTTCTAGAAACCGCATCCTAAGATTTCCTCTTCTGATTGTATTTATATTAAATCTAGCCAAGAGGAGTCTACAAAGCGAATTAATTAAATTTAGCGGAATTTTAACTTTAACGTTCATATCTAAGCAACTTCTTTCAACGACACGAAAAAAAATATTACCGATTGCCTTTGTAAAATTGAATGATACTTTAATTAGTGAATTTTACACTGATAATAAGTTTCCAACTTACCTCGGTTTTCGTTTAATTGTGATAGATGGATCTACTTTACAGTTACCTGAGAGCATCTCTATTTTAGAGAAATATGGATCATGTGGTAACCAAAAAAACAATAACTGTATGCCGATGGCTCAAGTTTCTTATGCATACGATCCTCTCTCTGGATTAACTTTAGATGCTATTATAAGTCCTTATGGGAGTTCTGAACGAAGTATGGCTTGTGACCATATTTTAAAAATTCAACCTTCTACCTATGCTAACGATCTATATATATTTGATCGAGGATACCCTTCTCTTACTTTAATATTTCTTTTGGCCCAACAAAGAAAAAATTATTTAATAAGATGTACTGGGACATGGCTTTCCGAGGTTAGAAAGTTAATAAAGAACCAAAAGAGAGATACAATTATTGAAATTTCTCCAAAAAGACTCAAAGGAAAAAAAAGAGAGGACTTTAAAAAAAGATTGCCCGGGGTGTGTTTAAATTCCATTCAGCAAATGCGCGTTCTTATTATTGATCTTCCTACAGGTGAGCAAGAATTTCTAATAACTTCATTACTAGACAAAGACAAGTTTGAATATGCAATGTTTATAAAATTATATCATTCAAGGTGGGGAGTGGAAGAAAACTATAAATTTCATAAAGTACGTATTGAGATGGAAAATTTTAGTGGGGAATCAACTCAAGCAATAGAGCAAGATTTTCATGCAACTATATTTACAGCCAATGTTAGAGCCTTACTTACAAATGAAGCTCAAGAAGAAATGGAAGAAATCTTCTCTAAAAAGATGTTAAAGCATGACTATAAAATTAATCAGAATATTGCCATTGGGATTTTAAAAGACGAAATTGTCAAGGTTTTGTTGACTCCAGAGAGCAATCTTGAGGTTTTTTGCAAACGTTTGAAGCAAGATATGAAGAAAAATATAGTTTCAATAAGGCCAGGAAGGAAATATATTAGAATTAAAAAAACCAACCGGAAATACCCCATGAACATGCGGCGAGCCTTATGAAATACATACTATATATTTTATTTTGACGGCATTGGTTTAAAGCCCATAGTGACCGTTAGGGAATTATGGGAGATGATAAAAAAACTCATTAGAGCTCGAAATTTGCCATGCAAATGAAGAGCGACTCATTCCAAAGGAAAAGAATATCTTAAATACTTTCAAAATTTTACTTTCGCTTTAAAAAGTCCGACTAGTAAAATAACCGTTTTAATAAAAAAATGTGGCAATTATGAGAAAACTCATTCAGGGCATCGTAGATTTTAGAAAAAGTTTTACAGAAAAAGATCGTGAACTATTTGCTAACTTAGCTTTAGAGCAAAAACCCGATGCTTTGTTTATTGCTTGTTCAGATAGTAGAGTTGCTCCTAATCACTTTGTTTCCAATAATCCCGGTGATCTATTTGTTTTAAGAAATGTAGGCAATTTAATTCCACCTTACTCCTCCTCCACCAAAGACAAATGCTCAGGTGCTGTAATTGAATTTTCTGTACACGCCTTAAACGTTAAAGATATTATTGTATGTGGTCATTCTGAATGTGGTGCCATGAGAGCTATTATAAATGGAGTAAACGATCCTCACTGCACTCTTTTAAAAAAATGGCTAAAATATGGCCAAGGATCATTAAAAAAAATTCGCAAAGGAATAACTTTAGACCCTAATCTATCTGAGGTAAACCAACTTTCCCAACTGAACGTCTTACAACAAATCGAAAATATAAAAAGTTATCCATTCATAAAAGAGCGCATGGAAAAAGGTGAATTAGAACTTCACGGTTGGTGGTTCGAAATTGGTCATGCTGATGTGCATTATTACGATGAAAACAAAAAACAATTTGTTTTAATGGATGAAAAAGTTGCCAAAAAAATTCTTAAAGAAGTGGATCATTAATTAATGGTTTAACAAACCATAAGACAAGATCATCGTCTACAACATATTCTTGGCCAGGTTTAACTATTTGGTAATGGGATGTAATCCCATTGCCATCTGGCACATAACCTAAATTTACATACAGTTTTTGAGCAGAACCGTAATCTTTATATAATCCAACACCAATGCCTATTTTTATAAAACCCGATTGTCTCGCAAAAGATTCAAGTTCTTGGATAAGTTTTGTGGCAAATCCCCTTTCTCGGTAATTCTCGTCAACCCATACATCATGAATTTCAGGTATGTTTTGTGAAGAAAAGAAAGGATAATTTGAAGGTAGTATTAAACTGCCATAGCCAACAAGATAATTATCAACTTCTAGAAGAAAGCAATGTCGACTTTTGCTTTTATGTTCTTCTAAATACCTCTTCCACTTTTCTAATGTTTGCTCTCGCGTTGTCCAAGGAAAAGTAAATCGAGTTGTTAATTGTTCTAAAAACTTTTCTTCTAGTGGATAAATCTTAATAGCACATTCCATAAAAATTACGTGATTTTAATTGCTAATACAGAAATATTATCTTGTGATTTATAGTTAAGGGCTTTTTTTACTAAATTTTCTGCGACCTTTTTTGGATCATCTTCAACAGTATGTAAAACTTCACTTTCTGAAACATAATCTTTTAAGCCATCGCAAGCTAAGATTATAAGATCATTTGGTTTGATTTGATGCATAGTAACTTTAGGCTTACAACTAATTGCGATTTCTCTATCTCCATTTACTTCTTTATCACCTATAGCTCGACTTACATTAATGCATAAACGATTATATTCATACACTATGGCTTTAGGATTAACTTTATATGGATTGAGATTTTTATCAACGATTTTACCTTTAGTATCTTTAGCTCTAGCTTTTTCTTTTTTGCAGCTCCAATCTCTGATACAAGATAGCGGGATTGACTTAGCAGCTAAGTTTTCAGTTCTATATATATTAGCTTCACTATCACCAAGCGTTGCGGTGTAAATGACATGTGTTTTATTATCAATAAAACATATTAAAGAAGTGGTGCCCATTTTATTCCAAGTCTGATCCTCTTTGACTTTTTGATCTAGTCCTTTTAGCAAGAGGTTAAAAGCTGCATATACATTACCCTCACATTCTTCAAGTGTATCAAAAAAATGAGCTTTCACGTAGTTACTTGCAAAGTTAGCCACTTCTGAGCCCCCATGACCATCAAAAAGACCGACTAACAAGCCTTCTTTTTTTTCAGCAATAAAATAAACATCTTCCATATGTGGCCTAACGCCTTTTGATTCATATGAGGCATAGGTAAAAGTTAGTGCATTTGCCTTTATTGATCGATCTATAGTAGAAAAATCTTTACTTAAGGGATAAATCCAATCAAAGGAGTCTTTATCTCTATGTTCATTAATTGCTTTTAAAGAGTTTTTTAACATCTTTTTTACAACAAAATCAATAGGAGTTAAGTTTGCTATTTTTGCATTTTGCTTTAAGGTTTCGATATAACCTGGATCAAAATATTGAGAAGATTGAATTTCTGGTGTCATTGTTTAACTCTCATGCATAGTGTAAATTAAAAATAGCCATTATTAAATATTCATTTTTACTATTAAATCTATTAGTTTTTTTAACTTACATTAACAACAAGAACAGAAACATTATCCTTAGAATGCTTAATTTCAATAGCATAGTTGACTAAATTTTGAGCAACTTCTTTTGGATCACCTTTGACTCTATACACAATTTCATGCTCTTGAACATAATCTTTTAAACCATCACAGGCTAAAATAACTACATCTTTTGGTTTGATTTGGTGCACTGTAACTTTTGGCTTACAACTAATTACTGTCTTCTTCTTTGGATTACTTATTTTATCACCAATCGCTCGGCTTACATTGATCCGAAAATTTTTGTGTTCAAAAGAAATTTTTTTAGGATTAGATTCAACGAAACGTTGATTTTCGTTTATTAATTTGCCATGAGGTGCTTTCTTGGCTCGTTTTATTTCTTTTTCACAGCTCCAATCTCTTATACAAGACAATGGAATTGATATACTTTTGCCATTATCGCTTCTATAAATATTAGCTTCACTATCACCAAGTGTCGCTGTGTAAATTAGATGAGTAGTATAATCAATAAAGCAAATGACAGCAGTTGTTCCTGTTTCATTCCAATCATTATTCATTTTTACTTCTTGATCTAAACTTTTTAACAATAGATGAAAGGTCGCATAAACGTTGCCTTCACATTTTTCAAGAAATATAGAAAAATGATTTTGCACATAGTTGCTTGCAAATTTAGCAACTTCAGAACCCCCATGTCCATCAAAGAGACCAGAAAGCAATCCTTCCTTTATATTTGCTATAAAATGTGCATCTTCCATGGATGGCCTAAAACCTTTTGCTTCAAAAGAGGAATAGGTAAACTCCAATCGATTTGTTTTAATTGAATTATCAATCATTGATTGGACATCACTTAAAGGATAAATATGATTAAAAATTGTCTTGTTTTTATGTTCTTTTATAGCTTTAACAGAATTTTTCACCATTTTTTGAAAAACAAACTCAATGGGTGAAAGACCCACTTTTCTAGCTTTTTTGTTTAAACTTTTATGGTATGTTGGTTCAAAATGAAAATTTGGAATATTATTATTTGTTGCCATAGCCTTAAACGATTACCCTTTATAATTTAGGTAACCTATTTAAAGGAGTAGCTGAATTTATACAAGGTAAAAACTACGTATGAGGATTTATCATATTTTTTGGATCTACTAATCGATCAAATTCTTCCCGATCTATCAAGTTCATTTTTACACAAGCTTCTTTTAATGAAATCCCCTCTTCAAAAGCTAAGTGAGCCGCTTTTGCAGCATTATCATAACCAATTTTTGGAGATAAGGCTGTGACTAACATAAGGGAACGATTGAGGTTTTGTTCAATTTGTTTTGTGTTTACTTTAAGCCCTTTAATCATGAAATCTGTAAAGCTATGACAAGCTTCGCTTAGCAATTTGACCGATTGTAAAAAATTGAAGATAATCATCGGTTTAAAGACATTTAATTCAAAATTACCTTGAGAACCAGCCATACCAATAGCTAAATCATTTGCTATAACTTGAATACATACCATTGTCATAGCCTCACATTGGGTAGGATTAACTTTACCTGGCATAATCGAAGAGCCAGGTTCATTTTCTGGCAAAAATAATTCTTGTAAACCACAACGAGGGCCTGATCCCATCCAACGAAAATCATTCGCTATCTTCATTAAAGATGTGGCTAATGTTTTTAAAGCACTGCTAGCAAATACTAATGGGTCATGGCAAGCTAAAGCAGCGAATTTATTTTTGGCTGATACGAAGGGTAATTTAGTTTCTTCAGCAATTTTTTTAGCTACTTCTTCTGCAAATTTAGGATGGGTATTGATGCCAGTTCCAACGGCCGTCCCTCCTAAAGCTAGCTCATAAAGCTCTTTTAAAGCTTGCTTTATGCGATAAATATCTTGGTCAATTTGAGCAATATATCCAGAAAATTCTTGCTCAAAGGAAATGGGAACGGCATCCATTAAATGCGTTCTTCCTATTTTTATAATTTCTTTAAATTCTTGCGATTTTTTATAGAGTTCTTCTCTTAAATGTTTTAAGGAAGGAATTAATTTATTGTTAATTGCTTTCACTGCCGCAATATGCATAGCTGTTGGGAAAGTGTCATTGGAAGACTGACTCATATTAACATCATCGTTTGGATGAATGGGATTTTTGCTACCAAGCTTTCCTCCAGCTATTTCAATCGCTCGATTAGCAATGACCTCATTTACATTCATATTTGTCTGCGTGCCACTACCTGTTTGCCAAACACTTAAAGGGAAATGTTCGTTTAATTTACCATCTATAACTTCTTGGGCTGCTTGAATGATCAACTTTTCTTTTCCCTTTGAAAGCAAATTTAAATTTTCATTCACCTGTGCTGCGCATTTTTTTATAATTCCAAAGGCTTGAATAATTTCCTCTGGCATCACATCATCGCCAATGGAAAAGTGAACCAAAGACCTGGCTGTTTGAGCTCCATAGTATTTAGTTGAAGGTACAGCAATTTCCCCCATACTATCTTTTTCAAGTCTTAACTTTTCAGTCATGGCAACTCCGTTACAAATAAGCTCAATTTCTTGCACTTTCTAAAAAAAACATCTTTTTTGCAAGATCGGATGGTTCTTTTATAAAAAAAACTTTATATCTTAAATTGATATCTTTACTTATTATTTTGGTATGGCACAATGAACGAAAATCCACAAGATGGAAATCATTTAGAAGCTGGTAAAATAGCTACTGAAGAACCTCAGGTTACCAATAATAAAAATCCAAAAAGAAGAAAATTAATTTGGATTACTTCTCTTGCCTTAATTCTACTTACCCTTTTAATTGGACTTTACTGGTTTTTTTATCTTAGATGGGAAGAGAGCACTGATGATGCCTACGTTGATGGATACATGATTACCCTATCCCCTCAAGTCCAAGGCTCAGTTACAGCCTTTTATGCCGATGATACGGATAAAGTGGTAGAAGGACAGTTAATCGTTCAAATCGACCCAACTGATTATCTATTGGCTTTTGAACAAGAAAAAGTTTCTTTAGCTTTAGCTGTAAGGCAAGTTTCTCAATTAATTCAAGAAGTCAAGCAAAGAGAAGCTGATGTCAATATCCAAAAAGCGAGACTTGAAAGAACAAAACAAGATTTAGAAAATCGTCTAAAACTTAGAGGAACAAAATCTTTATCAAAAGAAGATTACGAACATGCTTCAGCAGATTTTAGAGCGCAAGAAGCAGCCCTTATTCAATCGGAGCGATTATTAGATAGTGCTAAAGCAAATTTAGGAACAACAAATCCCCTACATCATCCCCTTATCGAACAAGAAAAAGTGCGTCTAAGAAATGCATTTGTAAATTTACAACGTTGCAAAGTGCTAGCTCCAACACATGGTTTTGTCGCAAAAAGAAATGTGGAAGTTGGGGAATGGATTACACCAGGAACGCCTTTAATGAACATCATTCCTTTAGACGATGTCTGGATTTATGCTAATTATAAAGAAACGCAATTACAGTGGCTAAGAGAAGGGCAACCAGTAGATATTGAAGCGGATATTTATGGCAGAAGAGTGATTTATAAAGGAAAAATTGAAGGTATTTTAGGAGGATCTGGAAGTGTGTTTTCTTTACTCCCTCCTCAAAACGCTACTGGTAATTGGATTAAAATTGTACAAAGAGTGCCTGTTAAAGTAACCATTGATAAAGAACAATTAAAAGACTTTCCCCTTTTACTTGGATTATCTGTCTATACAACAGCAAGCTTAAGAGATACATCCGGTCCTTTTTTATCTCTTGCTAAACGAACCGAAAAAGTTGCCGCTACAAACATTTATGACATTTCCTTTACAGCTTTAAACGAAACAATAGAAGAAATTATTCAACAAAATTTTTATGACCCAAACACAACCACAAACACAACAGAGAACGGATAGCTCGTTTTTGATATTAGTAACCATAGCTTTGGGTCTTGGTACTTTTATTCAAATTCTTGATTCGTCCATAGCAAACGTTGCCATCCCTTATATTGCAGGTGATCTAGCTACGAGTACTAACGAAGGCACATGGGTGATTACATCTTTTGCTGTTAGTAACTCGGTTGTTATTTTGTTAACGGGATGGTTAGCAGCTCGTTTTACTCAAGTTAGAGTTTTTATTGTTTCCACGTTTTTATTTTCCGTCATCTCCTGGCTTTGTGCACTCTCTTGGAATTTGCAAAGCTTAATTTTTTTTCGAGTATTACAAGGAGCGGCGGGCGGCACACTTATTCCCTTATCACAAAGCCTTTTATTGCAATCTTTTCCTCCAGCTAAAAAAGGGCTCGCTTTAGGTTTTTGGTCCATGATTGTTATTGTTGCCCCCATAATTGGGCCAATTCTTGGTGGATGGCTAACAGAAAATTATGGATGGCGTTGGATTTTTTATATCAATGTTCCCCTTGGAATTTTTTCAGCATTTTTAACATGGGTTTTGCTTGGAAAAAACCAAGTGATTACCCAAAAAGTTCCAGTTGACATCATAGGATTTTTCTTACTAACTGTAGCTATTAGTTGTGCACAAATTACTTTAGATAAAGGAGAGCAACTTGATTGGTGGGAGTCTATTGCTATTAGAGCTTTGGTTATCACATCTATTGTAGCTTTTATTTATTTTCTCATTTGGAATTACACAAGTCCATATCCAATCGTTGATTTTTCATTTTTTAAAGATCGTAATTTTTTATTTGCTACCATTTGTTCAGCACTAGGTTTTTTAATTTATTTTGGTAGTGTTGTTTTAATACCCTTGTGGTTGCAAAGTCAGCAAGGTTATACAGCTTATTGGGCAGGAGTGGCCGTAGCGCCCATTGGGATCATTCCGGTCATTCTTTCCCCTTTCGTTGGAAGATATGTTGGAATTATTGACCCAAGAAAAATTTTGACAGTAGGTTTTGCTGTATTTTCTTATACGTATTGGTGGTATAGCCAATTTACAACCGATATTGGACTTTGGCAAATTTTTGTTCCAAGGATTATTCAAGGCATAGGCTTAGCCTTCTTTTTTATTCCTTTAGTGGCTATTAGCTTGTCAAATATTCCAGATCATAAATTACCGAGTGCTTCAGGCCTTTTTAATTTTATAAGATTATTCATAGGAACAGGCTTTGGCACATCTATTTTTGTTACCATGTGGGACCGCCGTGCCATTTACCACCATTCTCAAGTGGGTGAAGCTGTTACTAAATTTAGTGAACTAACAAGAGAAGCCATTACCACTTTGTCAAAAGCTGGCTTCAAAGGTGATTCCATTTATGCGCAACTTAACGTAATGCTTGACCAACAAGCATTTATGATTGCGATCAATGAGATATTTTATGTTTGTTCTTGGGTTTTTCTTTTTTTGATTCCCATTATTTGGTTAACTAGACCAACAACTAATAAAATAGTAGTAACAGCAGGAGAATAAATAATGAGTTTTACTTATAATCGCGATTCACAATGTCGAGCTATAGCAAAAACTTTTTTTGAACAATCTATAATTTTTCCGCAGACAATCGAAGGATCGTTGCAAAAAATCATTAAAGTAGTGACTGATTTAATAGCAAAAAAAGAGCAGAAAAGTAACTACAAATCGCCAATTGATCTTTTGCAATTAAAAACAAACTTAAAAGACTTTGTGATAAAAAAATATGCAAAAGTTACCTACGACTATTTATGTCCAATCTTCAATAAAATGACTGATGCTGAAATTATTAGCCTATCAAACAATGCAAAGAAAGATTTGCTCGATCAATATTTTCAAAAACTAACAAAACCAAATAACTTAGTTTTTATTGTGATGAAAGTAGAAGACAGCGCTAAAAGATTTATAAAAAAAAATACAGAAATAATAATGATTTGACTTTTTTTTGATTAAACCTCATTTAAAAGCTACATGAGTAAAGATAAAATGAGGATTTTTCCATGAAAATAGGGCATCGTTTTGGTTTATGGCAAAGCACCTCTAAAACATCTCGCAATGGTGGATTTAGAATCGATGCTAATGCAAATAACTTTCCCATCTTAAAAAAATGCGCTCTATCCTATTTGGAAATTCTGCCCGGCAATTTTAGAGAACCACACTGGCATCCCAATGCTCATGAACTCGGCTTTTGTTTAAGTGGAAATGGCTTAGTATCTATGTATTCAGGAGAAGAACACGCACAATTTACCATTAAAAAGCACACCCTTTCCTTTATCCCAAAAGGTTCCATCCATTCCATCACTAACACTGGCGATACCCCATTAAAAATGATTATTTGCTTTAGTGACGAAAATCCAGAAGATCTCGAGCTCTCAAATTCAGTTAGACATTTTTCTAATAGTGTTTTAAGTGCAACTTTTAGCAAACCTGAAAGCTTTATTACACAATTAAAAAACAACCAAGAAGAAAGCTTTATAGTGGACGGCTTTAAAACACAACCCGGATTGTATAAGACTAGTCCATTTCAATATGCTTTCGATATACATGACCCTAATCTCGCAAATGATGGTGGGTTTGCCAAAATGACTAATGCCTTTGTATTTAAAGAATTACAAGATCTAAGTATGTATTATCTTATCTTAAATAAAGACGGGGTAAGAGAACCTCACTGGCATCCTAACACTCACGAGCTAAACTATCTAATTTCTGGAAATGCAAAAATATCGATTTTATCTCCAAATGGCGATTTTGATGAGTTTGATATGGAAGAAGGAGATATTAGTTTTCTTCCACAAGGATATATTCACCACATCGAAAATACAGGAATACAACCTGCAGAATTTGCGGTTTTCTTTAATACCAATAACCCAGGAGATATAGGTTTATCAGCTGCTTTGACAACTTTTTCTCCTGAAATGTTAGCGCAATTGTTTAAAATGGATCTTTCTACTTTAAAAACTTTAGAAATATTTCCCTATAATCGTTTAATAGTGAAAAAATAAAATTTTAAAATTTTATAAAAGTTTTATTCAATTAATGGTATAATAATAGTGATTTAAACAGTCAGGTTATTATGCCTAAAGTCACCTCTTGGAATACTTTAAAAAGTCAGGCTATTCACAATAAAGTAACCGTTGAAGATCTAGTTAATTATAAATCAACCGATAATCCTTTTAAAAGACTTTGGATCAATATCACACGCCTTTTCCAAGGTAAGGGTATTTTGACCGATCAAAAAATAAAAGAATTGTTAGGTAATTTATCAGAAGAAACGATCCAAAAGATTACCGATTCTTGTGCTTTGATCTTAAGTCAATCTTCAAAACAAGAAAAACCTATCTCTTTTAAAGCCTCAACAAATGAAATAGACGATGTTGAAAAAATTCGATTCGCCACCAAAATATTCAATATAGAAGATAAAGTTGAACTTTTTAAACAAGATGGTCATGGATTTTATTTAAGCGATGAGCCTTTGAACAAAATTAAAGCCCAAAAACAAAGGGGTGATATTCAAAGTAAATTTTTTAATTATTTAGAACAAAAATTTACTTCGATAGAAAATTTTTTTACAAGTTTTTTAGCTATTATTCCCAAAACCTCCTTTGGCAAAAAATTAGACTCTAATACTTTACAGTCAGAAACAAAAATTGAGCGAGGCACAAAAGAAAACCCTCTCGATAGATATCAGCCAAAAGACGCTAATGATGTAGATCCAAAAAATCATTTGTTAAAAGCTACAACATCTAATGGCGATCAAATTATTTTAGGATCAGGCTACCCTATTATTGATGGCATAAGAGATCGCGATCCATTATGTGATGATATGGTATTACAACGATTTTCTAATTATATTTTATTTTCAGGTACTGATGGAAGCGGTGCTAATGAATTTACAAAAAAAGGGGCTATAGAGGCCAATCAAGTTTTTTTAAAAACCATGCAGCAAGAACTGAGCCAAAAAGATTCTCTTACTACCCGTGATGTTACTAGTGCTTCTTTTAAAGGAATTCAAGACATACAAAAAAAGCTTGTTAAGCTATTGGGTCCTTTAACTACTCACATAGGAATTACTGCCACCCAGGATGAAAATGGCAACGTAAAAGGTGTTATTACATCTGTTGGCGATATGAAGGTCTTTATCAAGAAAGCTAACGGAGATGTGGTTGATTTAACAAAAGGCAATCGGGGTGGCGAAGATCCAAGAGACCCAGGCGGACAATTAGGAGGACCTGATCTTCATAACGCAGACTATAGAAATTTGCGCGTAATCCCGTTCACGGCTTCTAAAGGTGATGTTCTCCTTCCTATGTCAGATGGGATTCATGATAATCTAAATGGGGATCAAGAAGCCTTAATTAAACAGCTACTTGAAAACAAAACGCCTCAAGAATATGCTCAAACTTTAATCGATCATGCGATCGATTATTCATCTGCTAAAAGGCAGTCATTTGTCACAAACTTAGAAGAAAACATGGATATTTCCGGAAAAATGGACCATTTGAGTGTTGCTCAAATCATGCTTTAACAATTACAATGCTAAAAATTGAACATCGCTGTAATAATTTCAAAGAATAAGCATGCATAACCTATATAAATTAGTCGAAAATACATTGATTGAAAAATGGGAAGTTTACCCAGCCTTTGAAAATAAAGCTGATTTGAAGACTGCTATCCACATTTTTACCCGGATTGCTTTAGAAAAGGTAATAAAGGATTGTTCTGTAAAGGATAAAGAATTTTCTTTTAATGCTTCACAAATAACACTCCCCGATGAAATAGTCGATAAAGTAAAAGAATTTACAGAAAACCAATTCGAAAATTTTCGATTAGCTTGCCAAAGTGGCTTTCCTTTTTCTTTGTTAGATAATGCGATAACAAAAAAAGCTCTTAAAAAGTTTTTAAAAAGGGATAATTCTATCTTAGGTGATATTATTAGAAATTATCCTTGGATAAGCGAAAAAGAACTTGATAAACGTTGTGAAATAGCCTTAAAAAATTTTAAAGAAACAATTGTTAAAGCTTGCATCGCACTTGACAAACAACGTTCTGAGGGTGACTATAAAGCCGACTATTATTTACTCTGGTTAATTAAAGAGGCCACAGGTATTGAGTTTGACTTTGTAATTCCTAAAAAAGAATTCCTGATTGTATCGCTAATTATCTCCTCTTATTTATCTGAATGTAAGTGTAACAAAAAGGTTACAGATCTATTAGATTTCCTTTTTTTTAAAACAAAGGATGAAATATTATTGTGCAAGAATTTTAGCAGTGAATTTTTTGATGTAGTACTCCAACAATTACAAAATAGAACATTTTCAGAATGGCCTAATAAACTAAATTGTATAGAAGAACTCCTAAAAAGATTAAAACCCGAAGCAATAACCAAGGCTTTGCTATCAAGTGAAGACCCTATCTTATTAACAATAGGTAACCATTTACAAGCAGTTTATAAAGCGAAAGCGCTAAAAGATTCAATCCCCCACTTTTATGCCCTAATGGATTTACTTCCAAATTTTACTAGTGTCGAAGTAACAAATATTTTTCATTTACCATTTGATGATTTTTGTTTTGAAAAAAAAAAGATTGGGGAATTAACTATAAAACAAGTTATTTTTCATTCTTTACCATATGTATTTGTTCAAGACTCATTTATGATTGGGGTTCATGTAGATCGCTACCACAAATTTCCAGAATATCTTTTAGCCTTTGATACCAAAACTGAAAAAATGATTTGGGGCATTCCCCTTCTTCCAGAACTTTTAGAAACTCCTAAATCAACTAGTGAACTTAGAACACACCATTTTTCTCGAATAAATTATACGATAAAAGAACATGAAGAAAAACTTTATCTGCACTTTGAAGGAGGACAAAATGTTTATATTGTAGATAAAATTAATGGGGAATACACATCTATCAAATTATCTAAATTGTATTGCGATTACCTAAGGCATGATTTTCACTTAAGCCCAGAAGGTTTCATTTTTCAAACGACTAACCATTTTTATCATAAAAGAGTTCTACATATAGGTAATAAATCTGACCATAATTCTTTTTTTGAAATGAAAGCTCCCGTAGGCAAATTTACCCCTTTATCTACCCATTGTGGATTTCATTTTAGCCCAGTAGCTAATGAATTAACTATAGTTGGTCCAAATGGTGATCAAGCTTCCATTGTTAAATGTATAGACGTGCAAGCCTTCGACAATAAGCTCTATACTATAGAAAGTGACCCCGTTAAAAAAAATAGTTGTTTGTTACTGATTCGAACGTTGAAAATAGACAATACCGTTATTTCAAACCCCGAAGTTACCATTTCTTTACCTGTCGAAAAAGCTTTTCTTAGCAAAATGTGTAAAAACGGTTGGTTAGTTCTTCTTACAAACGATCACTTTGATCCTAGCAAATCTTCCATTATTTTTATCAATCCTCTGAATCAAACCGTAATCGATACACAAAAGTGGTTTACCTTTAACAAATATACAATTAACAAAGATTTAGGTTTTGTGTTGACTTGGAATTATACATCTAAAGAAGTTTGGAAACTGACTCCAAGTGGTGACACTTTGGTCGGATTATTTGCTGAAAGTTATAGCACAAAATTACTTCATGCCGATGCGGACTTTATCTATTACTCTTATTCGAATGGAGGTTGAATTTTTATTTAAGTTTATTTTTCCCAAAGTTCTTTTAAACGCTCTTTTCTTCCACTGAAGTAGCTATATTGTTCATATCGTTGCGGATTTTTTTTATAAAATTCCCGATGATATTCTTCAGCTGGATAAAATGTTGTTGCTGGCACAATTTCTGTTACCACAGCCATTTCATTTTGAAGTTTTGCTTTTGAATGTTCAGCTATTTTTTTTTGTTCCTCATTATGATAAAAAATAGCCGTTCTATATTGATTACCTACATCGCAAAATTGTTTGTCTTTAGTTGTTGGATCAATGCTATGCCAAAAAACATCGAGTAATTTTTCATAACTTACCTTTTCAGGATCAAAGATAATTTCCACAGCTTCTGCATGCCCCGTTTTTCCGCTGCATACTTCTTCATACGTTGGATTTTCGGTATGTCCACCCGTATAACCTGGCAAAATGGAAATCACTCCGTCTATTTTTTTATAAGGAGGTTCCATACACCAAAAACAACCCCCTGCAAATGTGGCTAATTCTTTCATTTTGTTTCCTTTACATAAGTTATGAATCGATCAATAATATCTTTTACCGAAAGAATCTCATGAATCCCCTCGACACTTTTACCCGCTTGCCAATAATCTTTAGAAGATCCACCTTTCACCGTCACATTCTTAAATTGATGAAAAGCTTTTAACCAATACCACATTCTAATCCATTTTTTTGTCCAAGAATGGGTAAATAGCCATTTTTGAATTGGCCCAACTTTGGTTCCAACTTTTTCTACATAAGGTGTTTTTATAACAGATAAAGGAATTCCTGTTACCCTTTCTGTTACAACTATATCATTAGCTGTAGCATTTAAGATAGCTTGCTTATAATCTTGTTTTTGATTGCATTCAATAGTTGCGATAAAACGGGTTCCAATCTGCACACCTGAATAACCAATAGCTAACGCCTCTGCCATTTTTTTTTCATCACCAATCCCGCCTGCACAAATCAATGGCAAACCATAATCTTTTAATTGTTCATATAATTCTAGAGGAGAATATGTTCCTGCATGACCACCCGCTTCATTATTCACACAAATTAATCCATCCACTTGAGCTTCAATTGCTTTATTAGCCCATTTTTTTGCGGTGATGTCATGATAAACGATTCCTCCCATGGGTTTTACTTCGGTTACGACCCATTTTGGATTACCAAGGGATGTTACAAAAAAACGACACCCCATTTCAAGGCTTATATCAATCCACTCTCTTGCTCGTTTAAGATAAATTTCTGAAGTACTTTCTAGTATAATATTTAATCCAAACGGTTTTTTTGTTAGTCCTCTTAAACGTTCTAACCCTTTGCGAAAATCCATTCCATGCACATAGACTAATGACATCGGTTGTACAATCCCGATTCCTCCAGCTTCCGAAACAGCAGCTACTAATTCAACGTTACTACAAGGGTACATAGCTCCTCCAATGATAGGATAGTCTATACCCACTTGGTCTATAAAATCATTTTTCCATTCCATACTTATCCCAAAAAAAAAGCCAGGTAGCAAAAACTACCTGGCAAAAAGATTTTTAATTATCTTTAACTATTGGCAGCAACCACCAGCATCAATATTTTGTTCACATTGATCAACTAAGCCACCATCAACTTCTTGAGGTTGTTGTTGTGCACAACCTTGAATATGTTTGTAATAATACTTTGGAACGTATTTGCAATGACGTTCTTTAACATATTTTGGACGATATTTTGTTTCACATACTGTGTAGTATTGTGGAACATATCGGCAATATGTTTTTTGGTAATATTGAGGAACATATTTGCAGTGTGTTCTTTGATAATACTGAGGAACATATCTGCAGCATCTTTTTGGACAATCGTAAGCTTCATATTCACAACGAGTTGTGCAGTAGTATTTTGGTTCATACTTGCAGAATAAGCAGTATTTTTCACCAGTTGCAACTTCAGCTGGTGCACAATCTTGTTGTTGTACTGTTTCTTCTTGTGGGCAACATCCGTCTTGAGAAAAACCAAATTGTGTGAATCCTAAACAAAATGATAGGGATAAGAAAAGAAAAAATTTTTTCATACATCACCTTTATCAGAACGTTTTAGATAATCGGCAATAATCTAATCTTTATTGCTTCTTTTGAACTATTTCGTAAGGTTAATTGGTTAACCTACGAAATTTAGCTCTTTAGCCTTACCATGTAATTTTGCCGATTTTTTAACAAATATTTTTTTCAAAGAAGGGATAAAAATGATGCTTTTTAGAGGGGAATTTTTTTTTACTAAACGACAAAAGCCAGGTAAATTTTACCTGGCTTTTCAAGATCAGTTAGATCTTTGACTATCGGCAACCACCGATTCCACAGCTTCCACCAACTTCTCCACCGATTGGTGCAGAAGGAGCTTCTTCACATCCACCACCAACTACGTTAGATCCAACTAAACCACCATCAATTTCTTGTGGAGCTTGTTGTGCACAACCTTTTACGTGTTTGTAGTAGTAAGAAGGTACGTATTTAACGTGACGTTCTTGGATGTATTTAGGACGATATTTAGTTTCACATACTGAATAGTATTGTGGAACTTGTCTGCAATATGTTTTTTGGTAGTATTGAGGAACATATCTGCAGTGTGTTTTTTGGTAGTACTGAGGAACGTATTTGCAACATTTTTTCTGTACTACATATGGCTCTTGCTCACAACGAGTTTTGCAATAGTATCTTGGCTCGTATTTGCACATTAAGCAATAGCAATCGCCCATGTTTACTTCAGCAGGAGCTGCTGCTGTTTCTTGTTGTGGACAACATCCGCCGTCTTGTGAGTAACCGTACTGTGTCATTGCTAAACTAAAAGTTAGAGATAAGAAAAGAAAAAATTTTTTCATATAATCCCCTTTACCAGAACGGTTTTGGATTTTTTATTATTCTTTCTAACTTAATAACATTAGTTATTAAGCTTTTGTTATTAAAAGGAAACTATTTTCATCAGGCTTTAGTTTCTACTTAGAACCTACAACCTTAGAAATTAACCTCTTAGCCTTACCATGACAATTTATTGAATTTTTCGCAAATCTTTTTTTAATTAATTAATTTTCTCTCGGTAATTTAATAACATTACCTAAAACCAAAATTCAAAAAATTTCAAAACTTGTTTGCTAAAGTTCTATTCTATATAAAAAAAACTAACAAAAGAGGTTAGTTATGGAAGTTGTTCCGATGATCAAAAGAAATATTGATGAAGTAAAAGATATTCTAGTTAAAGCCTACTTTAACGATCCCGTGATTGAATGGGTGTATCCTGATATGGAAGTTAGGAAACGCGCCCTTGATGCATACATGTCTTGCTACGCGGAGTACGCCCAAAAATTTACGCAAACATTTGTCACGGCGCCAACTGTTGATGGAATTATAATGAATTTGAAACCCGAAGAATCTTTTAAAGCATTAGATCTATTACTACTTAAATCTATGAAAAAAGCTCCATCGATTGGATTTTCAGCTATAGGAAAATTTTTAAAACTTATGTCTTATCTAGGAAAAAGAAAAGACGAATTAATGCCTCCACTTCATTGGCACCTTGGAATGGTGGCCGTTGATCCAAAAGCACAAGGCAAAGGAATTGGCAAAAAATTAATTGAACATTCCCTTCATTTTGCGGATGCAGCGAATATTCCTTTTTATTTAGAAACAGGAACTCCTTCCAACGTAGGATTATATGAGCATTTTGGTTTTAAAATTTTAGCAGAAGAAACAAATTTGCCAGGTGGATGTCCTAAAATGTGGTTAATGGGTCGGATGCCCCCTAATTCAAGCAAATAATTAAAGATTGGCTAATGCTTTATTTACATTGATTTCAAAAGCATAAGCATAGTTTACTGCGATTTCCATAATTTTTTGTGGATCTGTATTGGATTGCAAAATTTTTTCCCACGTTTTTTTTAAAACAACATCATCTGTTTTAAAATCGGCAGCTTTTTTTTGCCCTGCTTTAAACTCGCTAAAAAAATCTTTGTAATCACTATCAGTAAATTTTGGCACTAATTGTTTAATAAAGCGCATTATATCTAAAGACAAAGTAGGGGATAAATTAGGAACTACTTCTAAAGATATAGGGATTTCAATTGTTTTTTGCCTATCGTTCAATTTGAAAGTAAAAACTCTTGTTCCACTAATAAAACCAACACCTAAATTAAAAGCTTTGACATTTTTCCAGTCTGTAGATTCTACGACATTTGATTTATCTCGATTTCTTTCAGGGGTAAAACTTTTTAAAACGTTCATCGCCTCACTAAGGGGCGCCTTATCTTTTTTTAAGCTTTTCATTTTGTTATAAAGGCTTGTGAGATAACGATTCCATGTTCTATCTAAGACGTCAGGACTTTTTCTATCAGCATAGTGCTCTAAAAATTCATCTAAAGTAAATAGCTTAGTTGCATTGTCTTTATATAATGTGGCAATTTCTTTATGTGATAATTGATTTCCAAAAATACCCAGCATAAAATAATCGGTATCTACTTGGCTATTGGCCATCCCTACAGATTCCACTAAGTTAGTTGTTATATATTGGAGGAACGATGGGATATTTGAAGAAACTTTTTCAGGGTTACCTTTTTCCCCTTGTTTTTTTATAAAGGTAGAAGATCTAAATAAATCAATCATTTCTCTCATCTCTTCACGACTAAAAAGATCTACTAAATGCTCTGTTGCGTATATATATAGTTCTGCTCCACTAATGACTAAACCTTCAAGATTATAGGGTTCCTCTCTTGCGATAAACTGTATAGATTCTTTTTTAGCGTTTTCCACCTCTTGATCAAATTTTAAAAGTTTCTTTGTGAAATTGGGGTCTTTTTCCGAAATTTTTTCGAAAATTTGTATATCGGCTTGATTAAACCCTCTCTTTTCTAATCTATCTTTAAGTATTTTTGCTGAGTCATTATAAATGAGTTGAAGAGCCAGTAAATTTCCATAAACGGTTTGATAGACAGCCGCTTCGTTGTCACTAGAAGCTTTAAGATTTAGTATTCTATTTTTTAATTTAGATATATCATTAAACAATTGGTCATCTAATTGACTTTGATCAGCCCTACTTAGTACTCTTACAGCGCGATTGATTAAAACCATCGATTTCGACAAATGTTTATCGTCAAAAAAATTAACTCCAAAAAGAAATTCCTTAATTTTTGCAATTATTTTTGTAAAGAAACCATTTTTTACAGCACTTGCCGGTTTAAATCTCTTAGAGGCTAAATCATCTATTACACCTTTAGCTTTTTCAATGTCAGCCCGAGGATCAATCACTTTACTCGTACTTAAATTATTTTCTATTCTATCAACCATTGAAAATCCCTCTTTTGTTGGGACCATTTAAAGCTTTATAAAGGCATTATATAAACTGATATTTAATAAATATTGGTATTTGACCGCTAATTCAGTCACCTTATTTTTATCTAATTTTAATTCCTCAATTTTTCCCCAAACTTTTTGCATATCAGGTTCGTCTTCAAGGGGTTTAAATTCAGTGTCATAACCTTTAGCTTGCATAGCATATTTTTCAACAAACTCTTGATAATCCCCAAATTTTTTACCAAGCATTTCCACAAAATTTAATACTGCTTCTGTTTCTTCATAATTTAAATCTCCAAGAGTCTGAAGATTTAAAGGGACTTCGACGATTTCTTTGGTTTTATCTTCTTCATTAACTCCTTGTTCTAAAGCGATATATCGAATTCCACTAACAAAGATATTTCTTCCTAACGAATCTTTACGGGAATGCACTTCTTTCCAAGCTACAGAAAAGTTTGTATATTCATTTCTATCTTTTTTTACGGGCAGCTGTTCAATTTTTGCAAAAATTTCTTCGAGGCTCAACCCTTGTTTTTTTAAAATTTGTACTTGTTCAAAGACATAAGGCAAATAATAACTTCCCCAGCTTCTTTGCATAACTTTTTCAGGACGGTTCTTTTCGAGAGCTA
The DNA here is from genome assembly GCA_000756735.1 of Candidatus Rubidus massiliensis. Lineage (GTDB taxonomy): Bacteria > Chlamydiota > Chlamydiia > Chlamydiales > Parachlamydiaceae > Rubidus > Rubidus massiliensis. The sequence continues at coordinate 158,552 of CCSC01000002.1, read as the reverse complement.
ATTCTTTTTTAGTTTCTTTTAGTAACTCATCTGGACTTTCTTGAATAACATTTGCTTGTTCTATTTGATGTACCTGATTTAGGTTACTTACGAATTCCTCTGCGCTTTCTAAATAATGAATATAGTTATGATATGTGCCAAAATCTGAAGCATTATAGTAATTTTTTATTTGTTCTTTACTTACAACATTTCCCATTATCCCTAAAAAGAAAAAATCTTCGTCAATTTGAAGATTAATAGGAGAAGCTTTTTCGTTAATTGCAAACGCCATTTGAATTAATCTTGGGGGTATAACTTCAGCCGGGGATTTATTAACTATATCCTTAAAAACTTCGGCTTTTGGGGCAAGGGCTTGAATCGAAGCTTTGATTTTTTCCTCATAGAGTATGGTGCTATCTGTAAACATCTTAATCAGTTCACCTGTAAAGTCTCCGGCAATTTCTGAATCAAGCTTTGGAATTTGTCCTTCATTAATCAGTTCTCGATTTTTTTCTTTTTGGAAATTGACAATTTCCAAAAGGGTTTTCATCCGATCATAAAATCCTGGGACATTTTTAAATAGTATGCCCAATATATCTAAGTCTGCATCATTTAGTGGAATTATCTTAGATAAATAACCTTTCAACTCTTCATTTATTTCTTTTACAGCTACAGCATTAGGCAATGCTTCACTTTTTTTAAATACGGGCGGTCCTTTATGTTTAACAGATTCTGCGGCCGCATCTTGAAGCTTTTCATATTTTAACTTTGAAAACATAACAAACAATGAATCCGATGCACTCCTTGTTGTATACTTTTCTTGCAAAGTTTTTACAAAAGCAGCTGCTTTTTCAATTGTTTGTTGAAGTTTCGGATCTAATTCTTTTTGACCTTTTTTTATCTGATCTGTAATCACATCTACTGCAGTAGCTACTATATCTTTTGATTTGATAAAATCATTTTCGGTTGGCTTACTTGAAAAAAAGCTTTTGAAAGCATTAACGCTTTGGTTTGGATCTAACTGGCTGGGGAGAAAATACTCTTTAGATAATCGTTCTAGGACTTTGACACTATTTGAATATTCTTTATTTAATTCTTCTTTATTCAGAGCAGGTTGTACGGAGAAGTTATTATTATTTACTTCCATAACATAACCTTTGTAAAATACACTATTATTATAACATTAATTAACATTAATAATATGTATGTTTTTAATTAAAAAACGGTTAAGATTGTAATAAACTTCTAACTAATTTTCATATATGAATTCTTTGAATAACGACATCCCTCACGTTCAATTAGAACTAGTAGATTCTGAATTTCAAATTGTCAAAAATGCTATTGAGAGTCGTGAAACAAATCATTTAGTAAACGTAATTGATCTGTTTATTAACGATTTTAAAAAGGTTTGGGAGCAAGCGATTACTCCAACTGATAAAGGGCACTTAATCACAAAATTTCTTCAATTGGCTATTTTTTTACGCAAAAACGATTCAGAAACTCAGAGTTTTTTTAAAAATATTGAAGATAAAATCATACGATTGGTTAAACAAATTACCCCATTTATAGCGGATATTAATGATTCTAAAGCAATATTACCTGTCAAAAAAACTGAAGAGATCTATGCAGAAAATAATCATTTTTCCTTTATATCCTTTGATGATTACCTTTTTCAAAAGATAGAAAAAGATTTAGAAGGAAAATCTAATTACCGTGAAAGGATAGAAATCTATTCAAATGAATTGGTTGGCAACGCTAAGGTTGCTAATCTCCCCCCTTTTCTACAAGCTCATTTTCATTTAAAAAACAACTCCTCCTTGACTGTTAGACAAAAGCATCTATTTGAAGAATACAAAAAGTCTCTCTTTAATCCATTTCTTTTCACAGGGAAATCAAAATACGATAGTCCTACCGGAAGCTGGTCTATTTACAACGGTCCCTTTATTACCCTCGATGAAACGAATGCTTTATTAATAGGATTATTAAAGGATGATTGTATTACAACAGATATTGCAAAAATATTTAGTTTTGAAAAACAACTAGGGATTAATCTCTTAGGTATAACTCCATCCCTACATCCTACCGAAAGCGAACTACAAACCTATAATAATCTTTTTGTTTTAGCTGATGATCATGCTATTTTAGGAGAATTTCCCCTGCCAACTTTTATAGAGGGTAATAATTATTCATTAAGAAAAAAAGCTTTTCTTAATTTATTAGAAATTAATTTTGGTCGTACCATTACAAAAAACATTGTCGACAAAATTAGCAATACCAATCTAGATTTAGATTTTTTAACCTCTTTTATTGAACAATCATTTTCCTTTATCCAATTGAAAAACATGCAGTATGAAGATATATGTATCTTGAGCTACTTAGTGAATTTGTCAAAAGACACGACTTTTCCAGATCCTATGACAATTATTAAAAGTTTAGTCCAATTAGACTTGCTAACTCTTATAGAAACACCCCCTCATTCCTCATTTTTAGAAAATATTGATCTTCAAGATATATATAACGATAACCATTTTGCTCTAACGACTCGTTTTGAATTAAAAGACAAATTGATCAATGAGTTATTTGAATATATTTATTATTATTCTTTAAAATTTTATCTAGCTAATGACCTATCTTTAAAAGATAAATGTGAACAATTGATAGAACTTGCCCAAACATTTATAGATCGTTTTTTAGAGTCCTACGATAAAAAACAAATGCAATACATCGAATCTGCTCCAGATCAAATAAAAATTTTAAATTATGAATTTTACTTAAGTTTTCAAAGAGAGTGTGAACGTCGTTTAGAAAAGTTTCGTTTAGACATCGAGAGGTTTGCAAACCTTGAAGAAAAAGGAAGTCATCTCATAGAAAAAATTCTTATTTTAAAAACATTCTTTAATTTATCTAGAACGGAAGAGCAAAAAAAGAAAATAAATGAATTACTTCTCATTTCCTTTCATGAAACTTCAATCCAAAATAATGAATTAGAAGCTTATCAAAAATACGGATTACTTTTTGAAGAAACCTTCGATAAAAAAGATAAAGCTATGGGTGCAAAGCTATAATATTTTTAATCATTAATATGAGCAGCTATTTCCAACGCTGCTTTTTCCCCTGTGTCCATGGCACTTTGAATGGAAGGTGTTTCTAAATAATCTCCACAACGATAAACCCATGAATTAATTTGGTATTTATTTTCTTCCTGAATGGGATAATCATATGGATGCGCATGGGAAATTTTATAACTTTTTAAAAAAGACCAATCTTTAAATTCTTCACTAAACCACCCTTTTAAATTTTCACTCACAAGGTGTAATAATTCATTTTCAATCAATTCCATGTGATTTACTACAGTTACAGCTACTAAAGCGTCACCATTTTTGGAATAATGAGGACAAACATCTGTCATTACAACTAAATATTGAATAATCCCCGCATTTTCCCCATTTAAAACAATTAATGGTTCATTAATTGGCGACTTAGGAGCTGAAAAATAAAAACACCAAACTCCCCTTGACAAATCTTTTTTTTCACTCTTTATCAATTGATTAGCTTGCCACACATCTGTTGCTAGTAAACAAAAGTCTACATCAATCACTTTATCGTTGAAAAAGATTTTTTTATCTTCGATCCCTATAGCTTCTTGATTTAAAGAGATATTTTCATATCCCACATTTTCCGCCAGTTGTTCAGGAATAGCTTGCATGCCATTATAGGGAAGAACACCATCACCTGTTAAAAACATTTTACAAATATAGGGTATTAAAACTCCCTTAGCTTGCAAGGAGTTATCTAACAAAACTCCACCAAAAAAGGGTTTAAAAAAATGGGAAATTAATTTTTCTGAAAATCCAAATTCTTCAAGTTTTTGGGCAGCCGTCTGATTATCATTTAAAGGAATTTCTGCCTTCATTCCTTGCACAACCCACCAAGCTTTCATTAAAGAAAAGTAATCTTTACTTGTCATAAAAGGAAGGTTAAATTTAGGCTTGATACTACTTTTATCGCTTGGGACAGCAATTATATGAAACTCACCATTTTGCCTTATAATTGCCCCTTTTTTAAAAGGAAAAAGCTGTAATTTTTCATAGTTTAAATACTTTTTACATGCTGGATAACTATTTAACAAAATTTGAAAACCCCTATCGAATATATACCCATTTTCTCGATCTGTTGCTATTCTGCCACCCACATGTTTTTTAGATTCATATATGTGAAATTTAATCCCTTTTTGCTTTAAGACTAAAGCAGCTGTCAACCCTGCAACACCAGCTCCAATAATAGCAACTTTTTTACTCATAATTTCCTAATACATTTTTGTTTTAACCATAGCTATCTAAACAAATCTTGTTAAGTTTTATATACTCACTATATTAATAAAATTGCGCTTTACAAAATTATTTAAGCAAATCTTTTTTCTTTGATTTTTCAGGTATAGCAAATTTTTAAGCCTTAAGGTTAGATATATATCAAAAACTCTCTTGATGTTAATTGAAAGATGAATTATGCGTATGTTTTATCAACTGATTTTTATCCATGACATCTGAAAAAAAGACCATTTTATTAACTGCTGGAAGAATGTTTCTCTCGCTGGACCTAGCTAGAAAATTCCAACATGACGGGCACCGTATTATCGTTGCTGAAACCTATCCTTTACACATTTGTAGATTTTCTAATGCTGTAAACAAAACGTATACAATTCCGGGTCCCAAAGAGAACTATCAAGCTTTCATATCTTCTCTTAAAAAAATTGTAATAGACGAAAAAGTAGATTTATTTATTCCAGTTTTTGAAGACGTGTTATATTTGAGTGAATTAAAAAATGAATTTCCTTGTGAAATTTTTTGTGATGATTTTGAAAAAATTCATGAATTGCATCACAAATGGCTTTTCTATTTATTACAAAAAAAGTTGGGGATTAAAACTCCAAAAACATTTTTGATAGAAAAAAATGAAGATTTAAAAAAAATCGATCGAGATTGCACCTATGCTTTGAAGGCTTGCTATTCGAGAGCCTCTTTAAGTATTCAAAAACTTGAAGCCCATTCTCCCATTTCGACTATTGAAGTCACTCCTAATTTTCCATGGATAACACAGGAATGGATTGATGGAGAGAGATTTTGTTCCTATTCAATTTGTAAAAATGGAAATGTATTAGCCCATAGTGTTTACCCAGTTGGTTATACAATCGATGGAAATTCGTGTATTATTTTTAATTCTATTCATCATGAAGACATTTTAAATTGGATCAAAAACTTTATTAAAACTATTCAATTTACAGGTCAAGTCGGATTCGATTTTATTATTAAAAATGATGAAATTTATGCCATAGAATGCAATCCAAGAGCTACTGCTGGTTTACATTTGCTAGAAACAGAACAAGGAATTGGTAAAGCTTTTTTAGGAACCACTGAAAATACAATTTTGGCTAAAGATGGAATCTCGCGGCAATTACTACATGGAATGGCCTTATATGGTTGGAGAAAAAGAGCTTTTCCAGGCAACTCCTTAAAAAAATTTGGCAAAGAATTTATTAAACATAAAGATGTTGTCTATTCTTCTAATGATCCCGGTCCCTTACTCTCTTTGCCTCTCATTTATTTAGGCTTGTGGAAAAAAAGTAAAACCCTAAAGCTGCCATTACCTGCAACCTATGTATATGATTATGAATGGAATGGAAACGAAAGTTGTTAGAGAGTTACAACTCTTCCTTCGTAAACACTTTTGCAGATGTTACGCTTAAAAAAATAAACCTCAAGAGTTGAACAAGAGCACAAAGAGATTTTTTGTTAAAACAAATTAATTACGTAAGACAATTGATTACTTTATAAAACAGTGGAGTAAAATTTACTATTGTTTTTTTCCTCTTAACTCTCTTGTTCTCCTCCTAAGTAACTTTATTTTAAGTTGCTAATTATAAGTGCTATATGTATTTCTCTAATTTGTATCCAAATGCTGCTGCCCTTTTCTTCAAAAATTTAAGTGTTTTTTCTCCATTCATTTTATCATAATAATCGCACCCTGCCTCAACATATTCTGTCTTATTCAACATCATAAAATAAATTGCTCTAGCCATTTTATGCGCTGTTGCTGTTATTGCTTCCACAGGTCCCATTCTCGCCTTCATCTTCCTTAGATGCGCTCCAAAAACACTATTGTTTTTATAAAGTCCACTTGCTGACATTCGCAAAATTGTAGCCGCTTTATTAGTACTATGTGATGTATGACTACTTAATCTTCTTCCTCCAGAAATTCGAGTTCCTGGGCAAAGCCCAAGCCATGCACAGAAATGCTTTACTGTTGGCCATCGTTTGATATCTGTTCCTATTTCTGAAATGAGTTTTAATGCTGTACTTACGTCAATCCCGGGGATTGCTGTTAAATCGATACCTATAAGTGATTTGAGATGATCTGATACGTTAAAAGTATATTGATATTTTTTAGATCTAACAGTTTTTGCTTTTTTTGATGGCTCTTCTTTAATTGATGTTAACATTTCGAGTTTTTTTTTACGGCTTCATCGCATTCTCGAATTTGGTTTTGATAAAAATCGTATGCATTAACTGCTTGCTGCAAAGCAAATAAATGTTCTTCCCTGTAATTGCCTTGCAAGGAGCTTTCAATAACTTCTATCGGTTGTTTACATCTAGGGTCTCTCATTTTAGCTAATTCTTTGGGGTTTGTTTTTCCTCTTAAGATAGCCCTGATTATTGCCATGCCAGTAACACCGGTGATATCACTGATCGCATTTTGAAGATGTATATTCATTTGTACTAGCGCTTTTTGCATTCTATTGACATGTGTAGCTGCAGATTCTATAAGCATTGATCTTTGCCTAAGATAACTTCTTAATTCTACAATTTTATCTTCTGGGCGAAATGCTGCTGCTAACAGGCCATGGGCATGAAGCTGTTGTAACCACTGACAGTCGATAACATCCGATTTACGACCTCTAATATTTTTAACATGATGCGCATCTACTAGATTTACTTCGAAACCCGCTTGCTCAAGCATTTCGAAAACCGGAATCCAATACGACCCTGTAGACTCCATTACAATAGTTTTTATACTACACTTCTTAAGCCAAGAGATCATTCTTTGAATATCAGGTGTATAACACTCAAATTCTCTTACTATTTCATTATCTCGCCCTTCTGGTATAGCTACAAAATGTGAAGAAGCGCCAATATCTATTCCTGCAGAATCTGGATTTATTATTTTAATTGAGGATCGGTTCATAAAAAAAACTCTTGAATTAATAAAATGCAAAGTACGAAAAGTATTAACGCCAACATTCTCCTAAGCAGGATAATCTTAAAAGATTTCACTAATGATGCTTGCGTGACTTTTCGCGGACCATTCTCTGTGCCAGGCTAAAAGCACTAATGCGACCTCGGTCTCTACAATGCGGGTAGATTTTAATTAATTAGATTTTTTAGAATCAAGTTACATTGGAATGTTGGAAGAAATCAGAAAGGGAAAAGAAAAAAAAATCATCTCTCTTCCCTATCCTCTGTGGTTTAATCGTTTTAAAATTATTAAAAAACTTAATCGATCGGTAAAATTATTTGCACTTCCATTCCTGTCGGTTTTCGATTTCGCAATTCAATAGCCCCTTGGTGAATATCAACAATGATTTTCACAATAGATAAACCAAGACCAATCCCCATTGAAGTACTTTTGGGGATCTGATAAAACTTTTCAAAAATTGTCGGTATCATATCATCTGCAATTCCAGAACCTTCATCTAATACGGTAACAACAAAATTATTATCTAATATTTGTGCTTGGATAATAATTGGTCGCTCTTCAGGTGAATTTTCAAGAGAATTTATTAATAGGTTAATAATTGCAATTTTTAGCAAGGCCGCGTCAAAGGAAATTAATTGTAATCTTTGGGGTAATTCAGTAAGAATCGGCTTGTTTTTAGCTAATGGTTCAACTTCTTTTATACAACTTGATAGCAATTCAGGTAGAGAGTTTTTCTTTTTAACAAACTGTATAAATCCAGATTCCAATCTTGACATAGATAAAATGTTATTGATGACAAATTTGAGGCGTATTAATAATTGACTCATTACATCTAATTTTTCATAAACATCAACATTATCTGTTTCTTCCTTCACCTCCTGAGAGAGTCTTATAATATTATTTAATGGCCTATAAAAACTTTGTGATAAGGAATGAAGGATCGATGTTTGAATTTTTTCTACTTGGCGAGAAATGTCTGATGTTGTCACTTGCCATTCCATAATTCTTCGATCTAAATAAACTCCAATTTGTTGGGTGACAATTTGTAAAAAGTTTATTTCTTCATTAGATAAGGCCTCATCTTTTTGTGGTTTGTAAACTAATACACCTAAAGCTTTTTTATTTCGAAGAATCGGAAGATAAAGTCCTTTGGCTGAAGGCAAAGTATTTGTTGACCAACCAGCCTGTTTCCCATTTTGAAAAGACCATATGGCTGCAGACTGCTCTCTTTCATCATCTAAAAGAGAAAGACGACTTTCTAAATCTAACTGCCCTTTGGTATTTACAGTTAATACATCAAAATTACCTTCAAAGAATGTAGCTAGTTTGTCATCTACATGTTTTCGCATTACTTCTAAATCCGGAGCGTCAAAAATTTCTTTTTCAATTTCAAAAAGCAGCATACTTTTTTCTTCTCTTCCCTTTAAAATTTGATCTTGCTTTCGAAGTCTTGTAGCTAAGACTCCAATAGCTGAGCCCGTTATTAAATACATGGCAATTAACACAATATCTTCTAAAGATAGATGAGTAAATTGAAAGGATGGTTTAATGAATAAATATATCCAACTAAGAGAACTTAAAATCGATGCATAAAGTATCGGCCCTTGCGTTAGAAAAAAACTTAAAGACAAAATTATTAAAAAAAATAGATATCCAATAACTTTGTAAGAAACATAGTTGTCTAAAAAAGATGCTAGTAAAGTCGTTATTGAAATTACAGCTGTTACTAAAAGATATGGATTTATAGTTAGTGCAATTTTTTCAACACTTAATCTTTCTTTAAAAATTTGTGTGATCTTATCTTCACGTAAAACCATTAAGTCAACGTCTTTATTCTCTTCAGCTAGCCTGTCAATTAAACTTTTTCCAAAGAAAAAATACTGTTTCTTGTAATCGCGACTGATAATAATTCTTGTGATATTTTTTTGTCGCACGATCTTATTAACGGCACTTGCTATGCTAATATCCTTAGTATTAACAACTTCAGCTCCTAAATCTAAGGCCAAATTCATGTAAGAATTAAGGCGCTCTTTTTGCTGAGTTGTTAAAGGAAATCCTTTATCGATATAAACAACCACCCATGGCGCATCCAGCTGAAAAGCAATTTTTCGAGCAGCCCTAATTGTTATTTGGGATTTTGGATGAGAATCAATGATTACTAATAACTTTTCTCTTGTTGCCCACCCTTTATTTCTTGAAAGAATACCATGGAGATCGTGATCGACTTTCTCAGCTGTGAATCGAAGAGCTAATTCTCTTAAAGCCGTTAAGTTATCTTCTTTGAAAAAGTTTTTTTCAGCTAGGATTGATTGATCAGCTAGGTATACCTTTCCTTCCCTTAGACGTCTGATTAAAGATGCTGGTGGCAAATCGATCAATTCAATTGAATCTGCTCTTTCTAATACAAGGTCCGGAACAGTTTCACGAATAGATACACCAGTTATATTTTCTACGATATCTTTACGACTTTCAATATGTTGCACGTTTAAAGTTGTTAAAACATTAATCCCAGCATCTAAAATTTCCATGACATCTTGCCATCGTTTTAAATGCTTAGACCCAGGAACATTTGTATGGGCAAGTTCATCTACTAAAACAACCTCAGGCTTTAATTCTAAAATTTTTTCTAAGTCTAACTCTGAAAATAAAGCATCTTTGTAATTCACCCACTTTTCTGGAATAACGCTCAAACCCTCCAACAATTTTGCTGTTTCTTGTCGACCATGTGTATTAACGATACCGACGGCAACATTAATTCCGTCATTTTTTAATTGTCGCGCTTCTTCAAGCATGGCATATGTTTTTCCAACACCGGCAGACATTCCAAAAAAAATTTTTAATTTTCCAAGTTTTTTTTCTTCTTCTTCTTTCTGAATTTTTTTTAATAATTCATCGGGATCTATTTTTGATTCATCATTCATGGATTGGGTACCGTTGGTCTAATAAAATGTTTAGTTTTAAAACATTAACATAAGGATCAAGAACAAAATGTTTAACTTCTATATTTTCTACTATAATTTTCTTTAAAATAACTTCATCAAGCCCAGGACGCGCTTTAACTATTCTTGCCATTTGAAAAAAAGCTGCTCTAATTGAAATATGAGGATCAATCCCACTTCCTGATGCATAGAGCAATTCGGCTGGAACTTTATAAAATTTTTTATTTGTAAAAGGGGTTATATTGACTTCCTCAGTCCATTTTTTTCGTCTAGCCTCAACTAAGCTTTTTAATTCTTTGCTAGTTGGAGCTAAATTACTTCCACTTGATGGTAAAGGTTTATAATTTATTGAGGATGGACGAGGCCAAAAATATTCTTTTTTTTCAAATTTTTGAGCAATTAATTCTGTACCAACTACTTTTTTATTGCTTAGAACAAAACTTCCATTTGCTTTATATGGCAAAGCAAGCTGACCTATAAGGGTAATTATTAAAGGATAAAAAAAACCAGTTATAATAAATAAATAAAGATAAATCTTAAGGTTTTTCATAAATTAATGATTCCATTTTACAATCGAGATCAGCATGTCTATTATTTTAATGCAAATAAATGGTGTAATAATTCCCCCAAGTCCATAGATCAATAAATGGTTTCGCAAAATTATTTTTGCTGGAAGAGGTTTGTATTTAACACCTCTTAAGGATAAGGGAATAAGTAGAGGAATAATAATCGCATTAAAAATGACAGCACTTAAAATTGCACTTTCTGGTGAATGAAGTCTCATAATATTTAAATTTTCTAAAGGTCCCACACTATCTGCATGCGCATAAATTTGGCCGAAAATAGCTGGTATAATAGCAAAATATTTTGCTAAATCATTGGCAATACTAAAAGTTGTTAATGCTCCTCTTGTAATCAATAGTTGCTTACCAATCTCTACAATTTCTAATAATTTAGTTGGGTTATTATCTAGGTCAATCATATTTCCAGCTTCATGAGACGCTTGCGTACCGGTATTCATCGCAACGCCAACATCAGATTGCGCTAAAGCTGGAGCATCGTTCGTGCCATCCCCAGTCATGGCGATTAAATGACCTTCCTTTTGTTCGTTTCTAATTCTTAGTAACTTATCTTCTGGTGTTGCTTGGGCAACAAAGTCGTCAACTCCAGCTTCTGCAGCTATAGCTCCAGCTGTTAATGGATTATCACCTGTTATCATTAGTGTTCTAATGCCAACTTTTCTAAGCTGAGCGAACCGTTCTTTGATTCCCCCTTTAATAATGTCTTTTAATTGAATGATTCCAACTATTTTTCCATTATCAGATACTAAAAGTGGTGTTGCCCCTTTTGAGGCGATTTCATTGGCTTTATTTAATAATCCTGGATCAAGTGCATCCATTCCCCACTTTTGCGCATGGCTTTCTACAGCATCAACTGCACCTTTTCTAATAAAACGGATAATTTTGCCATTTTCATCATAAAAATCTATACCGCTCATTCTTGTTTGAGCGCTAAAAGGGATAAATTTAGAGCTTTTTTTATCTAGGTCTTCTCCTCTTAGACCATAGGCATTTTTTGCTAATACAACAATAGATCTCCCCTCTGGGGTTTCATCTGATAATGAGGCTAATTGTGCAATTTCAGCAAACGATTTGGGATCCACATCTTTGGAAGGAAAAAAATCTGTAGCTAAGCGGCTACCTAAAGTAATTGTGCCCGTTTTATCTAATATCAAGACATCTATATCTCCTGCCGCTTCCACTGCTCGTCCACTTTTTGCAATGACATTCTTTTGCACTAAACGATCCATTCCGGCAATCCCAATAGCGCTCAATAAAGAGCTAATAGTAGTGGGGATAATACACACAAATAAAGCTATTAAAATAGGAATGTTTACTAGATGTTTTAGCTCACTACTTCCACTTTGCGTAAAAGTGTAATCAGCAAAAATCTTTATCGAAATAACTGTAAATAAAAAAATAATGGTGAGACTTGATAAAAAAATATTTAAGGCAATTTCATTTGGAGTTTTTTGCCTTTGGGACCCTTCAATTAAAGAAATCATTCTATCTAAAAATGTATTCCCCTTCTCAGAGGTCACCTTAACAGTAATTTTATCGCTAACCACTTTGGTTCCAGCCGTAACAGCACTACGGTCCCCTCCACTTTCTCTAATAACCGGTGCAGACTCCCCAGTAATAGCCGATTCATCAACAGTTGCTATCCCCTCAATCACTTCTCCATCGGCTGGAACTATGTCTCCTGGTTCACAGATAACAATATCCCCTTTTTTCAAAAGGGAAGAAGAAATCAACTCAACTTTGTTTTTTACGACTCTTTTAGCTTCATTTTCTTTTTGCTTTTGTCTAAGAGAATCGGCTTGTGCTTTTCCACGACTTTCCGCTAAGGCACTTGCGAAATTAGCAAAGAGAATAGTAAACCAAAGCCAAAGGCAAATCTGCAGATGAAATGGATTAAATGTGTTATTTATAGACTCTTGATATACATATATTGAAACAATGATTGCTCCTAAATAAGTAACAAACATTACCGGATTTTTAAATTGAATATGGGGGGATAATCGCACAAATGTATCTTTTAGAGCTGAAAAAAAAAGATGACTTGAAAATATTGAGTTTTTTTTCATATTAAAACGTTTGTTTTCTTAGCATTAAAATATGCTCCATTATTGGACCTAACGCGAAAGCTGGAAAAAAAGTTAAGGCAGCTATTATTAAAATGACAAAAAAAAGTAAGATCGCAAACAATAAACTTTTTGTCGGGAATGTTCCAAGCGACTTTGGAATAAATTTTTTCTCTACCAAACAACCACCAATTGCAATACTTGGAATCAAGATAGATAAACGACTCAGCAGCATAACAATACTTAAGGTAACGTTGAAATAAGTTGTGTTTGCGTCAAATCCTGCAAAAGCACTCCCATTGTTACCAGCCGCTGAAGTGTAAGCATACAGTATTTCAGTCAAACCATGAGGACCTTTATTTTTTAAATAATCAGTTATATTTGGATATAAAAGAGCTAATGAAGCTCCTAAGAGTGCTAATCCGCAAGGCGCCAAAATAGCTAACATAACCCATTTAATTTCCATTTTTTCCATTTTTTTTCCTAAGTATTCTGGGGTCCTACCCACCATTAAACCAGCTAAAAAAACAGTTAAAAAAACATACATTAACATTGAAATTAAGCCAGAGCCAACTCCTCCAAAAATAATTTCTCCAATCATCATATTAAATAATGCAGCGCCTCCTGCCAAAGGCATTAGGCTATCATGCATTGCGTTAATAGAACCATTTGAAGTGGCAGTAGTGGCAATGGCCCATAAAACGGTATTTCCGATTCCATTCCTAATTTCAACACCTTCATAATTTGGATAAGCTTCCATAATTGGGTTTCGAGCGTGCGTTGCAACCGTCGCAATAGTTAACGTAGATAAAAATAAGAAAAACATAACCAGAAAGAGATAAAACGCTTCTTTTTTTGAGGAAATTATGAGCCCATACATATAAACAATCGCTAAAGGAATCCACAAAATGGCAAATAATTGAAAAAAGGAAGTCCAACAAGTTGGATTTTCAAAGGGATGGGCACTATTGGTATTAAAAAAACCTCCACCATTAGACCCTAATTGCTTTATTGCCACCATCGAAGCTACAGGCCCCATAGGAATTGTTTGCGTTTCACCTTCTAATGTTTTTATAACTTGATAGGAATGAAAATTTTGAATAGATCCTTGCGATATTAGAAATAAACTAAAAATAAGACTTAAAGGAAGTAAAACATAAAGAACAATTCGTGTTATATCGACCCAAAAATTTCCTAATGTTTTTCCCTGCTTTATAGTAATCCCACGTATTAAGACAAAAAGAGCTGCTATTCCCGATGCTGGGCTTAAAAAATTTTGCACAGTTAATCCTAGTATTTGGGAAAAATAAGATAATGTTGTTTCCCCAGCGTAAGATTGCCAATTTGTGTTTGTGACAAAACTTATAGCAACATTTAAGGCTAATGACCAATCAAGACCTTTGAATTGTTGAGGATTTAAAGGCAAAATTCCTTGAAGCATAAGAATTAAGAATAAAACACTAAAGCCTATAAAATTAAATATAAGCAGGTTTTTTAAGTACTCCTTCCAATCCATTTCCTCATAAGGATTGATTTTAGCTAAACTATAAATCCCTTTTTCTAATACCCATACGCGATTTAGTTTATAAAGATTAGCTAGATACTTCCCCAGTAATGGACTTGTAATGGCAAGTAATAACAAAAAACCACAATATTCAATAAAAAAAGATAGTAAAGTATAAAACACTGGTTACCTTAAAATTTTTCAGGGTAAATGATCGAATAGACCAGATACATTAGTAAAAGAATGCTGGCAATTCCAACTATTATAAAATCCATAATTTTTAAATTCTTATAATCAAGGTGTAGTTTTAGCTAAAATTGAAAGATAGTTAAAAAAAATATTTTACACAATTAAAGTTATTGATAGTGTTAGCTCTTTAAAAGGGGGAAAAATGAATGAGTTAAAAGGAAAAAAAATACTATTTTTTGTTCATAATGAATATGAAGATTTAGAATTAAACTATCCATTATTAAGGATGAAAGAAGCTGGCGCTGTAACTTGTGTGGCAGGTCCTGAGGCTAACAAAGTTTATGAAGGAAAACATGGCATGCCTTGTAAAGCCGAAAAAAGTTTTGAAGAAGCTTCCGTTAACGATTTCGACGCTCTAATCATACCTGGTGGTTACGCTCCTGATAAAATACGAATGTCCTCAAAAGCTATAAGTTTAACGAATGATTTTTTCTCAAAAGGAAAACTAGTAGCTTTTATTTGCCATGCAGGATGGGTACCAATATCTGCTAAAATTGTAGAAGGAATAAAATGCACTTCATGGAAATCTATTAAAGATGATTTAGTCAATGCCGGAGCTAATTGGGTTGATGAAGCAGTTGTTGTAGATAAAAATGTGATTTCTAGTAGATGTCCTGATGACTTACCTCAATTTTGCCAAGCGATTATTAGTTACTTAAAAAAATAATTAGTTACATTCTTGGGTTTTTTAAAACTCGAGAATATTTTACAATCGTAAAAAAGCAAAATCATTTTTTCAAAAAAAAAAACGGATAAAAAAATATGACCTGTTATCCTGTTTCCCCAATAGAAAAAATAAAATATTATTCGAGAATTCCTCTTTTACTAGGTTTTTCCCTTGCCATACCATTAATTAGCGCTATTGCGCTTCCTATTTTTGCAATAATTGCTATTGTAAATAAAATGAGGTATTTAAGAGCGTATAAAGCTACTCTTACTAAGGGTAAAAGGCAACCTTATGGGAGAGTTTTAGGACAGGATTACACGAGATGGGATGGATTACAAAAACCTAACTCAAATCAGGTGGAAAAAAATATTTATATTCATGGACTACCTTATCTACCAAGTAAAGCTTTGGTTCAAACAACTGCCTTCAGAACCTACGAAGATAAAAAATGGCTAGATAAAGAATATGATAGACTAAAAATTGCAGAATTTCAAAATAAGACATGGACAATGATAAATATCTCCATAAGAAATCTTATTCCAATTTACGGTTTGTATTTATCAAAAAAATTTAAGACTAAGGACAAAGAAGGTTTGACTGCTCAGCAGTGGGACTGTTATGAAGCTGTAAATTACCACAAAAATTTAATGCCTGATTCGATTATTAAAACAAATAATCTTAAACAAATTTTAGGAGAAATCAATTTAGCTGATGAAAGATTTTTGGAAAGAATTAATCGAATACTTACCTAAGCTAATCTAGTGTTGCCCTAATAAAAATAACAAGTATTCAAAACAGCTGCTGTTAACTCTAGATCATTATTTTCTTCTGAAGCACAAGCTATCGCTAAAGGTGGATTATTTCCAGCTGCGCTATTTATCGGGATTAAATTTTTGACGAGTTTCACAATTTTTATAGCATCAATATACTCTTCTCTAAGGTAAGTGGAATCATAATAAAGCTCTCTACCAGCAGATACGAAACCAACATTATTGTAATATCTGACAAGTCTTGGCACATTCGCGCACCATAAACTAATTTCTTGTTTTCCTTCTGCTACCGCTAATTCTTCTACACCTTTTAATAAAATTTTGCCAATCCCATTTCCTTTGAGGTCGACTCTTAGAGTAAACATATGTAAAGAAGCTTTGTTTCTTTCTTTAGCTCGGTATAAAACAACGGCTGCTATTTTTTTTTCAGCCCCTACACATTCTTCTTCATTTCTTTCTTTTAATATATACCAAGTTCTATTGGAGGATTCATTTATGATAGATTCTACTTCTTCGAGACTAATGCGATCGCAATCTTGTTTTCTAAAAAAATCAGCATTTTTTATGGCATTATTTACAATATTTGTAATTTGATTAGCATCTTCGATAGAAGCTTTATCGACTTCGTAAGATCGCTTATAAGGTTCTAAAGCAGGTTCTATAGCATACATGTAATACTCAATTATTTAGACTTATCTTTTTGTATTGTCTTCTTTTGTTTTTTTCTACTCAACAACTATGGAATTATGTCGTAAATTATACAAAAAAGTAGGGGGAAGTATAAATTTTCTTAAATTATTTAGACAGTACTTTCCGGAAAAATTAGTAAACTATGTAAAGATATAAATTTTAATGTGAGACTTAAAGAAAAATCCCTGCCACTTGAATGTTTCTCAGCGCAGGGATTGTATGAATTAGCTGGCTACTGGAAGGTGAACAAAATCGTCGTCATCACCTTCAACAATAATCTCTTCTTCTACTTTTACGTTTTCTTTCGGCAATTCTTTTTGTTTAGTGTTATCTACTGCTTTTTTAGTTAAAGAAGAGAAAAAGTTAGAGGCTATATCCATAACCTTTTTCGTCGCGTAACCACCTGCAAAAGTTGCCGCACCAGCTGTCCATGGATTAATTACGTGACCCATAACTGATAAAGCCACTGCGTGGCCAACATACCCACCAACTTTTTGACCAAGGGTTGGTCCTAATAAATATTTACCACCCGCAACGCAAACTTTCGTCACAAGGCCTGGTGCATTTTCATAAAAAGCGCCTCTCGCAACTAATCCTCCAACAATTGGAGCTACATGATGCGCGCCCATACTAACAGCCTTTCCTACCGCACTAATACCTGATTTTGCGGCATTTAATCCCGATTGCGCGTAATTTTTTATATTATCATAACCAAAGTTTATTGGGCCTGGCATAAGTGTCCTCTAATATATAACCGTTTAATTAAACTAATTATAGATAATGATAATTAAGTGATTATAAAGAAATAATTTTAATTTTATTACTAATAATAAATGTTGCAAATAGTTATTATAACAAATGATTTCTTAAGAATTTAATTATTTATATGTTTAACTTTATTTTTCAGTTTATTATGTGTTTTCTTGTGACCAACCTTAGTTTTCATCAACCTATTTATAGTCAGGAGCCTTTAGAAAAAAATGAAGTCGTTATTGTTGAAACAATACTTTCTCCTTCAAATAATTCTTTCGACTGTCACAGCTCTTCCATTCTTGCTCTAAATAAAAATAAGCTTATTACTGCTTGGAAAGGAGGACCTGGAAATGGAAAATGCAATATCGATATGAAGAATAAAGTAGGCATCTGGATTACTCATGGTGACAGCCATGCTTGGGAAGCTCCTCGTCTCGTTATCGAAGCTATTGATTCTGTCTGTTGGAGTCCAGTGTTAAGTAAAGGTCCAGAAAATGAAATCCTTTTATTTTATCGAAAAGGACCAAATCCAAGAGAATTAAAACACTTTATTAAACGATCATACGATGAAGGCCTTACCTGGAGTAATGAGGAAGAATTGCCTAAAGGAGTTTTAGCTCCTACCTCAAAGCCTATTCTTTTGGATAATCATTTAATCTGTCCTACTTCCTTAGAAATTGGTGAAATACAGGATAACCATAAGTCAACAGCTTGCTTCATAGAAATTTTTTCTAAAAATAAATGGGGCCCTTCAACATCTATCCAAATTCCTGGAAAGCCATTTGGGGCGTTAGGACCTTCCCTTTTTTACTTAAACGATCATTTAGTGATGTTATGTAGAGATAGATCAAACAAAATAGGTTTAGAAGGATGGATTTGGTTTTCTAAATCTTTTGATCATGGCGTTACTTGGCAACACTTTAAAAAAACCAATTTACCAAATCCAGATTCAGGCATTTGCGCCTTAAGCCTACCTAATGGCAAAGCTTTAGTGATTTATAATCATTCACATACTCACCGAAAACCTTTAAATATTGCTCTGTCTAACGATGGCGAAAATTGGCAACCTATACTTACTTTAGAAGACAATAATGGAGAATTCCCCTCTGCAACAATTGATAATGAGGGCTTTTTGCATATTACTTATGCCTATATTACTCCTGGGAAAGAACAAAGGGTGATTAAATATGTCAAAATTGACACTTCAAAATTAACTAAATAAAGTTTAGTATTTCCTGATAACTTTAATTTTTGGGAATATATATGCATGCTTTAAGAACTTTTTTTTCTCATAGGAATTTGCCAGCAATAACAAGCAGTAGAAAACCTATTCATTCTATCACTTCATTATATAATAAACAAAAAGCATTACAAACCGTTCTTACATCTCCTCTAAAAACTTCTATTAAGAGAAATTATTCAGTTATAAGACATGTCTTTGATGGCTCATTACTAACTGTTGGCATTTTGATAGTAAGTGGATATTTATACCAATCCATATATTTGCCGCTTAAAAATAGAAATAATCTAACAATTATAGCTAAATACGGTAATGAAATTGAAAAAATGGGTGCTTTACTTGAGGCTAGTGAAAAATCTGATTTGGAATCCACCAAACTTATCCTCCAAAATTATAAACCTCATAAAGAAGTATTAAAAATTTGCTTTCAAAGAATTGTCAAATCCCCCTCTCTTCCAAATAAAAATACGCAAAGAACTATTTGTACTTTACTAGAAGCTGGATTGAAGCCCAACGAGGCGGTATTAAAATATGCTATTGAGCATTCTTATTTAGACATTATAAAAATCTGTGTAAATCAAGAAAAACTTTTGTTGACAAAAGAGCTAATTCGATTATCCCTATGTCATGCAGATGCCAAAACAATTGATTATTTATTAAAACATGTTGAAGATTAACTTAATAAATCAGAACGTGATTTTGCCAAATCTAAAAAACGATTAGTGGCTTCATATTCCAATGTTAAATTTAAAGCCTCAGTAAGTTCAGGAGGTCCATAAAATTGTATGGGCCCTGGAGTTCTATAATCATCGTTTAAACGCCATTTATCTCTTAATTTGGCAAAGCTTAAAAAAACAGGTCCATCTAAATCAACCAAAGCTTTTTTTATTACTGGCTTATACCTTCCCATCCGCTCTTCTAAATGAATCATGGCAATTATGGGAATGCTCCAGGCTGTCCAATTTTCCACTGGTTTGTTTAATTCTCTAACGCATGCCATAGTTCCTGTTAACTCATGAGCTACATTTAAAGCTGCCACTTGCCCTAAGGCATAACAATATTGCGCATCAAAATTGGAAGGAAAGCCTGACCGCCCTTCATAACCACAAAATAAGGGTTGTGGAGAAAATTTCCCTTTATAACGTCCTTCTTTTTCTCGTTTCTTTAATTCTATTTCTGTTAAATCGATAAATAATCGCTCTGTCTCAATTTTAGATACTTGTACATTTCCGTGAGGATCCCGATCTAGCAATAATTGCATTTGAATAGACTCTGGCATTCTTGAAAAGCAGTTGGACGATGATTCAGAAACTATTTTTTGTACATAGGATGCTTTATCTTTTTGATCTAATTCCTCCATTGCTTTGCCATGAGGCTTATCAGTAGCTAACAAAGAATTTAGTTCATTAATAAGCGTTTCAAATTCAGGGATAAATTCGATTATTCCTTCTGGGATGAGAATGATTCCATACTCTTTTTTTTGCTCAGATCTTTTGCAAATAAGATCTGCGATTTCATTTACTAAATCTTGAATAGTTAACTTTTTAGCGCGAACTTCTTCCCCAATAAAGGTAAGGTTTGGTTGTATCTGTAATGCGCATTCTAATGTTAAATGAGAGGCTGAACGCCCCATTAATTTGATGAAGTAATAGTACTTTTTGGCTGATAAATTGTCTTTAGCTATATTGCCGATTATTTCTGAATAAATTTTTGCAGCTGTATCAAACCCAAAAGAAATTTCCACAAATTGATTTTTCAAATCACCATCAATAGTTTTTGGTACACCAACAACGGTCGTTTTACATTTTTTTTCAAGAAAGAACTCTGCAAGTAAAGCTGCATTAGTGTTGGAATCATCCCCTCCTATGATAACAAGTCCGTCTAATTGGTGAGCCTGTGCTGTCTCTAGCGCTTTTTGTAATTGATCTTGTTTTTCAATTTTTGTTCTTCCCGAACCGATAAGATCAAACCCTCCTTGATTGCGATAAGGGGCTAATAACTCTTCTGTAATCGTTAGGTATGAATTATTAACTATACCAGATGGTCCTCCTAAAAATCCTATAACCTCACTATTTGGATTAAAGGTTTTTGCAGCATCAAAAAGACCACTTATCACATTATGTCCCCCTGGAGCCTGACCACCTGATAAGACTACGCCTATCTTTAAAGCTTTTGAAAAAGTACTTTGCGAGGTAGTAAAAGTGTATGAGATATTTTTTAAATGAGGAAAAAATTTTTCTATTTCTTCTTTTTTTACAAAAGTTTCATTTTTTTGAGGAATAAGGTGAGCTAGTTGATCTAAAATTTTTGGTTTTTGAGGACAAAAATTCATCCTATGTTTTTGCAATAAACTGTACATTATCAAATCCTAAAGGGTATTTTTAAACCATTTTGTAGTCACATCCATAGCATATAAGCGATCTTTTATACGGGAGAAATCGTGATCGGCTTCTGGGAGAATTAAAAATTCATTAGTAGCAGTTGCCTTTTCCCTATGTGATTTAAAATCTGTGGCATGGGAAACATCAATAACCGGATCCTTAGCTCCATGAATATGTAACATAGGTACTTTATGTAAATATTCAAGAGATTCAACAAGGTTTATAAGAAAAATTTGTTCCAAAAAACTCAAACCAATGGACTGCCCATTAAAGCTTAGTAAGTTATCTTTAATTTCTTGTGGCATGTTGCTATCTTTAAATTTAAGCCATAAATCTTTCCATTGATTGGCATTAAAAAATGGAGCCCATAAAGCAATGCTTTTTACATTGGAAAAAACTTTACCAGCTAAAATCGCAATGGCTCCCCCAAATGACTTGCCATAAATTCCAATGCGAGTCTTGTCAACATCATCCCTTGTATTAAGATAGTCTAATGCAGCTAACGCATCTGAAACCATCCCTTCAATTTTAGCTTCTGAAAATTTCCCATCACTATCACCAGAACCTCTAAAATCTATTCTCAGTACGCCTATGCCTTCTTTAGTCAGTCGTTCTGCTAAATCAACATATAGCCTAAATCTACCCGTTTTATGCCCTGCTAAGCCATGGCAAATTAAGACAGCCGGAAATTTTTCATTCGTTATGGGACGATGAAAAATACCAAAGATTTTTTGACCTTCATTGGTTAGTTGAACAGATTCTCTATCTTCTTTGTATTCCATCGATTTTTCTCCTTGAAGGATATCCTATCCATTTCCGCCATCAAAAACATAAATGTGTACGATATCCTATATTAGTTTCAAGTAATTACTAAGACAATTTCTCTAACATTCAGGAACGTTTACAGCTAATCCCCCTTGTGAGGTTTCTTTGTAAATAGACTTCATGTCATTTCCCGTTTGTCTCATAGTTTCTATCACTTGATCTAAAGAAACTTTATGCATTCCATCACCTCTTAATGCAAGCAAGCTGGCATTAATAGCCTTAATTGCCCCCATCGTGTTTCTTTCAATGCAAGGAATTTGCACAAGTCCCTTTATTGGATCACAAGTCAAACCTAAATTATGTTCCATCCCAATTTCTGCAGCATTTGCCATTTGCTCATTAGTTCCTCCCATTACAGCTGTCAGCCCTGCAGCTGCCATAGAACAAGCAACTCCAACTTCGCCCATGCAACCCATTTCTGCTGCTGAAATAGAAGCCCCCTCTTTATACAATATACCAATAGCTCCAGCTACCAACAAAATTGTCATGACCCCTTCATCGTTTGCCCCTTCAACAAATGTGCGATAATACTTGATAACGGCTGGAATAACACCTGAAGACCCATTGGTTGGCGCTGTAACAATTCTTCCAGCTGCTGCATTTTCTTCATTAACTGCCAAAGCCCATAAACTAACCCATTCAAATATATCTGTCGGTAAAAATAACCCTAGCTTTTCTCTTTCTCTTAAACTTCTTAAAATGGGAGCGGCCCTTCTTTTGACGTTGAGCCCTCCTGGCAAAACACCATCTTGAGAACAACCTCTTTCAATACTTTGCTCCATCACATGCCAGATTTTTAGAAGCTGTTTTTTTATTTCATCAGCGCTTCTCCATCGCAATTCATTTTCAAACATCATTTCTTGAATGGTCTTGTTATATAGTTTCCCATTGGCAAGTAGCTGTGCGGCATTTTTAAAAGGATAAAGCAAACCATGAGAATTATCACCTAGATGAATATCATCTTTTGCATCATGTAGATCGACAATAAATCCCCCACCAACTGAGTAAAATACTTTTTGCACTAATTCATTTTCGTCATGGTTATAAAGAGTAAATCTCATACCATTGGGATGATAAGGTAACTGTTTATCATAATGAAATAGAAGGTCACTTTCTTCATGAAAATCAATCCATTTTTGATGCATTAAATGAATTTTTTTTGTTTCTCTAATCTTGTGAATTTTTTCTTGCACGCTATTTGGATCAACATCTTCTGGTGTCTCACCTTGAAGCCCCAACATAACAGCTAGATCGGTTGCATGCCCTTTTCCTGTTAGGGCTAATGATCCATATAAATCAACTTTAACTCTTACTGCATTTTCTATTTTTTCTTTTCCAATTTCTTGTAAAAAACGTTTAGCAGCCCTCATCGGTCCAACGGTATGAGAGCTTGAAGGTCCAATTCCAATCGAAAATAAATCAAATACGCTTATTGCCATAATTCCTTCAAAATATTTATATATCTTCCTAGTATTATAATAATTTATTGATCTATTTTGTGAAAAATAAATAAATAAAGTAAAATATATAAATATTTTTTTTAAAATTAAATTGTAAGGTTTGTTAAACCTGTTATAATGAAAGTAATGAGGTATTTAGGAGGTTTTTATGTACTCTCTAAATTCTTTTTACATTTCAAGTCTCATCGCTTTCACATCACTTACCCTTTTACCTTTTTCACAAGGCAATTTGACAGGTGATGAATTAAAAGGTTCTTCTTCTGACATTGCAAAAGGTGGCCACGGACACGGTGGGCATGGTGGGCACGGACACCATGGAGGTCATGGACATCATGGTCATCATGGAGGACATGGACATCACCATCATGGACATCATTATCATCATGGTGGCTGGGGTGGCGGCTATGGATGGGGCGGCGGTTATTATGGGTACGGCGGAAACCCTTGGTATAATAATGGCTTATATTATAACAATCCCTACAATTACTACTACTATCCAAGTGGAACAACATCTGCTTACTATTACGGCTATCCTTCCACTTCTTACTATTATACAACTCCTTCGACTAGTTACTATTACTCAACTCCCGGCTCTTCCACCTATTACTATCCTGGATCTTCTTATAGCACAGGATCTGGAAGTGGTTCCATACTTCCATAAGGAATCAGAAAACATTTAGGGAGAATTTTCTCCCTTAATGTATTTTAAGTTAAATCTTGTTCAAACGGAGAAGGGTGGGTCGCGGTAATTTGCATTTTTTTTTTCGTTTCAGGCATAAAAATCAGAAAAAAAGAAAATCCAGCCACAGCTATAATGGCAAGACTTAAAAAACCGGTATTAAAACCATAAAGATCAACAATATAACCTGACATAAAATTACTCAAAGAGGAACCTATCCCTTGCGATAAGGCTACCATACCCAAAGAAAAGTTAAATCTACCAGTACCTTTAGCAATATCAGAAACAATAACAATTGCCATTACCCCTAAAACTCCAGCTCCCACCCCATCTAATAATTGAATAGCTAAAATTGAGGCCGGATCATCTGTTAAGGTATATAAAAATGCTCGTATTGGCAAAACACCCATTCCAATTAAAAAAATTGGTTTTCTACCGTAATCATTGATAATAAAACCAATTCCATAAGCTACAAGTATCATCACAGCCTGACCTAAAATGATACAGGCGCCCATATAAAGGGAACTTATAGACGCATTATCTAAATATAACACTTGCCCCACCAACATAATTTGGGCAGCATTAGAGTAATAAAATAAAAAGACAGAAATACAAAAAATTAATAAGGAACTTTCTTTCAAAAATTTAGAGATCGGCATGGGTGGAATTTTTTTTCCATTATTATCTACCGCCAACTCCCGGGCTACGGCATGGTTAATCTCTTTTGGATTGATAAACGAGAGAAAAAACATACTTGCTATAGAAAAGAAAATCACCATGTATAAAATCCACTGGTGACCTAATGCATAGCCTAAAAGCCCCACAATTCCAGCCGTTATTACATTTCCTGTATGGCTCCACGTTTCATTAATACTAACTCGCTTTGGGAAAAGTTTTGAGCCTACAAGTCCTAGAGTTATAGCCGCAATTGATGGAGGAATGATGGCTGCTGCCACACCGATTAAGGCTTGTGCAAATAATATAGAAAGAAGATAGGGAAAAAATAATATAATTAAACAACCGCAAGAGATAGCAAAGCAGGATAAAAATAAAATAAATCGTTTGATTTTGACCGAATCGACAAGCAAGCCACTTGGAATCTGACTGATAGCCGCCATAAAATCCATGGTACCAAGAGCTAATCCTACTAGATTTGTATTCCAATGAAGATAGGATTTTAAAAAAATAGAAAGAAATGGACCAACGCCTGGCCTCACATCAGACATGCAAAAAATCATCCAACTTAAGCCTAACATAGAGGATTTGGATGGAGAAGGATTTCCATTACAATCACTCTTATCGTTTTCTTGAATAGATTCCATCTTTTTTTGGCTCTTAATACATCTTACCCTTTTTCTAAAGTAACTAACTTTTAATGTAAACTTAAAAAAAAAGATAAAAGCTTTGTAAGCTATATTCGTAAGTTATTAATTTAAAATTATTTAAGTAAATAAACTAATTTCTTTAATAATAATTTTGAGTTTGATTTAGCTAATTTTTCTTAGATTTGTTATGCTTTGAGGCAAAAAAAAGCACTCTCCCTTCAAGGTAATAATGACTGTAGTAGACATAGAAAATAACGAAGTAAAACTATCCCCTATGATGCTTCAATGGCAAGCATGTAAACAATCCGCAAAAGATGCAGTATTATTTTTTCGAATGGGTGATTTTTACGAAGCTTTTTACGAAGATGCTGTTTTGACATCAAGAGAGCTTGATCTAACCTTAACCAAAAGACAAGGAATTCCAATGAGTGGAATTCCTCATCACACAAGTGAAATCTACATTGATAAACTTGTGGCCAAAGGATTTCGGGTAGCTATTGCTGAACAGACTGAAGATCCTAAAAAAGCAAAAGGACTTGTTAAAAGGGAAGTTGTTCGTATTGTAACACCTGGGACAATTATAAATTCTTCTTTACTATCTGATAAAGCAAATAATTACGTCGCTTGTGTTTCACAAGTTGGTTCATTTTATGGCCTGGCTTTTTTAGATTTAACGACAGCAGAGTTTTTTGTTATCGAATTTGAACAACAAAATGATTTATTAAACGAACTTTATAGGCTACGTCCCTCTGAATACTTAGTTTCCAATAAAGTTTTAGAAAAAAACAAAAAACTATTTGAAGAACTCAAATTCTCTTATGATTTTTTAATCACTAAGTGGGATGATTGGCGCTTTGAATATCAATTAACCCATGACTTTTTGACAAACCATTTTAAAGTTCTCTCTTTAGATGGTTTTGGTTTAAAAGGGATGGTGGCTGCCATAAACTCATCAGGCGCTTTGCTTAATTACTTACAAGATCATCTTTGTCAGTCTATCGATCATTTGCAAGAAATTTCTACTTATTCCACTAGTCAATTTTTAAATTTAGACAGAATAACGCAAAAGAATTTGGAATTAACTGAATCTTTTAATGAAAAAAGTCGCAAGCATACTCTTTTAGATATTATTGATCATACCCAAACCCCTATGGGAGCTCGCTTAATTAAACACTGGATTAAGCAACCTTTACTTAATGTAGAATCTATTACGGAAAGACAAAATTGCATTAAAGTTTTATTGAAAAATGAGTCTAGTTTTAATTTGTTATACTTTTTATTAAATGAAGTACGTGACATTGAACGTCTCATTATGAAAATCTCAACTGGTTACGCAAACCCAAAAGACATCGTTTCATTAAAAAATTCGTTGCAAGTATTGCCAAAAGTTAAAAAAATAGTTAATGATTTACCTGCCGAAGCAAATTTATTTTCTCAATTAGAAGCTAAAATTCACCCTCTTCCTGAACTTGTAGATACCATTTCAAAAGCAATTGTTGACGAACCTGCAATGAAAATTTCTGATGGTAAAATATTTAGAGAAGGTTTTCATAAAGAATTAGATGAACTTCGTTTAATTTGCCAAGATAGTCAGGCATGGATTTCTCAATACCAATCCCATTTGCGAGAAAATACTGGCATTAAAACACTTAAAGTCGGCTATACAAGGATGTTTGGCTACTATATTGAAGTTAGCAAAGGGCAAGCCGAAAAAATGCCAGATACTTTTCAAAGAAGGCAAACACTTGTAAATGGAGAACGGTTTATTACTCCAGAACTTAAAGATTTTGAAACAAAAGTTTTAACAGCTGAAGAAAAAATTTCTGAAATTGAAACAGAATTATTTACACTGCTAAGACAAGAAATAGCTAAATTTTCCGATACCATTATCACAAATGCTCAAGCAATTGCTCAAATAGATTGCTTGCAATCACTTGCAAAAGTAGCAAAGACTTATCATTACAGTAAACCAATTGTTGATTATAGCAATACACTTGAAATTATAGAAGGAAGACATCCAGTTATTGAAAGCTCAAACTTATCAGAAAGATTTACTCCAAACGATACCTATTTAGACGATGATAGTAATCGACTTTTGTTAATTACAGGCCCTAACATGGCTGGAAAATCAACTTACATTAGGCAAGTAGCATTGATCGTCATCTTAGCTCAAATGGGATCTTACGTTCCTGCTAAGAAGGCTCATATTGGGATTATCGATAAAGTATTTACAAGAATTGGTGCAAGTGACGATTTGGCAAGAGGGCAATCAACTTTTATGGTGGAAATGGCAGAAACCGCAAACATTTTAAATAATGCTACTTCTCGTTCTTTAGTTATACTAGATGAAATTGGTAGAGGAACTAGTACTTATGATGGCATCTCGATTGCATGGTCTGTTGCCGAATACCTTTTATTAACAGAGGGCAAACTTGCCAAAACACTATTTGCCACCCATTATTGGGAATTGACTCAACTAGAAGAAAAAATTCCAGGAGCCGTTAATTATCATGTGGCTGTCCTTGAATCGCAAGATTCCATTGTTTTTTTAAGAAAAATCATTAAAGGTTGCACAGATAAAAGTTATGGAATTCATGTCGGTCGTTTAGCTGGACTTCCCAGCGCTGTTATCCAAAGAGCTAAAGAGATTTTGGAATATCTAGAACAAACCCCTCAGAAAAAAGCCAATATGGACATAGTTAAACCTAAAAAACAAAAGAGTAAGGTTAAAAATATTAATAACGAATTACAATTAACTTTCTTCTCCTAAAAGTTAAAAAATTTAATATTTTTATTGACTTTAGCCTTACCTATATGGGATTAAGAAGATGTTCTTAAACATCAATTTTTTGGAGGCTTTATGGCAGACATTAAAAAACAACAACAACAGCAACAAAAACAACATCAACAACCACAAAAACAACATCAGCAACAACAAACAGAAAAGAGCAATCCTCTTAAGAAAAATAAAGAAAATTCGTAATTGTTGGATTTTTGTCGTAAGAGGCTTGAATTCAAGCCTCTTACATTGAAGCTTTAGATAACGTTTAGTTTGCTTTCTTCGGGCAGTTGTTTAACTTCCTCTTTAGTTTGCAATGCTAATTGCCCACAAGCGGCTGCTATATCGTCCCCTTTTGTGAAACGACAAGTGTGAACGATCTTAGAACCAAAAAGTACGCTTCTAAATTGTTTAATCGATTTTTTATCAGGTCTTTTTAATCTTAAACCTGGAACTGGGTTGTAAGGAATTAAATTTACAGTACACTGCTTACCATGCAATAAATGAGATAATTCTAAAGCATGGTCTGGATGATCATTAATACCAGCAATTAATGTGTATTCATAAGTTATATCTCTTTTTGTTCGAGAAGAATACTCATCCATAGCTTCTAATATATCTTGTAAAGGATACTTTCTAGCGTAGGGAATAATTTTCGTACGAATATGTTGATTGGGAGCATGTAAAGACAACACCAAGTTCACTTTTAAGTTTTCATTAGATAGTCGTTTAATCCCTTCAACAACGCCGACAGTTGACACCGTAATGCGTCTTTGAGAAATATTAAAGGTGCGAGGATCACTTAAGGTTTTGATCGAGTGAACGACTGATTCATAATTCTTTAAAGGTTCCCCCATGCCCATATAAACGATATGAGAAACACGTTCCTCTTTCTCCTTTAACCAGCGATTGATATGTAACACTTGCTCAATGATTTCGGCCGGTCTTAAATTTCTAAAAAATCCTTGTTTTCCAGAAGCACAAAAAGCGCATTTAGCGGGGCATCCTACTTGAGAGGAAACACAAACCGTTCTTCTATCCCCAGAGCAAATTAAAACAGACTCAACAAAACTTCCCTCTCTTAATTTCCAGAGAAATTTATAGGTTTCTAAGTCAGTGGAAGGAACAACTTTTACTAGTTGTAAAGCTGGGAAAAAGAACGCTTTTTTTAATTTAGTTCTTAGGTCTTTAGAAAGATTGGTCATTTCATCAAAGTCTATAATGAAACGTTCGTACACCCAATTAAAGATTTGTTTTGCGTGAAATTTTTTTTCGTTCTCTTTTTCAAGCCAATTTTCGAGTTCGTCTAGGGTTGCTTCACAAAAGTTCATATAAATTCTTTTTTTTGATGATAGTGAAAACTATGATACCCATTTAAAAATTAAATTTCCATCATTATTAAAGAAATAATAGGTATTTAATATTTTAAATTAGATTTAA
Source organism: Candidatus Rubidus massiliensis (assembly GCA_000756735.1). GTDB lineage: Bacteria > Chlamydiota > Chlamydiia > Chlamydiales > Parachlamydiaceae > Rubidus > Rubidus massiliensis. Next base: position 128,977 of record CCSC01000002.1, on the reverse strand, counting down.
TTAATCATTTTTAAAATGTTTATTCTCGCTCATCTCAACTATAATTCATAATAGTTAAGAAACACTTAAAAATTTCTTGATCTTCTCGGCGGTGATTATTTTTTATTCAAACACTTATTATTCTAAGATTTAAATTTTAGAGCAATTAAACCTCAGAAAAGAACAATGAGGATGGATAGCAATAAATTATTGTTCAATAAATAAACTAATTAATTTAATAAAAATAATTTTTATTATATAATAGTTTTAATTTATTAAACAAAGTTAAAAAAAATGAATACAAATAACATTAATGATATTAATAAAAACTATCAGTTGTTCCCTCAGTTACCTGAAGATTTAAACCATTTAATTTTTTCCTATATTCCCATTCAAGAAAGGGCAAATACAACTCAACTTTCAAAAGAAACAAAAGTTGTAGCCTTGAATATTACAAAAAATGAACAACAGTTTGCTATAAAAAGTTTAGTAAAAGCTCTAATCGACAATATTGATAAAAGTTATAAAACTATTATTGAAGATTTGAAAAAGTTTTTAAAACCTCAAGAATTAATTAGTGGCAGCCATTTATTAGCTGTAAAAGAGAATGCAATAAAAGTTATGTTTGCTCTAGCTCTTATTGTTAAAGATGTTCCTTATCAAGATCTAAATATTGAAAAAGCTTTTAAAACTTGCGAAAAGAATTTGCCAGTTTGTTTTGAAAAATTTCCATACATAGTAAATTTGTTAAAAATGGAAAAAAGAGCATCAGATACTTATGAAGTAAGTGTGCAAGTAAGCATGTTAGGAGATATAGCAACGCATTATGTTTATTTAGGTTTAGATTACGCAAAAAACCTAATTAATTTAATCATTGAGCTAAAAGACGATTTACAAGAAAATGATTTAATCCATTACAATAATGCTTTAAGAGATATTTTTGAAACTTGTTTGATTACTAATCAATTGGATCTAGCTTATGAGCTATTAAACAAGATGACGAAAGTCTCAGATAAGTGCAATGTACAACTACACAGTTTTAAAGAACTTAAGCAACTTTCGATCGGAAAAGTTATCGCTATGACTCATGATATAGACGTCATCCTAGCAAAATACCATGACAACATTGTGCTAAACGCTCAACAAAACCTAGAAAAAATTGAGGACTGTAATCTACTAAAACAAAAATATCCTAATTTTCATCTACTTATTGATTTTGTAATGAAAAAAGATAGCAATTTGATTTTAAAAGCGTATTTAATAGCCAATGGCCATTTTCAAACCGTCATTCATGATTTACCTCCAATTGATGACGATAGCTGGGAAAAGATTTTAATTTTAGAAGCTAACTTGCATAAAAACAGTACAGTAACCTCCTTCTTAGATAAAATTATAAATCAAGATTTAAAAAAATATGTAGCTCACCAAATCATTTATAATTCTTTACTTCGTAAAGGTTTTTTGAATGAAGCGCAAGAATTAGCAGATTCTATCAAAAATGAATTGGCTGTAATGGTTGCTGCCGTACCTACAGCTTTTGATCTAGACATACAACAACTTCTTGACGACGATAATGAAGAAGATATGTATGACATTTCTAAAGAAATAGAGGAATTCAAAAAAATCTAGTATTTAGTCACATTTAAAACACTTGTCTCTCCCTTTAGACAACTACTTAATTCATGGGCCAGATTTCTGGTCTATGAATTTATCTTTTACTAATTACCAACTTTTTACAATTACAAACACTACCTTAATTATTTAATTAAATATAAAAAATAGTTATTATATTTAATTTAATTAATTAAAATTTTATATGAATAAGTTATTTATATTTGTTTTTTTGTTACTTTCGTTTTCATTTATTAATATCTACACAACCGATTTATCAAAAGAAAATTATACCGGTTTAAAGAAAGATGTACAAACCGATGTTTTGCTGAATAAAATTTTTGCAGTACATGTAACTAAACAATTGCCTAATAGGAAATATTTACCTGCAGGTTTTCATATTCCCGATAAAGATAATATTCCCCTTTTTCCAGATGTTAGAAAAACACTCCACTTTGCTTTAGGAGAAATGGTAAGACCTGTTGAAGACTTTATGAATTGGGAAGATTGTCCTTATGCTGTTGTAACTCCTTTAAAAAAACTTTTCCCTCAGCTAATAAACATCAATTGCTACGATACGTTTATTTTAGGAGATCTGATCTTAGATGATCAAGTTTACTTAGTAATCCCCTCTGATGAAATCAAAGACATAAATAATTCAGCTATAATAATCACCTATGATCGAGAAAAACAAACTATAAGGGAAGCTGTAGATAAGCTTATTGAAAAACTTCAAGGTTGGCATATCGAGATGGATAGCGAAGATATAGAGGATAGCTTACATCCAGCTTTTTTAAAAGGAAGTAATATTAATACAGCTTCTTTTTTTGAACCGTTAAAACATGAGAAAGTAGGATTAGCCATTGGCTTGCGGTTTTCTCCATTAGATGGGGAACACTATCGTTTGAGTCAAATGGAAATGCTTTTACTCTCTTTTTGTAACGAAATCAATTCTAAAAACACTAAAACTCAACAAGCAACTTACTTAGATGAAAAAACGTTGCAATTCAATCGAGAGGAGCTTTTACAACATTTATCTTTATGGTCAAAAGAAATGGAGCATTACTCTTGGAACTACCAAAGTTTTAAAGCTTACACAGAAATAGCAAATGAAATTGATTATTGGATTTTTATTATGGATCTTGAATTACATTTAAGAAATGACTATAAAAAAACTTTGTTTTCAGCTCCCGAGCCTCTAATAACTTTGCTTATAAATAAAGATAGAAAAAGCATAAAAAAATGGGTTAAAAAGAATAGAGAACAGCTAGAAAATTATTCTCTTGCACTCCCCTGTTTTGATTCAGAACTATATCAATAAAATTGATAAATAATTTTTAATTATATCTTTAGTCTCCTGTTCTACTTTGTCTCGATTTAGGAATTTTTACATATTGAGTCGCTCTCCATTTGCATGGCAAATTCCGAGCTCTAAGTTTACTTGATTTAACTTTCTCCCATAGTTCCCTCCGGTCCCTTCGGTCACTATGGGCTTTAAACCAATGCCGTCAAAATAAGACATAACTAATTTAAAAACAAAGGTATGTATCAATAAAGTTTTGATTTAAATGAAAAATCATGGTATTTCCCATCGGCTTACAAATCACCGTTAGCCAACAAAGGAAACACCATGAAAAAAAGATCTCATGAAATTCTCGAAAAATGCCGAGAACTGCTCTTAAGTACCACATTCAAAAATGCTTGTAGGTCTAGCGAAAAAGACTTTTCTAGAAACCGCATCCTAAGATTTCCTCTTCTGATTGTATTTATATTAAATCTAGCCAAGAGGAGTCTACAAAGCGAATTAATTAAATTTAGCGGAATTTTAACTTTAACGTTCATATCTAAGCAACTTCTTTCAACGACACGAAAAAAAATATTACCGATTGCCTTTGTAAAATTGAATGATACTTTAATTAGTGAATTTTACACTGATAATAAGTTTCCAACTTACCTCGGTTTTCGTTTAATTGTGATAGATGGATCTACTTTACAGTTACCTGAGAGCATCTCTATTTTAGAGAAATATGGATCATGTGGTAACCAAAAAAACAATAACTGTATGCCGATGGCTCAAGTTTCTTATGCATACGATCCTCTCTCTGGATTAACTTTAGATGCTATTATAAGTCCTTATGGGAGTTCTGAACGAAGTATGGCTTGTGACCATATTTTAAAAATTCAACCTTCTACCTATGCTAACGATCTATATATATTTGATCGAGGATACCCTTCTCTTACTTTAATATTTCTTTTGGCCCAACAAAGAAAAAATTATTTAATAAGATGTACTGGGACATGGCTTTCCGAGGTTAGAAAGTTAATAAAGAACCAAAAGAGAGATACAATTATTGAAATTTCTCCAAAAAGACTCAAAGGAAAAAAAAGAGAGGACTTTAAAAAAAGATTGCCCGGGGTGTGTTTAAATTCCATTCAGCAAATGCGCGTTCTTATTATTGATCTTCCTACAGGTGAGCAAGAATTTCTAATAACTTCATTACTAGACAAAGACAAGTTTGAATATGCAATGTTTATAAAATTATATCATTCAAGGTGGGGAGTGGAAGAAAACTATAAATTTCATAAAGTACGTATTGAGATGGAAAATTTTAGTGGGGAATCAACTCAAGCAATAGAGCAAGATTTTCATGCAACTATATTTACAGCCAATGTTAGAGCCTTACTTACAAATGAAGCTCAAGAAGAAATGGAAGAAATCTTCTCTAAAAAGATGTTAAAGCATGACTATAAAATTAATCAGAATATTGCCATTGGGATTTTAAAAGACGAAATTGTCAAGGTTTTGTTGACTCCAGAGAGCAATCTTGAGGTTTTTTGCAAACGTTTGAAGCAAGATATGAAGAAAAATATAGTTTCAATAAGGCCAGGAAGGAAATATATTAGAATTAAAAAAACCAACCGGAAATACCCCATGAACATGCGGCGAGCCTTATGAAATACATACTATATATTTTATTTTGACGGCATTGGGCTTTAAACAGACGCTCTAACGAGCTTTCTATCAAAAATAGCACATCAATCTATAGAGCTATTACTTACATTCCATTTCAAGCACGATTTAATGTCGCCATATTCTCTAATGTCCCTTCAAAAAAAATGGATTAAATAAATTAACATAAACCATTCATTGATAGCTCGTTAGAGCATCTGTTTAAAGCCCATAGGACCTGAGGGAATCCGAAGAGAACTATGGGAGAAGGGAATCCGAAGGGAACTATGGGAGAAGGGAACTATGGGACAGAACGAAAATTATCTATTCCCTAAAAAATAGCTTTTAATGTGGCTAACTGTGATCCAAAATATTCTACTCAAATCTTTTTGTGTAAAAAACCAATGAATGGCAACTTTTAAACCGAAATGTTTATTTAGTATTTTAAACGTTTCCAATAATCTTTTTGCTATTACCCTGCGACTCAACTTTCTAAAGTCAGAATCTAATAAAATCTTATTTATTTGTACGACTTCGATATCTTTTTTACTTATACGACATAAGTAATCAAAACCCCCTCTATAATAGTAATGTTCGTTAAATTTGCCATATAGGTCAAACAAACTCATGTGAAAAAAACAAGCCTCAATACTTGTAGGTTGAAGACCTTTTTTTAAGTGATCATTACTTAATACTCTTAAAAGAGTTTTATTTTCTGAAAGGTTATTTCGAATAAAGGTGCCACAATAAACTAAACTCATCTTCTGGCAATAAGCCATAATTTCTTGCAAAGTATACATAGATAAGTAGTAATCACCTGGAAATAAACAGTTAATGTAATCTCCTGTTGCTTCACTAATCCCTTTATTTAGCATTTTATAATAGTTATGCTCAGGTACTGTAATTACCTTAATCTTATCTTTGGGGTATTCATTAATTAAAGAAAAAGTAGAATCTGTAGATAAAGCATCAATAACAATAACTTCAAAATTTTGATAACTTTGTAAAAAAATGTGATCTAAAGTAATTGGTAAGGCATGAGATGTATTGTGAGAGGGAATAATAATAGAAACTTTTAGATTTTGTGGGGTGTTGTTGTTAGACAAGATTTGTGGTGTAATAGAATTAACTTTCATACATTTACACTAACTTAAATTTTTAAGTTTATAGCATAGATTAATTAAAGGAAACGGATGAAACATTTAGTATTTTATGATGGAGAATGTGGTTTATGCGATCACGTTGTCCAGCTTATCTTAAAAATTGATAAAAAAGAGGTTTTTTGTTTTGCTCCCCTTCAGGGATCAACAGCTAAACAATATCTTTCCAATTTTCCAGAAGAATATAAGCAAAACAACACATTGATCTTGATCGAAAATTTTCAATCGCAAAACCCTACCTACTACATTTTTGGTAAAGCGGCTTTAAAAATTTTATGGATAATTGGTGGAATTTGGTCTGTTTTAGGTCTTTTTTCTTTTCTCCCTTCTTTCCTTTATGATTGGATTTATAAGATTGTAGCAAAATATAGACATCGTTTATTTAAAAAAGATCGATGTTTTATCCCAAATCCAGAGGAACATAAAAGGTTTTTACAATGAAAACGAGAGTATCCACAGATCTTTATGAAACGATATTAAATGAAATGGTCGATCAAAAAACATCACCATTTTATAAATGTGAGACTACCTATCTAAAAAATGAAGATCAAAATATTCTTTTTTTACAAGTAAAAGGTACTTTTTACGATAGCGGATTTGCTATCGGCTTTTATCATTGGAAGGGAATTCAATCCTCAATAAATCGCGTCTTCAAAGTTTTAAAAAGAGTGGGTGCAGGTTCTGCTCACAAAAAATTAACCAATGAAGAATTGATTGAAAAAGCTAAATCTTATCATTCAAACGTCCCCTACCATTTCTTAGAAAAATTACGTGGAGTTATTGATGGTTGCGAGGCAGCCGGCCATCCTTTAGAAAATCCAGCCGATTTTATTTCTGCTATTGCCTATTTTGAAATTAATGAAGAATTTTGTTGTTCTATGTTTGCTATGAATTTTCCTTGTACAACCGACCACACCTTACACATGAGTAACTCAGAATATCCATTCCCTGTAAATTATGTAAATTATCCCTTAATGATGATTTTTCATCCTGTAGATAATGAAGGGAAAAAGCTTGGTCATTCCTACTTATCTTTAGGAGTCGCTGGTGTTTCGGGGTCTATTACTGGAATAAATGAAAAAGGTCTTGCTACTTCACAAATTAGAGCGAGCTTCTTGAAGGGTGACATTTCCCAAACTGGTATACCTTATACATACCTTTTAGATGAGATTTTTATGAGTTGCAGTACAGCAGAACAAGCGATCACTTATTTAACTAACCAACCTAAGACAAATCCTAAATATTATATTTTTTCCGACAATCTCAATAAAACAAACTCATTAAAAATCGCATTTACGGCTCCAAGTTATACAAAAGCATGGAATGCTAACGAAATGCCAGAAGTTTCGTTAATCTCTAATAAGGATTTTGCAAACTATGAACCTTGCTTAAATGCTGTGTTTTGGGCTGATATGGCAACACCTGAAGCGAATCACGGCCCTGATAAGGCTTATAACAAAATCTACCCCAACCTTGGGATTATAGAAGAAAAAAAAGGTTTAGAAATAACTAAATCTTTAGGAAGTAAATACCTGGCTTTGTCTGCTTTTTTTAACACAACAACTTTTGATATCTGGTTATCTTATGCGAATGCGAGTAAAAGCGCGGATAATAGAGAGTATATACATATTAATTTGAAAAAATATTTCGATTTAAGAATTTAGATAAATTTATATTCTCTTAATAAAAGATTGCTATTTTTCCTTTTTTAACAACTCTCCTTAGATTTAAAAATTGTTAAAGAATTTTGATGTATCTTAACCGATAAAGATAAGTAACCACCAAACTAATTCCTTATCTTTTAGTACAAAGATTAGATTAATTCTTTTACAATAGAAGGAATTTTTATGAATTTATCGACCATTTACACATCTTTTTCGGCTATTCATAGTGAATTATCTTTGAAACCATACATAGCTTTCGAATCGAATAAATATGAATCAAAACAAAAAAAACCTAAAAGATCTATCGAAACGCTCTGTCATAATCTATTAACAACTTTAGATAATCAAAAATATGAGATTATCACAAAAAAATTAGATATTGATGAAATTGCCCATAAATTGGAACCGCTTGTCAAAACCTTAAGAACTTTTAATTTAAAGCTCCAAGAAAAACAAAATAGAAAAGGATTTTGGATTTGGCTTGTAAATATTTTTACAAATCGACAAGTAAAATTATATGAAAAAATAGAAGCAGTAAATCAAGTCTTTAATAAAGTAAAAGAGCTCACCCTTACCAACGTTAACGTCCCCCAAAAAGATTCAAGCCAATTGACTATCAATCGTTTTTTGCAACCTTTTATCGAAGTCTATTTTGATAATTTATTTAAAAAAACTAATATTACTTATCCAAATGGCATTTATTTCATTCAAAAGGGAAATGAAATTCAGTCTGTAGACTTTTCTTTAAGCAACACAGCTGGCAAATCTGATTTGGAAAAAATCATGCAACTAAAACATATTTTTTTCGGTATTCAAAAAAAATCTGATGGATTAATGATTTTTCCGGCTATTCCAAACTAGCTATACCAAATGAGGAGGTTTTAAGGCCTCAAACTGTTTTAACAATTCTAACGCTTCATCATCAGAACATACACCGCTTTGGATTTTCATTTTGATCAACTCCCTTTTTTCCATCCAATTGCGATTTAGAATTTTTTGAACGGTTTCTTGAAAAAAAGAAATTCCTTTTTCAACTTGAATGATTTTTTGATTAATCTCTTGCAATATTTTTTGTGCACCTGGCGTTACAATTTTAGAAGCAATGGTTAAAAAATCCAACTTTTTGTTATGACTACAAATATCAAAAACAATTTTATATATTTCTTTACAATTACTATCCTTCAAATCGTCAATGGTTACATTTTTTTGAGCAATTTCAAAAAACTGAGGTTGGATATTGCTTTGCAAAATAATCCATCTTAAAAAATCCATTTCAAGGATTTGATTTGGATCTATCGTTACTTCTCCAACATAAGCACTTCTTTTTATATAGATATTATTTAAGGGAACATTATTTCCGATTAAATCTAACGAAATATTTAAAATGGAAGCTAAGCTTTTTAAACTTTCTTGAACCAAAATAGGCTGATCCCAATCAGCAATTTCTTGTTTTATAACTTCTACTAGCTGCATTTTACCACTAGGAGATTGGGTGTTAAATTTTTTAGAATAAAGTTGTACTATAAAAGGGATAAAATCAATCGCTTGCTCTAAATAATTTTTAAATTCCTCTATGCCAAATTGCTGAATAAAAGAATCTGGGTCTGAACCTTGAGGCAATTGAACTACCTTCACCTCAATCCCAAGTTTTTGAAAAAGATGTCCAACTTTTCGAGCGGCTTCTTGACCTGCTTGATCGCTATCCATGGCGATGTAAACCTGAACCACCCCAAGCTTTTGTAATTCTTTAGCATGAAATTCTCCAAAAGCAGTACCTAGAGATGCCACGGTCAAGTTTAAACCTTGGTGAATAACTTTTAGAGCATCTATTTGCCCCTCAACTATGATAACACGTCTTTCTTTAGCGATTCGTCTTCTCGAATAATTTAAGCCAAACAAAATTTTAGATTTTTTAAAAAGAACAGTTTCGGATGTGTTTATATACTTCCCACCAAAGGTCTCTTCTTTATATTTTCGAGCTGAAAAGCCAATCGTTTGCCCCATGGGGTCTTTGACAGGAAAAACGATCCGATCAATAAAAAACTCTTTTTCTTTTCCATAGTTTAGACTTATTAAACCGGCACCTTCCAACACCTCATCGTTAAATCCGATTGAATGCATGTACTTACGAAAAAAATGGGGTTCTTGAGGGGCATAGCCAATCTCAAAAGTCGTGATAAAATCTGTGTCCATTTTTCGTGCATAAAGATAATTTAACGCATCATTTCCTTCTTGCGAATAGAGGAGTTGAAACTGATAAAATTTAGTAGCTTGAGTTAAAGCTTCTTTTATCCATTTTTTATTAGGACCCGTTTCTTTTTCCCCACCTTCGATGAGATCTAGGGTGATTTGATATTTTTCAGCTAAAGTCTCTACAGCATCGTTAAAACTCAATTTATTGTGATTGATCAAAAACTGGATAGAATCGCCATGCGCACCGCAACCAAAACAATGATAATGATTATCTCCCTTTTGAACCATAAAGGAAGGAGACCTTTCATCGTGAAAGGGGCATAAACCTTTATAAGAGGCTCCTGATTTTTTTAAATCAATGTATGGTGATATGACATCTATTATATCAACTCTTTGCCTTAAGGCTTCTAAACTTTCTTGAGTATAAATACGCATAAAAAAAGCTCGTAAAAAAGATTAGCTTATCACAAATCGTAAAAAAATTTGATTAAAAAAAAGATTTAATTAGTATGCGTATAGAGAGGATTTAATGAAGAATATTTTACAACTAATTGAAAATCATTGTTTAAATCAAAAAGATTGGTTGCAAACCCTTATCGATTGGTCTGCCATAAATACTTTTTCCACCAATTTTGATGGTTTGGCAAGCTTTAGTCAAATCTTACTTAAAGAATTTGATGTTTTAAATCCTGAAAGCCGTTGCGTAGTCGAATCAGAAGACAGAATTTTAGTGACTAACCAAGGGTTAATAGAAAAACAGGCCTTAGGACCCATTCTTTCCTTTAAAAAACACACCCAAGCTCCCTTTCAAATCCTTTTAATCGGACATATGGATACTGTCTTCCCTCCAAACGCAACGTTTCAAAAAGCTAGAATAGAAAGGAATAATTTAATCGGACCTGGCGTTTGTGACATGAAAGGTGGACTTCTTGTAATGTTACAAACTTTAAGAATACTTGAAAAAAGTCCCTACGCTGGCAATATCGGATGGCAAGTCATTATTAATTCTGATGAAGAAATTAGCTCTGTTGGCTCAACTACTTACATAAAAGAACAGGCAAAAAATAAAAACTTATGTTTAGTTTTTGAACCTGCTTTTCCAGATGGATCTATAGTTAATGAAAGAAAAGGTTCTGCTAACTTTGTCATAATCGTTCGTGGGGTAAAAGCGCATGCTGGAAGGGATTTTACTAGCGGTAAAAATGCCATTACTTCTCTTGCTAATTCTATAGTTGCCATAAACGAGTTAAATCATAATCCCTATGAAACGACTATAAATGTAGGTGTAATAGAGGGAGGCATTGGTCTAAACGTTGTTCCAGATCTTGCCATTGCAAGAATTAATATCCGTTTTACTATTAAAGAGGAATATTCAAGAAATAAAGATCAAATCCAACACATTTTAGAGACTCAAAAAATAGAAACGAACTGCACGTATGAATTTATAGAATTAAACCACTGTTTTCCCAAAAATTATAATGTAGTTCAAAAACCTTTTTTTGATTTGTATCAAGAGTTTGCTAAAACTCTAAACTTAAATATTGGTTTTACTAAAAGTGGTGGAGTATGTGATGGCAACACGACTGCAAATTTAAATATTCCAACTATTGACACACTAGGTGTTGTTGGAGGAAAGATGCATACACACGAAGAATATATGATTATCAATAGCTTAGTAGAACGAATAAAAATTAGCGCTTTTTTACTATTACAGTTAGCGTCAAAACCTCATTATCAAGAAAGGTTCTTATGAAACTATTAAGTGAAACGTTAAATGAAGATAAAAGAGTTCAAGAGGCAAAAAAAATCTTAATTGAAGCTGTTAAAGATCACCAAAAAAATATTCAGGGAATCCGTCCACCTACCCTTGAAAAAAAAATACCTTACCAAGAACTTCTTGAGGAACTAGTCGAACGAAGAGGTACGCCTTTAGCTCTCCCCTATTTAGGCTCAGGCTTTGGAAAAGGACCTTTTGTAGAACTTCTCGATGGAAGTATAAAGTATGATTTTATAACAGGCATTGGTGTTCATTACTTAGGACACAGTCATGAAATCTTGATCAATGCAGCCTTAGATGCAGCCCTTTCCAACACTGCTTTGCAAGGAAATCTACAGCAAAATCAAGATAGCTTAGAACTTATGAAAATGTTAACGAAATTATCGGGGCTTGATCGATGTTTTCTAACAACTTCTGGCGCAATGGCAAACGAAAATGGTTTAAAAATTGCTTTTCAGCATCGCTTTCCAGCTAATCGAGTTTTGGCCTTTTCAAATGGCTTTTGTGGACGCACTCTAGCTCTTTCACAAATAACCGATAAAGCGTCGTTTCGTGAAGGCTTACCCCTTAATTATTCAGTAGATTATTTGCCATTTTACGATCCGAATAGACACGAAGAAAGTATAGAGGCTTGCATTAAAAAGCTTAAAGAATACCTCCAACGCTATCCAAAGCAACATGCTGTTTTGATAGCTGAATTAGTACAAGGAGAAGGGGGCGTTTATGTTGGCAACAAAGAATTCTTTCAAAAAATAATAGAACTTATTAAGAAGGAAGGCATTCTTTTACTGGTAGATGAAGTGCAAAGCTTTGGACGATTGTCTGAAATTTTTGCTTTTCAATATTATCAATTAGAATCATCTGTTGACATTGCCACAATTGGAAAATTGTCACAAGTGTGCGCCACTTTATACAAGAAAGAATTGACTCCAAAGGTTGGATTATTAAGCCAAACATTTACATCTAGCACAGCTGTTATTAAAGTTAGCCAAGCTTTAATCAATCATCTTGTCTCCAATAATTTTTACGGAGAAAATGGATTAATCAACCAAATTTCTTCTTATTTTCATGAAAAATTACAAGTATTAGCCAATAAATACCCTTCCATTATCCAAGGCCCCTTTGGCATTGGTGCGATGGTGGCTTTTACTGTTTTTAATGGTGATTTAAAAAAAACCGTAAACTTTATTAAAAAACTCTTTGAAGATGGGGTCATGACTTTTTATGCAGGCCAGATACCAACAAGAGTTCGCTTATTAATTCCAGTAGGTGTTATCTCGAAAGATGACATTGATAAAGCTATATCTATTATAGAAAAGTGTCTTATCAACTGTAACGAAGAGTAAATTTATGCCATTTATAATTAGACCTATTTTTTGGGATGATTTAGATGATTATGAAGAGATTGCACAAATGGCAACACTTGGAATGACCAATCTTCCAAAAAAACGTTCGTTGCTAGAGATGAAAATTGAGCAATCCATAGAAAGCTTTAAAAAAAACGTACAGAAACCCTCTGATGAACATTACATTTTTGCGTTAGAAGATACCTCTTTAAAGAAAATGATTGGGACAGCAAGCTTAATTGCGAAAATTGGTTCTGAAAACCCAAGAAATTATTATCGCATTGAAGCTGTGGCTGACAAATTGGTCGCTTTAGAAGCTGAAAGAACGATGGAAGTATTACGCCCTGTCCAAATAAAAAATGGCAGTAGTGAACTTTGCGCTTTATATATTAATGACAAATATAGGGGGTCAGGCCTTGGAAAACTTTTATCATTAAGCCGTTTTCTTTTTATAAAAGCATTTAAAGAACGTTTTGATAATTATATTTCAGCTGATTTAAGAGGCGTTGTTAAAGATAAAAATTCTGTCTTTTGGGAAGGGATTGGAAGAAATTTTTTAGATTTTGATTTTGAAGAGTTGATGATTCGCTTTGAAGGTAATCATAATTACAGTTTAGATGTCTTGCCGCAGTGGCCCATTTATACATGCATGCTTCCCAAAACCGTTAAAAGCATAATGGGGAAAGTGCATCCAGACACGCAACCCGCTTTAAAAATGTTAATCAATGAAGGTTTTGCTTTTTCCAACGAAATTGATGTTTTTGATGGTGGACCTCGCATTATTGCTTTAAAAGAAAATATACGAACGGTAGACACATCTATTAGAGCAACTGTAAAAGCAATTCATTCTAAAAATAGTGATGTTAAAAATTATATTATGGGCAACACAAAAATAAATTTCAGATCTTGCTTTGGAAAAATTGAACATGTCGATGAAAAAAATGTTGCTATATCAAAACAAGAAGCTGAGAACTTACAAGTAAAACCTGGTGATGAAATAACTTACATAGCATTAAATTAATTATTCGATAAAAGGCTTTTATGAACTTCACTTCCATTAATCCTTCCAACGGTCAAATGATATGGCAAGGAAAAGAAACTTGTGAAAATGAAATTAAAGCAATTTGCTCTCTTGCAAAAACAGCTCTACCGACCTGGTCATTCCTCACACTTAGTGAACGTTACCATTATTTGGAACAATTTGAAAAAAACTTAAAAAAGCATTCAGATGAATTAACTCATACTATATCACTAGAAACAGGAAAGCCACTTTGGGAAGCAAAAACTGAAGTGACTGCTATGATTAGCAAAGTTTCTATAACCTTGGATGCTTACAATCAAAGGTGTTTAGCTTTAAATCTTGGAAGCAATCTTACACGTTATAAGCCGCATGGTGTTGTCGCTGTTTTAGGTCCTTACAATTTTCCAGGTCACTTACCAAATGGACATATTATCCCAGCTTTATTAGCGGGCAATACCGTTATTTTTAAGCCAAGTGAATTAACTCCTTTAACAGGAGAAAAAATAGCCTCTATTTGGCAAGAAACTAATTTACCTTATGGAGTATTCAATCTCGTACAAGGGGGAAAAAATGCCGGACAAACACTATTAAATCAAAAAGAAATAAACGGAATTTTTTTTACAGGTAGTTGGAATACTGGCAAAAAACTCTTAAGCCAATTTGCGCTAGAACCTAATAAAATATTAGCTTTAGAGATGGGGGGCAATAATCCCCTAATATTAGAAGATGTTCATGATTTTGCATCAGTAGCTTATACCATTATTTTATCGGCTTATATCACAACAGGTCAAAGATGCTCGTGTGCAAGGCGATTAATTATTATAGATAATCCTAAAAATAGAGAATTTGTTTCCTATTTAATGGAAAAAATTAGCAATCTTAAAATAGGCCCTTTTGAAGAAACACCAGAACCATTTATAGGACCACTTATTCGAGAAGAAAAGGCCCAAGAAATTTTCGCCATACAACAACAATGGATCGACAAAGGAGCGACTTCTTTAATCCCATTAAAGCCCTTTCAAAAAGGCACGGGATTTGTTACATGTGGACTTATTGATACTACCTCTAATGTTGTACCGGATGAGGAAGTGTTTGGACCTTTACTACAACTCATTTGGGCAAAAGATTTACAAGAAGCCGTCACTGTTGCTAATAATACTCAATATGGATTAACGGCTGGGTTAATTGGTACAAAACAAGAAAATTACCAATATTTTTTTCAAAATATTCAGGCAGGAATTATTAATTGGAACGCTCCTTTAACTGGAGCTAGTAGTAAAGCACCTTTTGGTGGAATTGGAAAAAGTGGCAACTTCCGACCAAGTGGTTTTTACGCTATCGATTACTGTCTTTACCCAGTAGCCTCTACAGAAAATTCCTCTTTATCACTACCGTCTAATTTATACCCTGGAATCACTTTATGAAAAAAGGGATCGAACTAAATTTAAGTGGTTTACCAGGCTTAACTCATCATTATGGAGGCTTATCCTACGGAAACATACTTTCGATGGAACATAATCAATTTAGGTCTAATCCAAAAATGGCCGCTTTACAATGTTTAGAATTGATGAATACACTTCGTAAATTAAACATACCCCAAATCGTTGTTCCACCCCAAGAAAGACCTCTTTTCTCAATCCTTAAAAATTTAGGTTTTAAAGGAGATGATAGTAAAATACTTAAAACTGTCTTAGAAACAGACCCAAAACTCTTAAACCAATGTTCTTCTTCTTCTTTCATGTGGACGGCAAATATGGCAACTGTAACGCCCTCATCAGATAGCAAAGATAATAAAGTACATATAACCCCTGCTAATTTACAAACAACTTTTCATCGGTCATTAGAGGTAGAAGAAACTTGTCATTTTTTTAAAAAACTGATTAATAACTCACCTTATTTTTGTTTACATGATCCCCTTCCTAAACATAAAAGATTTAGTGATGAAGGAGGTGCTAATCATATCCGCTTCTGCTTAGAATTTGAACAGATCGGGACACATCTGTTTGTTTATGGGAAAAATAGTCAAAAATTTCCTCAAAGACAATCAGAAGATGCTTTTCTTGCAATAGAAAGGCTTCATCAGCTAAAGCCTCACATCTCCATCTTTGCCATTCAAAACGGAAAAGCTATTGATGCTGGTGTTTTTCACAATGATGTTATCTCTTTTGGTAATCAAAATCTATTTATTTACCATGAAGATGCCTTTATTAACACAACTGAAATTGTAGAAAAACTCTCGAAAACTTTTTACGACAATACAAAAAGTTCCCTTAATTTAATTAAAGTGAGGGATGAAGAATTAACTTTAAACGATGCAGTAAAGACTTATTTTTTTAATTCCCAGTTGATTACCCTAAAAGATCAATCGATGGCTTTAATTGCACCAGCTGAATGTGAGTTGCATCCAAAAGCCTATGCTTTAACGCAACGTTTATTAAATGATCCAAATATACCCATTTCTTCTATCTATTTTATTAATTTATCCCAAAGTTTATGGAATGGCGGAGGGCCTGCTTGCTTAAGACTTAGATTAGTTTTAAAAGAAGAAGAATTGGAGTCTATTAACCAAAACTTTATTTTATCGGAAGAGCTTTACCATTCGTTAAAAAAATGGATTCACACCTTTTATCCCGATGAATTTGTTTTGAAAGATTTAATAAATGAAGAATTTTTAGAGAATAATAAAAAGGCCTTAAAAGAATTATGGAAATTCTTTTAAAGCCTTTTTATTTAATGTCCTTTTTGAACCTTTAGTGAACAAAATAGGCTGGTATTTGAGTTATGGGTGCTCTATGGTTAGTTTCTTCTCTTTTTTGCACTACTTCTGAGACTCCAATAAACTTACTTGGGATATGAACTGGTTTTCCATTTTTTTCAACCAGAGTTTCTTCATTGTTTTTTCGAGCTTCGCGAATAACTTTCTTTTGAATGCATTTGAGGTGATGAGTTACATCTTTCATAAATTGTCCTCCTAAGGGTTGCCAAGGAAATTTCGAAATTCTTTCATCTATATATAAGGATACCATAAATCAACTTTAAATAGATAAAACTAAAATTAAGTTTTTACTAGTTGATTTATATCCTAAAATGTACTTTGAATGGTAAATTTTTGCAAGAATGGATAAGAAAAACCTGTGAAAAAACTCACAGGTTTAGAAGAAAAAATTAATTCACAATTTTTGCTTGTTTAATTTCTACAGTTTCAGATGGGACGTTTTGGTGCATTCCCCTGTTACCAGTTTTAACTTTTTTGATTTTATCAACTACATCCATCCCTTCCACAACTTGCCCGAAAACTGCGTAACCATATTGTGAAGGTGTTTTAGACACAAAATCTAAAAAATTATTGTCTGAAACGTTAATAAAAAATTGAGCTGTAGCACTATTTGGATCATTAGTTCTAGCCATTGCTATAGAACCTTTTTTATTTTTCAACCCATTTTGCGCTTCATTTTCAATAGGAGCTTTTGTCGGTTTCTGATTAAAATCTTGGGTAAATCCTCCCCCTTGAATCATAAATCCATCAATCACACGATGAAAAATGGTATGATCGTAAAAACCTTCTTTAACGTAGTTTAAGAAATTTTGTACTGTTTTTGGGGCTTGTTCTTGATAAAGCTCAATTTTGATTGTTCCGTAATTTGTAATAAGTTCAACTTGAGGATTTTTTATTCCTTCGTTTGCCATGATACTCTCCGTATAAACAAATAAATTAATCATAAAGATGCATAAATAAGTGATAAGTTTACACATATGTCATTTCCTCCGTAACAATTTTTTTTCTCGTTATTGAACTTATAATCATCAAGTTATTTTTTTGTGTTGGTTGAATAGTCTTCTTTGAAAACAATTTTGTAGTCAGCCACACCAACCATTTTTTCAAAATCTTCATCAAATTCTATATTTGAGGAGAATTGTCTTCCACAATCTAAACAACGATGGTTTTGTTTTCCATGCCTGGTATAACCGTTTCTTTTAAATGCTTTAGAGCCACATTTGGGACAATTACATTGATCCATCTTAATTCTCTTTTTTATTTATTCTTCAAAAAGTATGACAAAATTTCTTAATTCTAAGTCAAGGATCCGTAACTTAATCCTTATAACTTAAAGTAAAAAGAAAACTTTGCTTCATTCCAAAACATTTTCAATTCTTAGCCTTTCACTAATCATTAGAATATTTTGGCTTGTTTATAGTTATGCTAAAAAACTACAACAAAAAAAATGAATAATTATTTGCACAGTCTAAACGATTTTAAAAAAATGTAAAAATAATAAAATCTATTTGCTAGATTTTATTTTATTTTTACTTGGGCTATACTGCGTTTTTAAGCTCAAAAAAAATAAAAGCATTTATATGGGTGATCGTGAAGAAAGCAAATGATGAACAATGGATGAAAAAAGCCATCGAATTAAGCCTTAAAGCTAGGTTAATCGCTCCTCCTAATCCATGGGTTGGATGTGTTATTGTAAAAGATAATAAAAGTATAGCCGAAGGATTTACAAGCATTCCTGGCAAAGCCCATGCGGAGATAAATGCTTTACAATCTACCGATGAAGATTTAAGTGACGCAACTGTCTATGTAACCTTAGAACCTTGTTGTCATCATGGCAAAACACCACCTTGTGTTGATGCTCTCATAGCTCGTAAAGTTAAACGCGTCGTTATTGGCACGGTAGATCCAGACCCTATAGTAAAGGGTAAAGGAATTATAGCTTTGCGCTCAGCTGGTATTACCGTTGATGTAGGTATTGAAGAAACTGCCGTTTTACTAAGCCTAGAACCTTATCTATTTCAAAGACGATTTAAAAGACCTTATACTGTTTGTAAAACAGCGATCAGTTTAGATGGAAGAACAGCTGCAAAAGATTTGACTTCTCAGTGGATCTCTTCAAAAGAAGCCCGAGCTGATTCCCATTATTTAAGAGCTTGTTCACAAGCCATTTTGATAGGTAGTAGTACGGCTAATTCCGACATGCCAGCACTAACCGTTAGAGATACAGAACAAAAGCCAGCCAAACCTCCTATTCGGGTTATTTTAGATACAACTGGCAAAACCAAGGTCTCTTATCCTTTATTTGACACCAAATTAGCTCCGACCGTGATTTACACAAGTGATAAATGCCCAGAAAATAAAATTAAAGAATGGAAAATTGCAGGTGCTGAAGTTATTATTACCCCTCTAACAAAAGAAGGCAAGATTGACATCCCTTATTTACTAGAAAATTTAGCCTCAAAAGGTGTTATTCAGTTATTAGTAGAAGGAGGGCGGTGCATTTTAACTAATTTCGTTAAAAATGGATATTGTGAAAAACTCGTCGTTTATGTAGGAGCAGTAATTTTAGGAAGTGATGGTTTAGCTATGTTCGATGATTGGGACATCCCAAGCATAGACAAGGCCCCCCGCTTAAAAATTCAACATACGGAATTATTTGGTGACACAGTAAGAGTTGATTATTTGTTAACTTAAAGGTTTAATTTAAATCACAATAAATTATTTAAGAAATCCACAATAGTAAGCTTTTTAAATAATCCCCTTCAGGATGAAATACGCTCACGGGATGATCTGGACCTTGGATATGCTTTCCAAGAATTTTAACATCCCTACCCGCTTCAACAGCCGCTTGAAAGATAACTTTTTTAAACAGCTCTTCATTAATATAATAAGAGCACGAGCAAGTTAACAAAAGGGAATTAGCAGGCATTTTTTGCATAGCTATCCGGTTGATATCTTTATACCCTCGACAAGCTGCAATCACATCCTTTTGCTTTTTAGCAAAAGCTGGTGGATCTAAAATAACAATCTCTTGGTTTATTTCGTTTTCTCTAAGATAGGCAAAAACATCAGCGGTGATAAATTCCCCATCTTCTAAACCATTTATAGAAAAATTATGGCGAGCAAGTTCTACAGCTTCAGCAGATATATCAACCGATGTAACTTTTTTAGCTTTTGCCGCTGCGGCATAAACTGAAAAACCACCGGAATAAGAAAAGCAATTGAGAACCTTTTTTCCAGCGCTCAGTTCTCCTATTTTTTTTCTCATTTCTCTATGATCTAAAAAAAATCCGGTTTTTTGAGCCTTTTCAATATCAATAGCAAAAAAATGACCATTTTCTTTGATCACTTTTTTACTAACAAATTCTCCTTTTAAAACGCCTTGGAAGTCTTTTAATCCCTCTTGCTTTCTGGAACTCGTTATTGATTTTTCATAAATCACTCTTGGATGAACCAACTCATCTAAAGCCTCCACAACAAATTCTTTGATTTTGTCCATTCCAAGTGTTGTAATTTGTAAAACCAGAGTATCATCATAGAGGTCCGCAATTAAGCCTGGTAGACCGTCCCCTTCTCCATTTACTAATCGGTAAGAATTAGTAAATTCCGTTTGCATAAAGCTTTTTCTTAAAAGATAAGCAGCTTTTAATTTGTTTTTTATAGCTAAATAGGGATCCTCATCTTGAAAAGAGATAATTCGACCCGCAATCGAGCAATTTTTGTTAAAATACGCATGCGCTAAAAGTTCACCTTTTGAAGAAACAACAGGCAAAATATCTCCATTATCAAAAGATGGCCATTTTGCAATAGCCCCGGAAAAAATCCATTGGTGTTTTTGTAAGATTGGTTTTTCTTTTCCTGGCTTTAATATCACACGATTATTTAGCATAAGTAAATTTCTTGTAAAAAAAACAAAATTATACCATTTATCCCTAAAGCTTTCTATAAATGAATTGAACAATCCTTAAATTTAACGATTAATTTTCTATGACTTTCCCCATAAAAACATCCCTTTCAAATCCTCTTTTTTTTGAATATATTCCTACTCATTCAAACGTCGACCCTAAAGTTGAACAAGTTAAAAAAGGAAATACTTTAGTTGAAAAAATTGAACAGTCGTTTCTTAAAAATGAACCTTTTGTAACGACTATAGAAGCAATTATTTTTTCCCATTTTTCATCTCATACACTTCCCAACGATGGACAGAAAGAACTTTGTAGAAAATGGATTAGAAATGCCACCTACCACATTTTTAGCGACCCCCTTCGCTCTTTTTTAGAACTTGTAACAAATGCCATTGATGCAAGCTATCCAAAGGAAGAATCAATTGGCAAATATGGAATGGGATTTTTTTCAATATTGAGTTTTTTAACTTTGAAAGAAACAAATGGTTGCAAACTCTCCCTTACCACAACCTATAAAGAAAATGATGATTTAAAAACTTATAAAATAATTATCGAAAATAGTTCAGATAAAGTGGATGTTTCCTATTTTAAACTAGAAGATAGCCTTACAAAGGAAACTGGAACGCAAATCATCATTCAACCAAATGATGAACATTTTTCTGAAGAGTTATTGATAACTTTAAAAAACTACGTCTACTATCTTCAGTTTATCGAAAAAACATTTAGCCTTGAATATCAATCAAATTGCTTTAGCGATAAAAAAATTCAAACCGTTGGCTCCTCTAATCCCTCATCAATTTTTGTAAACCTGAACCCTTATAGTTTAGAAGTTAAAGACAATGGAATTGGTATTCCATTATCAGTTTCCTTAGAAAAACTTTTTATCCCGTCAGGTTCAAGCAAAATTCAAGAGAGTGCTAGAACTCATCACATATCCTTAAACAAATGCCTTTCTTTCGTGTCTTTTAAAGGGAAAAGCGAGATAGATTTGCCGTACTTTATCATAACGGTAAACAATGTGCTGGTCTTTAAATTGCCCCTTAAAAAAACTTTTTTTATTCCGGCACATTTAAAAAATGGAAATGATCTCTGTTTACAGCTCTCTTCTGCTACACAACTTACATTAAGTCGAGATGAAATTCTTATTAACAAAAAAACTTCTACTGAAAAGGAAATAAAACAAATCATCGATTTAATTTTTAAAGAAATGAGTAAAAGCGATGACCCATCCATTCCCTACCTATTTGTGGCTTTTTATAATAGCCTTGAAGCTTGGGAAGCTATGTCTAATAGCAATATTTCAGGATTATTCACGACCTATTGCAAAAATCAATTAAACAAATTATTGCTCGACCACCCAACTATTTTTCCAGTTGACCAATATGTAGCTACCAAAATTCAAACTATCATCGATAAAACTTCTAGATTAAATGAAAAAACTATATTACTCCCTCTTCCTTCCTCTTTAGTTAACTACAACTTCAATCCTTTAACCCATTTTTTATATGATCATTTTTCAAAAGTTATAAAAAACAATGATTTAAAATTTAAAGAATTACAAATACTTGGTTTAGATGGGCAAATTATAGATCAAACTATGATTTGTTTTGTGCCAAATGATGCTCTTCCCCATACACCTCAAGGAACACCCATCATTTCAAAATTTGGATTGCTTAATACCCTTTTTTGTCCCTTTGCCTTGCTAGAAGAAATTTCGACTACTCTTCCCATAAAAGAGCAAGCCCTTTTATTGGGTAGCAAAATATTGTTTTCCTACTTTGATAAAGGAGGAGTTACCCTTGCCAAAAACCTTATAGGCAATGAAACAAGTCATTCTATAAGTCATCACTCTGTTTTTATTAACTCTTCGAAGCAATTTACCATAAAGGATTTAGAGAATAGACCTTGGGATAATAAAGGTGAATATCTCCTAAAAATTTATGAAAACTACAACGTTCTTACCTGCAATGATAAATCCATTGATCTTTTTTGGAATAAAATAAAAAACAGAACTTTTTTAAATGAAGTATTTAATTTGACTGACTTGCAGTCTAAAGAATCTTTACTTAAAGCAGCAGTAGAAATTTTTGAAGACTACCATTCTAGTTGCCAACAAGGCTATGATAAGTTGGAATACATTAGGTTTTTTCCCTATGCAGGAAGTCTCTTTTTTTTAGAAGAAGAAGGTTTAATCTTAGAGGTGAATGATCGAAAAAAAATATTTAAAACGTATCAAAGATTTAAAAAATTTATAAAAAAGTATAAAAAAAAGGATGTTTCAGAACTTTTAACTCAGTTTTTTTCTAACAGTGAAACGCTATTATCGATCACCACTCCTATTTGCCATAAAGCATTTATCAATTATTTATTTCTTACTCTTTTTAGAAAAAATAAGCTTTATTATCCTAACTCTGTAGAATCATCACTTTCGCATGAAGACAGTTCCCCTTTTGTTATGCTTGGAACAAAAAACCTTTATCCATTTTTTGAAAACAGTTCAGTAGAACAAATTTCCCAATTGTTGGCTGTCCTATTTTTTATATCCTATAAAAACAATTCTATCCCTTACATTAAAGAAGATGACGTACTAGAAGAATTTTTTAAAAGTGAAAAACAACTTATTTTCAAATCAAAACATATCCCAAAAGAAAATGTAGCAAACATAAACCGTCAAGTACCACAGTTATCTTTTATACTGCGACATGTGAAAAATTTACAAAAAATTAAAAACTCCGATTTAATTTTCGATGAAATAGCTGCTATCTCTAAAATCTTTTTTCTTTTAGAACATAATAATCGTTTAAGTGTAATTCAAAGGGCATTAATTGAATCATTGCGCTTCTCTTTTTGGAAATTATGCGATCAAGCATTAACTATTGATTTAAAGATTGAAAATGCGAGATATGCCTCTAATGCAATTCAATTTAAGAGTACAGATATTTCTGATATAAACCCTATAATTGATGCTTTTCTTGTCATCCAAGAAAACACAGATGAGCTAGAAAAAATCATCCAATTCTCTATTTCTCATTGGACAAAAGCCATTGGATTAAAAGACAAAGATGATCCAGATTTTCAAAAATTAGCCGAAAATAGCTTGAAAATCCCAACTCTAGATTTCTTTTCACCGATTTACATTCTTAAAGAAATCATATCACAGGAAATAGATATCAATTTGTTGAAAATTACCCTTCGCCTTTCAAGATGCGTAGAGGAATTTTGCTTAATAAGTTATCTATTATTAACCACAAATAGAAATGATGTTCACCTCCTGAAAGAGGAATGTTATGATTTCCATGACTATTTATTTAAAGGAAAAGAAAAAAAGAAAAATTTAAATTTTGCACTAGAAACCTTCATCAAACAATTCCTCCATGAAAAAATTTCTCTTTATGTTATAAAGTATTGGTATAATAGCCACCTCAATAAAAATTACTTTGACTACTCCTTCTTTTCTAAAGAACAAGTTTATCAAGATTTTTGTTCCTATTTAAGAGAATCAGATAAACAGAAAAAAACCACTTCTATTTCACAACTTATTCCAAACCAACTTTTAGAAAAATTGAATGATTACTCACCACCTTTTACAGTAAAGCAATTAATTAACGCTTTTTTTGAAAATGAAAACTTAAAAAAGCAGTTACAAACTTCTTATATTGGAACAATCCTTCAAACTATTTCTAATGCAAACCCTAATTTAGAAATAAATTGTATTAGCCAATCTATCAATAACGGCACTGAAAGAGATCCAAATTTAGCCATCGCTATCGAAACTATCCAAAATGCCCTGGATGCCACACATAATTTTTTACAAAAAGATCAACTTCATTTAACAAAAAAATCTTGGGATTTAAGAAAGGGAATTTACCAAAACGTACAACTGTCTTTAACTACTTATGCCAAAAGACATCTTTGCTATACGATCCACGATACCGTTGGATTTTACGATTTAAGCGTTTTGCTACAACTTTTAATCCCCAATTATTCAGAAAAAAAAGATTGTGTCGGGCAACTTGGAAATGGTTTTTTTTCCCTCTTTCAAAATGCATTTCAAGTAATCATTGAAACGAGATTAGTATCTGATCCCCGAAAATTTTATCATATTAATCTAATCCCATTACATCAACCATCTACCACACTTATCGAAGATATAAAGTGCCAAATTATCGATAGCTCAGATTATATGCTGCGAGAAAATTCTAATTTTTTTGGGACAAAAATAACTCTTGTTAAGAATGGATCTGAAAATCCTGAAATTGATTTAGTTTCTTTTCAGCACATATTAAAAGAAACGATTGGAACTACGCATGTGATCGTGAAAGGTGAGGGATTATTAAAAATAGATTTAGGACATTATTGCCTAAACTATAATATGCAAGGCAAAACATTTTCTAGCTTATTAAAAGATGAAGTCTATGGGTTTGAAATAATCACTATTGACCATGATTGTAATATCCCGTCCCATGTGACAACTGGCGGCATTCCTTTTATTCCTCTTTTTACACTCGTTGAACAATACCAATTGTGCCCTCCTAATTTATTTCTAAAAATCGCAAAAGGACTTGTCCTAGAACTTCCTAAAGGCACATTTACCCCAGTACAAAGTAGAACGAAAATTGAGCTATCCCATGAACAACAAGATTGTTTAAGAAAACTTTTGGCGAATGCAATTTTTTATTGTGCATTTGATGAGGCCTTTGATCACAATAAACTAGATGATTGTTTTTTATTTTATAATTCTCATGCTACTTTAGACCAAATTCAGTTAGATATTAATGTAGACCTCTATGATGATTATGTTCATTCCTCATTGAAAAAGAAAAATTTCTCTTTACAAGAGTTTATGACCTACTTTGAACCCTTTGTGTTTGATCACCTCTCTCAAAAAAGTTTTTATGAATTAGTAGAATATTTTTATACAGGCAATTTATCCGATTTAGAGTTAGAAAATAACCGATTATTAAATGACTGGCTAAATGAATATAATTTGGCAATTAAAGATATCTCTTTGACAAGTTCAGAAGAACAAAAAGAAAAAGCTATTGAGCAATGCTTGCAAATATATAAGCAATGGGACGAAAGTATTACAGCTATTTTAACTCAATTAAATCGAAAATTAAATGAAAAGCTGACAGTTCAAATTGATCCATCTAAAAAGGATTTTTGGAATAAATTCATAGTTGCGTTTTGTAACTATTTTAAACCTAAATCGTTCAGAGTAAATTGTCTTTATAATTCGAGGGAGAGTTTATTACTATTTCAACCCAAATTAAATACACCTAAAGCTCTGCCAGAACCACGTAGAAGTGAAAACTCAAAGAGTCTTCAGGCTCCTGCTAATAGCCCAAATTTAGATTTTAAAACTAGCCCTACCATAGAAGCGATTCTCGCAAAAGACACAACATCTTTAGAACCATTAAAAAATATTAAAGCAAACAAAAAACTCAAAAAAAAGGAAAAAAGAAAGGAATTTCATCAAAAAATTTATCAGGTTATTAAAGAAGGAATTAAGCAGTATTATGTTTATTACTTAAAAGGGATAAACGTAAATCTACCTCCTCCAAACGTTTCGTTTATTTTTGAGATTAACCATTCCGACGCTTCTTACAATGCTTTTTATAATCAATTAAACATCAATTTTTATAATGCAAGTTATGCAAAGATTGTCCACTTGTTCTCAGACATTGCTCATGACAAATTCTCTAAAATTAGTGAAGGATTAAAAGAGCTTTTTTGGCCTAACGCTTTAACAAGTGGGAGTTTAAATCACGAGGGGGAACATCTTCGCAATAGACATTTGAGTTGCAAGGCAAGTCACGGAACCATGATTACCGTTGATGGAAAAGCAGCACCTTTTGAAGCCTCTGCTATTATTTCTGCGCAGCGTGCCATTCATAATAAAATGTTTTTTGCTTGGTTTGCAAAAATTAAAGAAATTTGCCAAGATGCGTTTGGACCGGATTTTCCTAATTTCCTAAAAAAAGCTGCAGAAAAGTATCAAAGCCATGAGTCGCAAAAAACGTGGGTAGGTAAATTGATTCAAGCAAATGAAATCAAAGTTGAGTCCACCAAAAGTTTTCCTTTACAACCACAATTATCTTCTAATACCTCATCTTTGCAAACTTTATGGTGGGAAAAAGCATCAAAAAGTGTAAAAACGCAACTCAAAGTTTGGAGCCATTTAGCGACAGCTAAGGGTAGAGTGGAAGAGATCGAAAAAATTGAGCGACTATATAAACAAAGTAGCTTTCACAAAGCAACTTACCCTTTTGAATCCTCTATCAAACCTCAATATAATTCTCTTATGGGAACAGTTTACGCAATTCCTGGCGAATTTAGCCTTTGGATGCCAGGGGTTGCTATGATTGCTTCCTATTTAAAAGAAAAAAAACAAATTGAAGGACTCTTTGTATGTAAAACATTGGAAGCTTTAGCAGAAAATTTGGCTTCCAGTTTAGAAAGTCCAAACGATCAAAGATCCGCTTTTATTGTCGGATCGTTTTCTTCCATGAATAATCCTCCGTTTAAACCAAATTTCCCTCAGCACAAATCGAGCGTTTGTTTAGAAATAAAAGACGGAAAAGCAACTGTCATTTTACTAGATGCGCAACCTCTTAAAAATAATAAATATATTACTAAGTCTCATCTATCTAAAGATATTTGGGAGAATTACAATGGGCTACATGAGTTTACCCCTCAAGAAGTCGTAATGCGCGCTATTTTAAAAGGTATTCATGAAGCTAAAATACCCATTTCCCTTTTTTATTCGCAGGTGAAAAGAGAAGTTGCCTATGGTTGTGAAGTCTATGCCTTGCAAGATGCCATTGCCTTTTTAAAAGACCCTGGTTTTTTTCAAAAAATAACAACAAATGGGCAAAAAATTTCAATACGAGACAACTTAGTTCTTGAAGCTGTCAATTATTTACCACCCGAATTTATGATTGGTACACAGTCTATTAAAAAATTAAAAAAGTATGTAGCAGCTAACCCTAATATTGAAAATGAACAGCTAATTAGTAAGAAGGGGGAAAAAACGCTCTCTAGTTACATAAAGTCTTATACTTTTATAGAAGAAAATAAGGAAAAAAATCACTACATTACAAAAAAATCTTATCAATATTTAAAGTTTGTAGCTGAAGCTTTAACCTATCTAAGCGTTGAAGATGTGCAAACCATTGTAAAAAAGTGTTTATTAACATAAGGTTTAAAAATAGTTTAGGTCTTACACATCGAATACCTTCAATTTTAGGTGGTCAAACAATACTTGAGTTTTCCATTATTTATGAGATCTTTAAAAGATATTAATTATTAAATGTTAAGTTATTAATAATTAATTATTTTTATAAGGATACTATTCTAATGATAAGTTCAGCCGAATCTAAAAGAGTTTATGGGACAATGCAAACTAATGATTTTGAAGACAACTTCAAAATTCAAAAACCTAGAGAAGAAGCGAGAATTTCTTTTTTACAGACTTTTATTCCAAAAGCAATCGTTTACATACCGGTCATTGGAGAAATTGCTAGACCAATCATATTTAAATCTATCGAAAATTTGTGGAATAAACATAAGAACGATAATGACCATATTAAAGCTACAGTTTTTCAAATTTTAAAATATTACAAAAATGTCAATGAAGGCTTTGGAAAAGTTAATGCTAGTGTAATGATTGGAGCAGCATTAATTGCAATGCTTGTAAGTCCTATGTTTATTACGATGGCACCTGCTCTTTCCTTAGGTTTGCTGATCGGAGGGTCGATTTTATTAATACTTGCTGTTTTCACATACAAAGAAAATATAGGGCGATTTGAAAGCGACTTTATAAAAGATATCCGAAAGAATTATCCAAACGTTCAACTTTAGGTTATTGTTATTGTTCCTAAAGCTAGTTTTTCTCACTTGAGCTTATATATTTTTCAAATTTCTCATTTAAACCATAGAGACGTCAAATGTCTCTATGGGACTAATATCATTTTTTTTATTTCCTAATTAAAAACACACATTAGTTAATTATTAAAGATCCAAACGTTCCTATTTAGTAGTAAATCCATACTATCTTTAAATTATATTAATCATTAACCAGTACACTTTTGTTTTATTAATTAATTTTTTTAGGGATATTTATGGTATCAAATTACGGCTCAATATATTCAACTAGACCAAGGGACGATTCAAGGGATACATCGGAGTTTGAAAATAACGATTACATAGAGCGTCCAGAAGCCAAAACAATCGGCAGGATCTCTTTTTTACAAACATTCATACCAAAAATAATTGTGTATGTTCCTGTCATTGGTGAAATCGTACGACCTATTTTTTTTAAATGCATTGAAAATTTAACAAAAAAATATCCACCTTGTGAAGAAAATCAAAACAAAAGACTTCAAATAAAAATGATCTTAAGAAACTACAAAGATGCGAATAATGGTTGTGGTACTGTTAATGCTACCTTAATGCTTCTCGCTGGTTTTACTTCTATCCTATTTGCCGTAATAGTAGCTCCTGTAATTTCCTTACCCGCCTTTTTAGGTTCTCTTATAGTTGGTACTATTTTAATTACTTTACCTTTTTTAACTTTTAAAGAAAGAATGGGCCAATTTGAACGTGAATGCGAGAAAGATTTAAATAGAGAATTTCCAAATTATTAAACTCTATTACGATTATTTTATGAAATCTTTAAAAGATATTAATTATTGAATGCTATTATTTGTTTTTATTTTTTAATCGGAAAACAAAATGGTTAACAATTCAAGAGATACATCGGAGTTTGATGGCAATAGTTACATCAAAGTTCCAGAACCAAAAATACAAGAACGAATCTCTCTTTTAGAGACATTTATTCCAAAAGCTATTGTTTACATACCCATAATCGGTGAAGTTGCAAGACCTATCATATTTAAGCTAATTGAAAATTTATCGAATAAACATGAAAAGGCAAATTCCACTATCCGTGCAAAAGTATTTCAAATTCACAAATATTATAAAAATGTAAATCAAGGCTGGGGTAGTGCCAATTCAATCGTTTTATTTATAGCAAGTTTTGTGTTTATGGTTGCATCACCATATCTCGGGATTGCTTCTCTACCCTTAATGTTAGGTTTAATTGGAGCCGCGGCAATTATTGGACTTTTACCACTCTTTACCTTAAAGGAAAATATTAGATACTTTGAAAATCCATGTTCAAAGGAACTAAGAAAAGAATTTCCAAATCAAATAATCTAATAAAAATATTAGGAATTTAATGCAACCAACTCGCTTAAATCATGATTTTTTAGATACAAATGAATTTCCTCCTCAATCATTTGTATCGAAAGTAGCTATTCCAGAGCAAAAAAGGATCTCTATTTTAGAGACATTTATTCCAAAGGCTATAGTTTACTTTCCAGTAATTGGAGAAATCGCAAAAATAATTATTTATAAAAAGTTGGATCAATTATGTAAGGAATATAGTTCAAAAGATCTAACACAACGTACAAGAGTTATACAAATTGGTAATTATTATTTTAATGCACATCGTAGAACTAACAAGATAAATTGCGTGATAATAGCTGTAGCATCTTGTATAGCAATGTTAGTATTTCCGATGTTACTTATTAATCCTATAATTGGCGCAATTGCAATATCAAGTATTATATTATTTGGCGTATTAACTACAGTTAATTTTAGAAAAGATACTTACAAATTTTTCAGAGAATTTGAAGAACAAGTAACGAATGATTTTAAAAAAAAATAAATCAATAAATTGATTAACTTAACTGAATAACAAATTTTTTGAATTTGTTAAATCCGTCATTTGTTTTCTTTGTTTCTTTCAACTAAGCAGATAATGAGGCAATAATATAATACTTAGATGATAATTTATTTATTACTAATCCTACTCCAAAATAAATAAGTAGAATATCTACTTAAGATATGTTATTCCTAATCGCTTCTATTTCGGTTGTTGGTTCTGTTACTTCTATAATTATGATTGCAAGTGCTATAACATAATTATATGGACCATAAGCGATTAACAATCAATTCTAAAGAATGCTTTGGATAGCTTCCCTAATTTTTTTTTAAACTAAAATAACTTTAAGCATATCTATACTTTTAAATTTTTATCAAATGCATATTTTTTACCTTTTTACGTTTCTTCATATACCATTTATAAAATATTTATAATCGAGGTTTAGTCTTTTGTTTTGTTAAATTATTAATCATAAAGGCTACTATGACAGCTTCTATTAATGCACTACCAAATTGGACCAATAATTCTTTCATAAAAGGAATTTGCCATATCCCCATTTTAGGACACATCGTTTCATCTGTTGCTATAAACCAATTAAAAAAAATTGGCGAAGAGAATTCACCTTCTAAATCTGTAAATCAAGCAAATACAAACGTTAAGAATAAGGAACAAAATCCAGAACTTAAGGAGCGTATCGAACAACTTAAAACGATTAAAGACCGAGCCACTGGCATCTTAGGTAGTATAGCTTTAGTTGCCCTTTTTGGCTCTCCTGCGTTGATCGGATTTTTATGTGGTTCTTTGATAACTGGGATAGTCATTTCAGCAATATTTTTAGGGGCAACCCTCTTATTTACACTCGCTTTTTCAGCTGCGGCAAACGGGTAATCTTTTATAGTTTTCTATGCAGGACCTCAAATTCTTAAATTTTGAGGTTCTTTTTTTTATAGTTCTGCTAATCCAACTTAAAAACTCTTCAATAAAAATATTCCGAACACATATTTAGTTAAACTTGCTATTGTGTATAAATTCAGCTAGTCTTACATCCGTTTGTTTAAATTAACCATTTATTCTTTTATGACATCTGTTAGCCCCATTGGACTGTCCTTTCCCAATTTTTTTGTTTCAGAAGAAAATCAAATAAATGAATCGAATAACAACTCTGTTCTAAACTCTCAGTCAAAGCTTGTAGAAGCAATTCGGGAAAAATTAGGAGTTAAGAAAAGTTTTTCTATTACTTTAAGTGATTTGCTATTTGCCAATTTGCAAAAAAAAGACAAATCTACACCCTTACAAACTGAAGTCGCTAAGAAATGGACCAACAATGCGATCAACAATATATTTATTGAGCCTTTGCGTTCCTTTCTAGAGCTAGTAGTAAATGCAATCGATGCTACAAATGAGGCAGAAGAGTCTATTGGTCAATTTGGTATGGGCTTTTTTTCAGCTCTTAGTTTTTTAGATTTAAAAGAAACGGAAGGTTGCCTCATTGAAATCACAACGCGTTATCGAGAAGATCATCTTTTAAGAGGGTATAAATTACAAATCTCAAAAAATGAAACTGATATAGAACTCAATTATAAGCCTTTAAAAAAAATTGAAGGTGCGAATACCGGTACGGAAATTCTCATTATCCCCAATAAAAATTCTTTTTCTACAACCACTTTACAATATTTACAAAATAGCCTTTACCGTTTGCAATTTACTAATAGCTGTATATCTATAGAAACCTTTATAGATCCTGAAAAAAAGAGTATTGAAAGTTTTAATTCATCTTCTTTGCAAAAAACAGTTGGAGTGCAATTACATCCTCAATTTTTAAAAGTAGTTGATCAAGGGACTGGTATTTCTTTACAAGTATCCGTTGAAAACCAATTTATGATTGGATCTTCCACCAAAAATGGTATAAAAAAGGCAAATTTTTATGATAAGCCCTTAAACGAATTAGTTAAAGTTACAAATTACAAAGGAAAAAAAGAAAAAGAGCAATCCTATTTTTTAATACTTATCGGCCAAGTAGTTGTCCTAGAAATTGTTTTAAAGAAAAGATTGATTATACCTGAAAATTTATCTGATGGAATTGACTGTTGCTTATCCCTTCCCATTTCTGTCAAAACTACACTGGCACGAAACGAAATACTCAGTGACTTTAAGCAAATCGATGAAACGGAAAAACATATCCAGCACATCATTGACTTAAGCTTAAAAGCTATAACAAGTTGTGAAGAAGATCCTTTAGCGCCTTATTATTTTGTAATTTTGTACAATTGTTTTAAAGAATGGGAATTTCAATCGACTAATCAAATAGGTAACCGTTTCACTTTTTACTGCAAAAACAAATTGCATAATCTTTTATTAAGCAATTCTCACATCATCCCTATTTCGTATGAAATGGCCGGAAAAATTTACCAAATGGTTGGCAATCAGAATAAAAACTATACCTTACTTCCCCTAACGCCCCATCTTGTTGATCACAACTTTTTCACACTTATTAATTTTATCACGAACTTTTTCTTAAAAAAATTAAAACTTGAACAAAATGTCACCAAAGAGATTGAACAATTAGCCATCGATGAAAAGATCATTTTTGGTACTAAAGTTTTCTTTGTAGATGACAACGTCTTATCTAAAACTCCTGAAAAAAATCCGATCATTGAGTCTTTTGGACTGTTAGGTTGCTTATTTTGCCCAAAATCCCTTTTAAAGAAGTGTGAAGATTTAAGCCTTCGCGATGCAAAAAAATTCATCGCTAAAACAATTATGTTCTCGAATGGAGAAATTGGTGGCTACAATCTAAAAAATACTTCTGAAAATAGCTTTGGTAAGAAGCTTGAAAAGTCATTAATTTTCATAAAACCCATTAACCAGTCTGTTTTTTATGATACAAGCAACTATCCCATTTTTGATAAAGATTTTATAGAATTAGCAAATGAAGAACTTCATATACTCAATGTAGATGAAAAAGCTATCGATGAATTTTGGTTATCTTACATCAACGAGCATGCTTCTTGGCTAGATGTTACCCATTTTCCCAAAATTGCTCCTATAAAAATGGCTATTGAAACTTTTGAAAAACTCCTACACGAATTCTTTAGTTTAAATATCCCTTCCAATACTTTAAATATCGCTATTAAAAGTTTTTTTTCAAAAAAAGATATCTCTCAATTTTATTATAACTTGGAAGGAAAACTTTTTGTTATAGATTATGAACTTATAGAAAAAGAGCTTATCTTTGCTTTAGACCATAAATATCAATATAAAGATCTTGCCTTTTCCTCAATTTTCACAAAACTTTATCCAAATGAAGAACTGTTTTTTTCTAAAATTACAAAAGTTTTTTCCCATAAAGCTTTTATTAACGCCTTATTTTTAGAGAGTTTTGTTTATTATGGCCTAATACCTTTGGCAAAATTTCACCAATGCTATGCTCATTTTGTCAAAAAGCAAAGAGATGCTATCCATCTTCCACTACCCGATAAAGAAATAACAACCAATAGCAACAAAGATTCTTTTGTAATAGTTGATAGTCAAAAACTCTATCCTTTTTTTAACCCTACTTTAAAGCAAATCCAAGCCCTTTTTTCTTGTCTTACAATTTATCGATCTTCCCTTGCGATCGATCCTTGCCAA
Source organism: Candidatus Rubidus massiliensis (assembly GCA_000756735.1). Classification (GTDB taxonomy): domain Bacteria; phylum Chlamydiota; class Chlamydiia; order Chlamydiales; family Parachlamydiaceae; genus Rubidus; species Rubidus massiliensis. Next base: position 95,235 of record CCSC01000002.1, on the reverse strand, counting down.
AAAAAGAGGATTAAGGAAAACAAAATCATCTTTAACAGTCATTTTTTAAATGAAGAACAATTACCAATCATACTATGTGAATTGTCTGAAACCTTTTTTATTCAAAAAATCCAACAAGATTTTGTTTTAGCTAAAAATTCAGAGAAATTATTAGAACAAGTTTTATCTTTTACAAAAGTTTATTATGTTTTAGCTAATAATAAGCAATTTAATCAAACGCAACAAAAACAAATACGAATTCTCAAAAATACTTATTTTAACCTTTTACACAAAACATTAACTCTTTCATTAACAAGAGAAAATGTTAAATATGCTTGTAAGACCATTTTTGATTATCCAAAATTTAGTGAAAGAGCGCTTTTTAGCTATTCCAATCTTCTTTTGTCTTTATGTAAAAATAAAGATGCTTTTGAAAAATTTAATTATTTTACCATATTAAGTTGGCTTAAAGATCTTCACCTAGAGGAAGATCTCTCTTATGATAAAAAGATTATTATTAATAACAATATTTCTATTCCCCTTTTGGGTAATCACACTTTCTTGACACAATTTATAAAATTAGAAGAGCAAAAGATATCCATAAAGTTAATAACAATAATCTTAAATTTAGCTCGCAACTTATCTGAGTTAATTTTATTAGCTAATTTTCTCCTTTTTGAAAAGAGCTTACACGCGATTGAAAGTGACATGCAAATTGAAAAGTTTACCCATTTTATCGAACAAACATTACCCAAAAACATATTTTTAGAAGACATAGAGAGTTGGTACAATAATTTTATTTATAAGGAAGAGATTTCTTTTGATAAAAAGGCAAAAAACATTAACAACTTTTGTTTAATTAAGAAATTGCAAGAGATTTACAACCAAGAAAATGAAAAAGCAAATATACGTGCGGTAAATTTAATAGAGCCCATTTTAGAAGAGAAATTACCACCTACCTATTTTTCACTAAGTCAACTAATCACGGCTTTTTTTTTAGACAATCAACTAGAAAAAAACTTAAAAGAGGGGCACTTACAGTTATCTTTAGCGTCAATCTCCAAAACGGAAGCTTTTCCTTTTCTTAAACAAAATATTTTGCAAACAATTCATTACAGCACAGGCAGAGATCCATGGATGGCAATGAGCATTGAAACCACGCAAAATGCTGTAGATGCCATTACCCACCTTCATAACAATCGAGCCTTGTTCAAAAAAAACAAATTACCTTATCAGAATAAAATTTTTTATGAAGTGTGTCTCTATAAAGAACGTCACATCACCTACTCCATTGAAGATCATTCAGGTTTTAAAAATCTTTTTTCATTACTTGTAGAATTTGGAATTCCAAACTTTTCTCAGAAAAACTCCCCTTATAGTATTGGAAAAATGGGTAATGGTGTTTTTACCATTTATCAAAATGCTCAAAAAGTGATCATTCAAACGCGATTACTAGAAGATTCAAGTAAAGTCTATTTATTAACTATTATACCTGTAAGAAATGAGCAAAATTTAATCGTTGATTTGCAGTGTAAAATTGCCGACATATCAGAGATTACCTTGGCAAAACTTCCAAACTTTGTTGGAACAAGATTACACGTTGTGATGAACCCTTCAGATAACGTTAACGCTGATCTAAAACAGTTAAAGCATGTTTTAAAACAAACCATAGCATCAACAAATACCAAAAGTGCACTAACACCTTTTATTAAACTATATTTTCGGGAAAACCACCAACTAATCAATCTAAATTTTGACCCTCTAAATCCTATAAAGGTTTTATTTCAAGATAGCGATTCTCAAATTGCTATAAAAACGACGCCAAAAGAAGATATGCTTTCGATGGTAACAACAGGTGGCATACCTTTTATATCCTTACTAAAGTTAGTAGAAACCTTTTGTTTATTGCCAATAAACTTTTATGATATTGTAACCTTTGGACTAACTTTAGAAATCCCAACTGAACTTTTTACCCCGGTTCAAAATAGAACAGAAATAACGCTTAGTGAAAATCATCAAAAAAAAATACAAACACTTTTAGCAAATGTTTGCTATTTGATGTTATTTAATAAAGCCTTTTCACTCAATCAATTAGATACTTGCTTTTACTTCTACTCTTCAAAAGGGCAAAGCCTTGAGCAAATACGTTTAAAAAAAGATTCTAATTTTTTTAACGATTTTGTAAAGGCCTGTGATAAAAGCATTACATTTCCGATACAACATTTTATGACCTATTTTTTTCCCAATTCGTTAAAAGTAAACAATTGTGATAGTTTTTTTTCCATTGTAACCAGCTTTTCGATCGAATTTGTGCAAAAGATAAAAGATCATCACGCTAATAGATTATTTAACTTTCAAAAAAAGGTTAAATCTATTCTTAAAAAGATAAAAACGAAAACTTCCGAAGTCAAAAAAACAGCTGCTATTGAAGCTTGCCTAAAGGAGTATCAAAACTATAGGGAAGACTTAGAAGAATTTCAAAAAAAACTCCTTCAGTCTTTAAAAAACACTTTAACTATGTTATGGATTAAGCCCAATACAGTTGAGGATAAAGTTTTTTTAGAAAATTATATTCAAGCTATCGTTTCCTTTTTTAATAATAAATCCATTAGTTTATACACACCTTTTAAAACAAAAGAAAGTTTACTAAACTTTGCACCTAAACTGCGTTCGAATATTGATCTAGTTCAAGTTCATAAAGAAAAAACTGCTTTAAATCTCTTAGATAAAATGATAAATAGCCCACCTGTTCAAGCGAGAAATGTAGCTATTAAGCCAAAAATTGAAATAAAAACAATTTTTGCTTTAAAAAAAGATTCTTTATCTTCTTCTTCAAGAATTTTATCTTTAGTAAAACAATCCATAGAATCCTATTACGCTTTATTTTTTAAGAATTTAAAGCTAAATACCAAATCTCCAATGGTTGACTTTTGTTATGAAATTCATGACTCCTTTTTAGCCTCATTCAATAAGCATAAGAATCTCGTTTTAGTCAATCTATCGCAAGTAAAATACAACCAATTAGTTCAAATTATACATGCTATAACTTTGGATAATCCCAACAAAATTATGAAAAAAATACAAAAATATTTTTGGAAGAATGCCTTATCTAGTGGGTTATTCAATCATGAAGCTGAACATAAAAGGACAGAAGATGGTTGTGAAAGTGCCCACGGACATCGCAAAAATATAGAGGGTGTGAGCATGCCTTTTGAAGCTTCAGCAATCGCTAGTTTTCAAAGAGTGGCTCAAAATACCATGTTTTTGGAATGGTTTGAAGAAGTAAAAAAACTAGCTAATTTTCATCTAGGGGTAAAAGCCCAAGATATTTTAAAACAAGCCTGTATCCATTATCAAAGCTTTCGAAAGGAATGGTTAGTAGATTTTCTAAAAGCCGAATTCACAAAAAAGTAAATAAGATCTTTATAATCTTTAATAAACTTTAATAATTAATTTAAAATTATTAGTTATGTTTATACAAAAGAATAATAGGGGTTTTATGAATAACATTGGGGAAAGTCATACTTGTTGTATTTGCTTAGATGAAATCGAAAAGAGCAGTAAACAACTACAATGTGCTCACAAATTTCATAAAATTTGTATAGATGGCTGGTTTAAAAGACAGGAACAGGCCAATGATTCCCCTTCTTGTCCTCTTTGTAAAGATGTGCAAGCAATTAACCCATCCAGTTTGTTGACAAACGAAGAGTTAAGTAAGCAAAAATTAAAACTTTTGACTGTTGCCGTTTTTACGGCTATTAGCGCTCCTTTAGCATTACAATCTGAACAACCGGTCCTTAGCTTAATTATTGTTACCGTTTTGATGATTGTCTCTTTCGTAAACTTGAAATTAGATATTCTTACGGACAAAAAAAATTCATTTGTATAGATTTAATTTTTTCAAAAATTTGAAAAAATTAAATCTAATCTACTAATGGCTATTTTCATGTCTCAAATGTCTTTCGAAGCAAATGCCTCCTTACAATTTTCTGGAAAGAAATTTAAAGTTTACACTAAGGAAGCCAAAGATCAAAATGGAAAAATTCATCAAACCCAAGCAGTGATTCATCCAGGAGCTGTTGTCATTCTCCCCTTTTTAAACAATCATGAAATCCTTCTTATAAAAAACTACCGTGCAATTTTAGGTGAATTTTTATGGGAATTACCCGCCGGCACTCGGGAGTCCGGGGAAGAATCGTTGCAAACAGCTAAAAGGGAATTAATGGAAGAAACTGGTTATAAAGCAGATATCATGCAACCGCTTCTTAGCTTTTACTCAACCCCTGGTTTTTCAAATGAATGGCTTGACTGCTTTATAGCAAAAAATTTAAAATTTGTTGGTCAAAATTTAGATGAAACCGAAGAAATAACAGTTGTAAGCACGCCATTAACGCAAGCCTACGATATGATAAAAAAAGGTATCATCAAAGACGCTAAAACAATCGCAGCCCTATTAACTTATCGATATACTCAAGAGGAAAAATGTGTGGAGAATGTAACTGGCCGCTAGAAAAACCAGAAAAAAAAGAATTTAGTCAGCCTGATACTCAAAAAAAAGAAAAAAAGGATGAGGAAAAGTCTAAAAGCTCTTCAACCTCCAGGCTTTGGACAGATATTCCTAAGATCATTTAAAAAACCTTGAAGCGCATTGATTGAAGCTATATAAGAATCGCCATATGTATTTTTTTCGCTAGAGCGTATGGCAGCTAACCGTTCATTTACTCTATTTATGGCACGTTGAATATTTTTGGCCAAATCTTCGCAAACTTCTCTACTCACATTTAATTTTTTGCCCGACTGCTCTTCATAATTGACAAGCATCATTCTCGAATCAGTAATAGATTTTTCTAATTCAGAAAAGCGATTGCCTTCAAAATCACCTCGACTCGAAGTGCTTTCAAAAGCGAATCGATAAATTTCTTGGGAAGTTTTTCTTAAATTTTCGATGACTTGAACTTCAGTTATCTTTTCCATCGTACTTGCCTTTTTTAATAGAAATACAAAATATCTAGTTCTTTTTCAAATAGAAAGACAAAAAAGATTGAATGGTAGAAAATTAATGCTTAAAAAAAACAATTTAAAAAAAATAGATAATATGAAAAAAAAAGTGCAAACTTCTTGGGAAAATGTTAACAAATGGTACAAAAAAATTGTTGGAAATGAAGGGCATTATTATCACCAGCAGGTTATTCTGCCAAATATAGCCCCTATTCTTTCTAAACATAAAGCCATTTTAGATCTAGCTTGTGGAACCGGAATTTTAGGAAGAGCTATTTCTAAAGAAAAAATCTATCAAGGCTTCGACATCTCCCCCTCTTTCATTAAAGAAGCTATTCGATTAGATCCTCATAAAAATCATGTGTATACAATAGCTGATGTTTCTAAAGATCTTCATTTAAAATCAGAATTTACTTTAGCCACTATTATTTTAGCCTTGCAGAACATTGAAAACGCAAAAGGTGTTTTGCAAAATTGCGCCAAGGGTTTAAAAAACGAGTGTCAGTTACTGCTAGTCTTAAACCACCCTTATTATAGAATTCCAAGGCAATCGAGTTGGGGAATCGATGAGGGAAAAAAAATTCAATACCGCCGCGTAGATCGCTATATGGAATCTATGGCTATACCAATAGAAATGCATCCTGGGCAAAAAGAAAAAACACAAACATTTTCTTTTCACCACCCCTTATCCCTTTATACTAAATGGTTAAAAGAAACTGGATTTGTCATAGAAGAGATAGAAGAATGGGTTTCAGATAAAGAAAGTACGGGAAAAAATGCAAAAATGGAAAACCGGGCAAGACAAGAAATTCCATTATTTATGTGTATAAAAGCTATAAAAATAAAAGGCTAACTTCATCTTTAATTCAACTTAACATATATCTCTTATACTAGCCCTTTAAAAAACCTTAATTTAAGTTTAATTTATGATTATTGATAATTTAGTTGGAAATCCACAAAATCTTGGAAATGGACAGCCGATTCATCCTCAAAAAAGAAAAGCCCAGCAATTATCTGATGTTGAAATAAAAAATTTAAAAAAAACGAATGACCCAACCCAGCCCAAAAGTCTTCATTTTAGAAAAGTGGGAGTATTCACACCTCCATCTTTAGAGCGAGAAAGCTATAATGAGTCTTTACAAGAATTTAGAGGGTTTACCCGCCAATTGGTTGAAGAATTATATGAAAACAAGATTAATCCTATCATCAAAGGTATTCACAATCATATCGGATTTATTAACGGTATTTGGACCTCCATCACTAATACTTTTAAAGACAAATTTGGCATTGATAAAGATAAATTATACGCAGCCTTTTATGCAAAGCCAGAAGGTGATACAGCCATTTTTGTTAGTCAGCTCAAAGACCTTAAAGTGGATATCCAAAGTTTAACTCAAGATGAACAACTCATTTATGAATGGTTAAACAACAATCACTTTAAAAATAAATCGTTAGAAACATTTTATGAGGAAAAAAAACAATCTTCTGAAGGTAAAGGATACTTTTTAGAAAAATGGGCTGAGTTTGCGAGAAAAAAAGCTGATATAAGATTTAAAGATAACCTAAAACTTATTGATGAATACTTAAAAAAGGAACCTAATAAAGAAAAAAATGAACTATCTAATTTTGAAACATTAATTAAAGAAAATCTATTTCGCATCGTTGATTCTCTATCCGGTCGTATCACCCATCTTATAAAAGGTTTATCAGATAGTGGTGAATATAAAAAAGTTTTTGATCAATTGCTATTGCGCATTTCCAAACAAATCGAAGCTGAAAACAAAGCTAGCGAAACAGTCACGGAATATAACATTCTTTATAAAAAAGCCGTTAAAAATATCGATAAAGCAGATGCAAAAAGAGCTGCGGGCAAAGCTTTGAGTGTTAAAGAACAAAAAGATCTCACTTATTGGCAAGATTTTAAGAAAAAAGTTGACGATTTTGGTGGAATTGAAGCTTTTAAAGATCAGATACGCTTAGATTTTGCTAAAAGAGCGTTAGAAGAAGAGCAAAAAGATGAATATTCAGAACTAGTAGAAGATCTATTTTCCATCGTTTTTCAAGACAAAGATATTTTAAACGTTATTAAACAATTTTCCTTTTTACCAGAACCTTTAAAACATGCCGTTGATGAATTAAAAATTATCACCAATTTATCTACCAAAGACACCCACTTACAAAAAATTCACTCTGCATTATCACTGATTGAAACAGGTTGTAATTTAGGTCTTAGCTATTTAGAAAAGTTTCTTGTAAATCAAGCTATAAATAAGGTTTCAGAACCCTTTTTTTTAGGTGATATATGGGAAAATTCTATTTTGCCAAATGTGCGCAATGCTCTCATTAAAAGCAATTTACAAGAATGCATTACAAAAGACTTAAAAGATTTTTCAGAAGAGTTTTCTAAATATTTACAACATTCAAATCAAGCACAAGAGTTTATGGCTTATTGTGTTTCACCATTAGAATGTTTTGCTCTATTAGGTAGTTTAGATAGAATCACACCTGCTATTTTTGCCCAAATCAAGGCTAAAGAGTTAAATGAGGCAACTAAGGATTTAGTTTCTCATCTAAAATTTCAATATTCCCAATTTAAATCCTTTAAAGATTTTGAACTTTTTGCAGAAAAGCTTGTTCAAAAAATCCAATCTTTTGAAACCTATCCGCAGTTTACATACTTCCTCACTCAAAACAATCAAGCACTACTTAAGTTTAATGATATTGTCGATTTGTTAGTTAGAGAAAAGCCCTCCACATTGTATTTTGATTACGATAAAGACATTTCCCAAAAAGAATTAAATCATTTAGTCATTGAATATGTTTCTGAACTTACAAAAACATGTTACCAAGTTAACCCAAACGATTATAGTCAAGATACGGTAGTATTGATTTTAAAAGAACAATTCAAAGCTAAAAATCATGGAGAGCGCTCACCTGCTGTCAGCCATCTTATAAAACAAATAGCAGTACTTTTTAATATTCCTCAATGGGCAATCGATGTTTTAGACTGGTCGTTCGTCCAAAAGATTGTAGAAAAGAATATCACAAGTGCATTAAGCCCATATAGAGATACCCCCTATGCTATCATCAATACTAGCGTTGATGCTGTTACTAACAAAAATGAGAAGCAAAGTTTAGAATCTTTAGATTCCTTTTTGACTCTACATGCTTTAAGTCAACCCTTACAAAAACATTTATTTGAGATTAAAAAATTTAAATCACCTCTTCATGCAGTACTAAAACTTAAAGATTTAAATACCTTACTTCATAATAATCCCCCCATTAATTTTTCAGATCTTCAAGAACAGCATTGGGAAGAATGTTTAAATAGACTTCAATGTAAAGTAGAAGATTTTTCAACAGTTGCCGAAGCTCAAAATTTTGCCACAACTTTTATTCAACAAGTAAAAGTAAATCCTGAACAAATTAAACAATATTTTTCCGATGCAAATACCATTTTCGATAACTTACAGGTCTTATTTAAAAAAACGCCCCAAGAAGAAACTGATACACTTGCTCATTTTATTTTAGAAATAGCAGAAGCTTGCCAACAATTAGAACCTGGTCAATCAATCGATCATTTTAACACGATCGTTACTCATTATTTACAAACAAAATCCTTTAGCTATTACCAAACCAATTTTTTGTTAGAAAACTTTCAATTATCCCTTACAGCTCAAAAGAAAATTCTCATTAAGGAATCAGAAGAAAGATTTTCTGAAAAAGTTAAAGAGTATTTTAAAGTTCATAATGATGTTCAAAAACCTGTTAGTGCTAACGGTTTAGTAAAAGTTTCAGACCAAACGACTCCTATCACGACCGCTTGTGCTAACATTTTTTATGATAAAGTCTATAAAAGTGCATCTTCTATCCCAATACTTGGTAAACATTTAGTTACAAAGATATTAGGAGTTGATACATCTGTTTTGTCTAAAGGGATTGAAAGAATTGGAAATTTTTTCAAAATAAAAGCTAAAAACGAATTACTCATAAAAGATGCAACGAAAACATTATTAGATGGATTTGCTACGAAAGAAGGTATTCGTAAATCGAATTTTCAAATTGTCAAATCACCAACTTTGATCCCTCCACTACCTGAGCAAAAAAGAAATCGTTTGCTTTTAGTTGTGAGAATAATAGGTAATATTTTCTTTGGCCTAAGCGAAATTATTATAGCCATTGCGAAAGCTATACGAAAAACTGATTACACCCCGACTTCACGCCAGCGCTTTTTGCTAAGTCATGTAGAAAAAATTGACTTAAATCGAGAGGAAAGTATTGTAGTCCCAGAAAATCAAGAAGTAGAACAACAAAATATTGAGAATAATGAGCCGCAAGCTCAACCAGTAGCGGCAGTTGTGGCCCCACAAAAAGAATATAATTTTGCTATGCAGGCTTTAAATACTTCTTTAAAAGGACCTATTATTCAAGCTGTTGATTATATTTCTCAAAAATATTTGTCACTTAATAATTGCTTTGGAATGAACTTACTTCAATTTGCGGATAAGGCAAAATCTTTTACCGAAATGATAGCAGATATTTTTGCACATGGTTTAAGCAATACTTTAGGATCTATTAAGAATGGTGATGATTTAGTTAATGAAGCCAAGACAATTATCGATAAATACTCCCCTTCTAAAGAATTTACGGATGGGTTAATTAAAGAATTAAGCGTTGTTTATAAAGATATAACAAGAGAAACTTTTAACAACAAAAAAGATGCTAAAAAAGTTTTAGATCGCATTATTGACATTGTCAAGGAATATGTTAAAAATTTTAGCACGAAACATCACGAAAATATTACGAATACAATAAAACAATTTCTAGATGACAATATAATTTTACTCTTCGAATCTATCTTTGAAAAATTTAACGATAAAATTGAAGAAATTGGTGATTCTGATTGGAGAATAATGTTTGATGAGATTGTGACCACTTTTGACAATCAAGTTCAAGCAGCCACAGAAACGACTAAAAATAAACAAATTAGTTTGATTCAAGTTTTAAAGGATAAAACTTTAATTCATTCTCAACTTAAATCAAAATTAGAATTAGAAATTCAAAATAGAAATCGCAATCTATCTGATGAAGAAAGATTTAAAATCCTACAAGAATGGGAACAAGAGAAGTTTAACAAAATTATTCGAATTTTAATTGATAGTTTAATGAACGAGCAGGCTTTTATTGGAGTATGGGAAAAAATGAAAAAGCCTACCGAACTCATCAACTATATCAATTTGATAAAAGCACCTTTTAAATCGTCTGCATTTAAAGAAAAGTTTGATTCCGAAGACATACGCGATTTCTTTATAGGTATGGCCAAAGACGGGTTAGTCGCAATTCTTGGTCGAGTTGTTCGGGATGTTGTCAAAGATATGTCTGAAGCATTTTACTGGAAAAAAATGGCAGGTGAAAATTTATTACCAAAAGTTGTTGAGGTTTTAAATGAGTTAAAAATTGGGCAAGCTATAAAATCTAATGAATTGCTAGTAAAAGCATTTATTAGTAGCCAAGAAAACCAAAATTTAAACTTAGAACAATTACTTGAAGCACTCGCTGATAGCACTTATACTAAAGTGCAAGACATTGGAAAAATCTCGGAAGAGCAGCTTAATAAAATAAAAATAGAAATTTCCCCTGATATAAAGCAAAAACTGCTTGAGCAATCTATTTCTAAAGAAGAGTATAAAACTAAATATCTGAAAAAAATACTCAGCAAATTATTAACAGATGCTATTGATTTTAAAACATTAGACAAAAAAACTCTTAGTGCATTTTTTAATGATCCGAACACACTTGATGAAAACTTAGAAAAATTTTTATTTACTAAGCTAAAAACAGTTTTGAGCATTCCACAAGATAGCAAGCCTCACCCTCTTTTTGCCGAATTAATCAAACATCAGATCGAAGAGCTTAAAAATATCGTACAGCTAGAACTATACGAAGCTAAAAAACAAAATCGAGAACCATCTATTGAAAAAGCATTAAACACCTTTAGTCAAGAGCAAATAGATAAAACTGATATCTATAAATCAACAACTAAAGATTTATTAGTGTTAGGTGGAATGAATCCGGGAAAATTATTTTCAGCAGGACTTAATTATTTCGATAAAATAACTCCTGTTTTTTGGGATATGCGAAAATCACATCATTGGTTAATTAAAATGATAGCCGACCAATTTATGCACTATTTTGATGAAAATAAGGTTCAAGAAATGGTTGATGGTTTCTTTACAAAAAATAAAAAAGAAACTGCAGATGAGATTAAAGCAAAAAAAATTGCCCAAGAACCTGAAATTAAAAAAGGTATCCAAGAAAAAAATATCGCGCTTACAGCAAACGTAGAAGGTTTATTATCAAATGTTTCGGTTCTAAATAAGTGGGGAATGCGCACCGTTGTATCATGGGCATCTGGTGTTGATATATCTCCAAAAGGTTTTTACAATGCTTTTGAAAACATAGAAAATGAATTATTTAAAGATTCTCTTTTAGAAAACATGTTCTTACATGTATTACATAGAGTTTTAGACGAACTATCAAAACCAAGACTTGAAAATGTTGACAATAAGAAATAAAGAAATAACAGAAAATCATATAGCAAACGCTTATACAGCTTTTAGTGGTTCGCAAAGAAGATTTATTGTGAACGGTATAAATGTAACTATGAGCGAATTAATGAAAGCAGCTATTGATGGTTTTAATAACGCTAAACGTCAAACAGATGTCTCTTTTGATACGTTGGTCAATAAACTTTTTATAAAAATCGATGAGTTAAATCAATCCTCTTTAAAAGAATTGCAACAAAAAAGTTTTTTGATTCGTTTTTTTCACGCTTTAAGAAAAGCTTTTGGAGCAAAAGATTACTCTAAAAATTTTTATATAGCCCATAACTTTCTTAAAAATCAAAAGGCACCAAGGCTTGAAAAAAAAGAAGTTTTAGAAACTAAAGGTTCACCTATCACTGACTATAAAAATGACTTTTTTTTAAGCGGTACTCATATCGTCCTAGAAAATACCAAAAACGATTTTACCAATCTTTTTAAAGAGATTAAGTTAGATCAAACACTCAATGGAAAATCGTTTATTATCTCCGATTCATCGAGTTATAATTTTCGTTTGTTCACGCTTAAAAAAATGAAAGCAAAACAAGTTTTTGTCGCTCATTGGAATGCAATTTCAGGTAGATATTCGATAAATGGCAAATCATATACAAATTTTGAAGAGATAAAAAAAGAGTATTCTTTTGTTCTCGCTGACCGCGATGAATTAGAAGTTATATTTTCAAAAATTTCTTCTAGTTTTATCGTTCACCTAGGCCAACCTTTATCAGATGAAAAATCGATCGCTGATAAGAGTCAAGAGACCATCACCTCATCTTCCATTTCACAAAATACCCCAACCTTTTTCTTGCAATATCCATACATTGCTAATGACAAAGAGTATGATTGGTTTTCCAAGGAGTCTACCTGGAAAAAAATTTCTTTACCTGATAGTTTTAAAAAAAATGAAATTGTAGGAAAATATTTTTTTGTACAAAGAAAGGATAAGTCGATAGAAATACATGCTTTCAAAAAAAAGGGTGTTTTACATAAAAAACCGTTCGTTTTGAAATTTGATTCTCAAAAAGAACAATATTTCCTTCCTTATGATAAAGATTTCTTTGCTAGAAAATATTTTGACAATATTGAACAGGCTTTAACGTTTCTAAAAAAAGATAATCCTAAATATTTTACGAATCCCCTAACAAAAAATGAGCTTACTGCTTTTTTAGAGAAAAATAGCGATAAAGATTTTCATCTAAGCTAAGTTCTAAAGATAAGTTCTAAAATAAATTTTCTGATTAGTTCTTAATCAAACATTAATAGATCATTCCTTTATAATAATATAAGTAAATTACTTATATATACCACTTATGAATAATCAAGTTTGGGTTAATTATAGAGGTGTGCCAGAAACTAACGAAAGGGTACAACCTAATAAAAGGGTAATCTCTTCAAGCCGTGTGCAAAAGGAAGCCCAAGAACTCTCTGATGTTCAAATCGATCGGTTAAATCACTTAAAAGACCAGAATCAGCCTAAAAGTCTAACCTTTCATGGAGTAAAGGTATATAATCCAACTAGTAAAGAATTTGATCCTTCTTTAAAAGAAGCAAGGGGTTTCATCCACCATTTAGTGGAAACGATCTATACCGATAAAATACAACCTACTGTTGAGACTATTCAAAAAAACATTGGAATGGTTAACAATATTTTAACGTCTTTTACAAAGACTTTTAAATCTAAATATGGGAACGAATTACAAGCTAAATTAGAAGAAGAGTTTGACAAAATCCCCCCTCAAGACCTGGCTAATTTACTAGAACTTTTTAAAAACGACACTGTTGATCCAAATACTTTAAAACCACTTGAAAAAATTATTCACGAATGGATTAACAAAAATCTTTACAAAGAAATTTCTTTGAAAGATTTTTTCTTAAGTCAACAGCCAGAAAACGAGTCATTAGAAGAGTTTAGAACAACTTGGTTAAACTTTGCTAAAACCCAAGCCAATCATATATTTAATCAGCAATTAGAAACCTTAGATCAAAGTTTAAAGGATAAAGGAAATTTTGAACGTTTAATAAAAGAAAATATTCTGCAAATTGCTGATTCCCTGTCAGGTAGAGTTTCCGAACTTCTACAAAATTTATCGAATAGCGGAGAATATAAAAAAGCGTTTGACCATATTCTTACGCGCTTAGCAAAGCATATGGAAGCACATAATGATGCAGATAAAGCGGCAAATGAATACGCTAGTCTTTATGATAAAGCAAATCAATACATTGAAGCTAGTAAAGAGAAAAAAACTCTTACCCAAAGAGAAGCAAAAAATTTAGCCAAGTGGATTGATTTCAAGAAAAAAATTGATGATTTGGGTGGTATAGAGTCTTTTAAAGAACAATTATATATAGATTATGCCATAAGAGCAACTGATCCATCTGTTCAAAATGAATTAACTGAATTATCAGATGAAATTGTTCGCATTTTATTCAAGGAATCTGGACTAATAAGTGGCCTTAAAGGCTTTACGCTCTTACCCGAGCCATTTAAAAGTTCTTTAAACAAAATGCAAACCATTGCAACTCTTTCAGTTAAAGATTCTCACCTAGGAAAAGTAAAATCTGCCTGTCAATTTATTGAAAATGCTAGTAACAAAATTATACAGCAACTTGGAAAAGGAATTATCGATCGATCCATTAGCCATTTAGCGGAGCCTACATTTTTGCAAGATTTATTTAAAAATGCTATTCTTCCAAATGTTCGGGATGCAATGGTTCGCTCTCATTTTCAAGAAATTATTAATCAAAAAAAGGACGAGGCTTCTAAAAATCTTTCCATTTACTTGAAAACATCACAAAATTATCAAACACTTTTAAACCATTGCGTAACTCCAAGTGAAGGCTTTGCCATTTTAAGCCAATTAAGTAAACTTAGCCCCTCCCAATTAGCTGAATTAAAAACTAAAGACGATCCTAAAAGTTTATTAAACTACTTAAGTTTTAATTATACTCAATTTAAAACATTTCAAGATTTTGAATTGTTCACGAAAGAACTTTTTGCCAAAATTGCATCTTTCAAAAGTCATCGCGATCTAATCAAATATCTTTCAGATGGACAATCAGCTGAAATGTCTTTCAATATTTTGCGAAATTTCATTCAAAGCAATACACCAACTGGTTTTTTTAATTATGAAAAAGATATCACTAAAGAAGAAGTTGAAAAGTTAATCAAGGATTACATCACGGAATTAGCGACAGTTTGTCAAAAAGTTAGTCCATATGATGCAGATGAAGCTACTGTAAAGTTAGTTTTAGATGAACACTTTAAATCTAAAAATAAAGGCGAGCCATCACCCGCTATTAGCCAACTCGTTCAGCAAACAGCCCAGTTATTTAACTTGCCCGATTGGATTTTGACAGTTCTAGATTGGTCCTTTATTGAAAAGATTGTAGAAACAAATATAACTAGTGCTTTAGCTCCTTTTAGAGAAACTACACATGGGATCGTAAATACAACCGTTGACTCTTTAAAATCAAAATTTGAAAAAGAAACTTTAGAAGCATTAGATCAAGCCACAACCTTTCACACTTTAGTGTCAAATTTAAAAGAATATACAAGTGAACTAGATAAATTTAAAAACCCTTTAGTAGCTGTAGAAAAGTTTAAACAATTTCATAAATTGTTTAATGAGCACCCAGGTGTAATTTTACACGACTTAACAGAAAAGGAATGGCAAGAGTGTTTAGAAAGATTAAATTGCCCAATCGAAGATTTTAAGTCAGAGAAAGAGGCACAAGAATTTGCCCAAGCCTTAATTTTGCAAAGTAAAAACAATGATCTTTTTAATTATTATGAAAAAGCTTTACCCTTGCTAGATCATTTTCACTTTTTGTTAGATAAAACGCCATTAGATGAGATCGGTAAATTTATTCTTTTCTCACAAGACATCGCACAAATTGCTAAAAATATTGAACCTAACAACTTAAATTTTAATCATCTTCAACTAATCCTATCTCAATATCTACAAACCCATAGTTATAGTCGTTATGGCACAGAGTTCCTTACTAAAGCCTTCTTATTGACAGAAACATCTCAGAAAAAATTAGGGCTAACAAAACCGGAAAAAAACTATACAGAAGCAGTTGAAGAATATTTTAAAACCAATACTATCAATCCAAAAGAAGTCCCAAACATTTTTTACGAAAAAAAAGCAAAAGCAACAGTTGATATTGAACAAGCTTGTGCCAATATTTTTTATGATAAAATAGTTAAAGCTGCCTCTTCAGTTCCAGTGCTTGGCAAAACTATTGCACAGCAAGTTATTGGGGTTGATACAAAAATCCTCTCAGATGGTATTAAAAAGATTGGAACCTTCTTCTCTTTAAAAGCTAGAAATGAAATCATTTTAAAAGAGACCTCAAGGACCATTCTTGACGCCTTTGCCACCATTGATGGTGCTAGTAAAACGAACTTTAAAATAACAGAAAACATTTCTAAAACACCAGCTATCGCCAAACAAAAAAGAAATGGATGGCTATTGGCCGCAAGAATTATAGGGAACATATTTTTTGGAATAGTCGAAATCATTATTGCTATTATAAAAGCAATTAATACTAATACTTTTACTCCAAATTCTCGCCAACGCTATTTGTTGGATCACGCAAAGCAGATCCACATCAATAAAGGAAAAGTTTTAGAGACTAAAAATAAATTCCAAGAGCTTAAAGAAAATGAAAATTTTGTAAAAGCAGATGTTAAAGTAGAAGAAATAAAAGAAAAAGAAGTTGTTGGGGAATCTGAAGAAATAGCAGTTGTAGAATCTCCAAATGAATATAATCCTGCCATGCAAAGTTTACATCATGCTATAAAAGCACCTATTGTAGAAGCCGTAAATCAAATAGCGAATAAACATCTAAAATTAGAAAACTTTTTTGGCGTTAACCTAATTGATTTAGCGGATAAAGCGCAATCGATGACGGATATGATTTCCGAAATTTTCTCTCAAGGACTTTCGGATACGTTAGCAAATGCCATCACAACACCCGAAAACCTCGGAATAAGAGTAAGAGAGGTTATAAACAAATTTTCTCCTTCTAAGGACTTCACTGAAGGGTTAATCGAAAAACTAAAAGTCTTGCAACCTCAAATTAACAAACAAATATTTTCTAACAAAACGGCAAGTAAAAAAGTTTTGGACGAAATCGTTACTATTATTAGAAATTATGTATCTGACTACTCTTCTTCTCATCACAAAAATATTACCGAGACTGTAAAGAAATTTCTCAATAATAATGTAGCTGTATTATTTGATTTTATCTTTAAAAAGTTCAATGAAAAAATCGAACAGATTGGTGACATTGACTGGAGAATCATGTTTGATGATGTAGTGACAACATTTGATCATCAAGTCCAAGCCGCCATTGATACTACTAGAAGTCGCGAAATAACCGTTGTACAAGCATTAGAAAATAAAACTTTAGTGCATAGCCAAATTAAGGGTAAGCTAGACATACATAAACAAGATATACCAGAAGCTGAAAAAGCAAGATTGATTCAAGAGCTAGAGGAACAACGCTTTAAAGGAATGGCACGCCTTTTAATTGACAATCTAATGAGTGAAAAAGGGTTTATAGATGTTTGGAATACTTTAAAAATCCCTCAAGAGCTAAAAGATTACATCACGTTGATAAAAAATACATTGAGCAGTAGTTTTGGTGGAGATAAATTTGATCTAGACGATTTACGCGATTTTTTACTTGGAATTGCTAAAGATGGCTTAGTTTCAGTATTAGGTCATGTGATACAAAATATTGTAAAAGATATGTCCGAAGCAAATTATTGGAAAAAAATGGCTGGTGAGTCATTACTTCCAAAAGTTGTGGAAGTTTTAAATGAAATAAGAATGGTCCAAACCCTTAAAGCGGATAAAAACTATTCAACCACTTTAAGAGAAGCCTTTATTTTAAATGATAGCAATAAAGATAAAAGCATAGCTCAATTGCAAGAAGAGTTAGCTACCGCAAATTTTACTAAAGTAAAAGAGATTGGAAAAATCAGTGAATCACAACTCTCTTTGTTAAAAGTTGATATGACAGAAGAGATGAAAACGAACTTGATGAACCAAGCCTTAACTGAAAAAGACTTTAAGGAAAAATATATAGCAAAAGTGTTGGCAAAATTTGTTGATGACATAGCCATTGACACAAAAGAAACTACTCTAAAAGAAATTACTGTTATTTTTGAATCAGGTAAAGACGTTCAAGAACAATTACAAAATTACTATTTTCAAAAACTTGCAAAACATTTGAATCTTCCAAATGCCAAACCCCATCCTTTATTTTTAGAATTGATTAATCAGCACATAGACGATTTAAATGGCGCCGTTCAATTAGAAAATTACAAAGCCAAAAAAGATGGGATTGAACCTTCAATTAAACAAGCTATCGAATCTTTTTATCGTAAAAAAACTGATTCTACAGAGATTTATCGAGATACAACTGTCCATTTATTAACCTTAGGTGGTATGAATCCAGGGTCAATCACCTCTAAAATTTTAAGTTGGCTTGATCCTATCACTCCTCAATTTCAAGAAATGCGCGGATCTCATCATTGGCTTATTAAAACAGTCGCTGAACAATTGAATAACTATTTCACAAGCGAAAAAGTTGGTGGAATGATTGATGGGATGTTTAGCAAAAAAGAAACTGTTATTGAACCACAACAAAAAGTTGTCAAAACTGACAAAGAAAAAGAAATTGATCGTTCTTCAGAAGAATTAGCTACCCAAAATAAATTGAAAGAGAAAAATATTCAATTAAGTATTGAAGTAAGTAATTTGATCAATCAACAAAAATATGTTGGAACAATCTTAAATACAGCCTATTTAGGAGGAGCTGCAAGATTTTTAGTCAAGAAAGCAACTGGGGTAAATGTTGATTCAAGAGGATTTTACGATACAGTCAGTAATTTGGAAAATGAACTTTTCAAAGATTCTCTTTTAGAAAATATGTTTTTACAGGTCTTTGGACGAGTTCTTGGCGAATTGTCTAAACCTCAAAAATAAAAATTTTCCATTTGTTACACTAAGCATTCATTCTCTATTTTTTTTATTTTGCTTATATTTCTTATTAATAATTTAATTAAAAAAATGTTACTATTAGTTACTTTTTTTTTATTTTGGATTTAAATTTATGAATACTTGTACCGATATTATGATTTACCGTGCAAATAATCCCTATCAACCAATTATGGAGGCTGTAAAGAAAGATATACTTGGCAAAACGATGGAAGTTTACCGTACTTTTTTGCAAATATCTGATTATTCGAATTATTTGGAAAATAATTTTAATTCCCCTCCTGCTCATTTACCTGTTTCTGTTAGAAGTCTTTGTCAATCTAGAATGCTTATAAAACAGTGTAGGTTACTTATCAAAGCTCATACAGATATGATGTGGATTAGTCAATATCTCAACCAACATCCTTTCATAAGAGACGGGCTAATTAGTGAAACGGATAAATTACAAATTCAACAATCTATGTCTTTAGTAAATGCTGAGTTGAACGAATATATTTTTGAGACCAGTGTTTATGAAGAGCAAATTATAGAAAATTTACAAGGCATCTTGAATCATTAACTTTTAAGATTTAAATTTAAAGGCTCTTTGTTAAAAGAGCCTTTATAATAGCTTACTTACGATGAATAGGAATTAATTTTTTGTATTAATCGGTTCTACTAAATTAAACCATGGATTAAATGTATCAAATAGAGAAAGAAATTTTTTAAAGCTTCCCTCTTCTCCTTTAATAGATACCTTATTTGATTTTGTTAAATCTTCCATAGTCACTTTTCTCATAATAAGTGAATCTAAGTCTTTACGGTTAATCGCAATAGACAGGTCTGCAGAATCATTGTTTTTATTAGCAAAATAATTTAACACACCATTTTTAATTTGAAGATTATATTTTTTATTCTGATCAGGGATATCAAAATTAATGCTCATAGGATTTTCAGCTGCCTTTAAACCATTTAATTTGATGGATAAGTAATCAAAAAAATTCTCTATTGGCATAGCAGTTACCATATCCGGACTTAAAGTATTTGCAGCAGCTATCGGATGGACACCTTCTCTTAATTCTTTAGCACCTGAAAGATAAAAATTACGCCATGTACCATTTTCATTTTGATAACCTAATTGCTCTAAAGTATCTGCAAGAAGGCTTTTAGCTTGTTTATTCCCTGGTTCTGCATACACAAGATAGTTAAGAACTTGAGCTACCCAACGATATTTGCCTTGATCAAAATCTTTTTTTGCTTTTTCAAGAATCGCTTGTGCTCCTCCCATGTATTCAACTTGTTTTTTGCTTTCTTCAACTATTGGAAGAGGATGTAAAGTAGAAGGGTTTCCGCTAAACCACCCCAAATAAAAATTGTAAACAGATTTAGCGTTATGGTTTAAGCTTCCATAATAACCACGATTGTACCATTCTTTAGCCAAGCTATCCGGCATCTGAAGTTTTTCTCCAATTTCTACCATATTAAAAACCTTCATTAGCTAAGCGTAAGCTTTGATCATGAATGTATTTATACATATCGCGTTGCTTTTCGATAAAATCTATTACACGAGCATTCCCCCATTTTGGCCAATGATGTTGCGCAAAAACAACTTTAACTTCAGCACCAAACATTTCAATTGCTTGGTTTAAATAACTGGCCCAAGCTCTTGCGTCACGTACCTTTGCTCCTCGTAAGGTATATAAATTATGCATGGTATGAGTAGCATCTTCAGCTGCGGCTAGGGCCTTAAAATCTGGAAAGAAAAACAGCATTTCGGATGGCGCTTCAGAACCTGGAGCCATTAAAAAAACAATTTTGACTCCATCAATAGTCATTTCTTCTCCAGTCTTTGTGATCAAATGAGTGGGAAGGATTAGGGTGATTTCTCCGCTAGATGTTGTCAAACCAAGTCCTGCGGACAACTGCCCTTCTGGGCCTGGTTTTAACAAAGATCCATACATGTAGGAGGCTCTTCTTGACATAACATTTCCAGCCAAAATATTTTCATCTAAAGCTGATTCTGTAAAACCATATGGTGCAATAACTTGTACTTTTTTTGCATCCACATCTGCTTGAGAAATAACTCCCTTTACTCCACCAAAATGATCGGCATGACTATGGGTATAAATTACCGCTTTAATTTCTTTTTTGGGGCGATTGGCATAATAAAGTTCTATAGCTGTTTTGGCCGTTTCTTTTGATAACAGTGGGTCGATGATAATTAATCCACTATTTCCTTCTATAATAGTCATGTTAGACAAATCAGCGCTTCGGACTTGATAAATGCCATCTACAACCTTAAACAGGCCAGCTTTTCGCAATAATTTTAATTGACGCCATAAACTAGGATTTGCTGTATCGGGAATTGTTTCTTTTTCTTCTTCAACAAAATCATATGAGGATAAATTCCAAACAATTTCATTTTTATCATTTTTTATCACACCATTGTTGGAAGCGGCGCGATAAATCCCTTCATAGATTCTTCAAAGTCATCCTTATTATCGAAAGGTAACTGCTTTAAAACATTTTGATTATGGTCTTTTGTAAAAGAACTTGCATCCGCGATAAGTTGCATGCTGCTAAATATTAGTAGTCCGTTTAAAATGAAATGCCTAATCATACCCCTCCAGATTTTTCTCAAAGACCAAATTTTTACCGATAACAGAAATAAAAATAGGGTGTCAATTTTTTTGAAGGTTATTAACGGATCATATCAAAAAAACTTAATGACAATAGAACAAATATTCTTTAAGAAATGATCCAAATATTCTTTATTACTAAGGTTATAAATAGTTAAGGTGGGAAAACTAAAGGGATAAAGATTTAAAAAAGGTTTTTTAATTAGTATTAGTAAGACAACTTGCTTAAACCCAATTTTACAATAATAATTTTTATTATTTATATAACAATATTAATAATTATTTTTAATTAATTTATTTAAATTTAGAAATTTGATATGTTTTTATATATTTCATTAGGATATATATGATAATTATAAACGCTGCTGATTACAATATAACAAATTCTTTTAAAACCATAACTTTAAAAAAAACTTATGAAATTTTACAAACTTATCAACACTTAAAAACTATTTCTTTGTTTTTGAAAGGTAATAGTAATTGTTTACCTCTATCTTTGAATAGCTTTAGATTTTTTTTAGCATTGGAAAAAAGAAGAATAACTACACAAAAAAAACTTATTCAAATTCAAAAATTGTTATTAACTAAACTTTTTGTAAATTTAACTCAAATACACGAGCTAATTAATAATTATCCTTTAGTCTCCTCAAGATTTTTTACACCTGTCAATAAAGCGACTATTAATGCATCAACTGAACTTGTTTTTCAAGAATTGATAAAACATATGGCAAAACATTTCGTTTTTGAGTTTTTTAATGAAAGAGCCAAAATTCGTTTACAAACAATATGTCAATTACGCAGTATAAACTTAAATTAATTACTAGTTTCCAATTGCCGTGCTTTGATTGAGCACTTAAAGTTAAGTAAAGGCTCTTTGTAAAAAGAGCCTTTTAAATTTGATTAGCTAACAACAATATTTAGTAACTTATTTGGTACAAAAACAATTTTTTGAATTGTTTTGCCTTCAATAAACTTTTGAACATTCGGATCTTTTTTTGCTAAGAGAGTGATTTCTTCTTCCTTTTGGTCAATAGGATAATCAAAACGACCTCTTAACTTTCCATTGACTTGCACTACGTAGGTCACAACTGAATCATGCAAATATTTATCGTCAGCTTGAGGATAAGGTGTATTTTCTAAACTTGTTGTAAAACCTAGCATTTGCCACATTTCGCTTGCTATGTGAGGCGCATAGGGAAATAATGCTTGGACAGCCATCATTACTACATTTCTTGGGTAATGAGACAACTTTGTGAAATCATTCATAAATTGCATCATTTTTGCAATGGCCGTATTAAATTGTAGATTTTCTGTATCTTTTCCCACTTGATCAATGAGACGATGCCCTAACTTATTTGCTTCTTCATCTTGTGTGTCTACTAATTTTTCAGAAGTTACAACGTCAAAAAAGCGATCCAAAAATCTCTTACAACCTGTAACTGCGTCTGTATTCCATACTTTTTCTTTTTCTAAAGGACCTAAAAACATTTCATACAAACGTAAGGCATCAGCGCCAAATTCTTCGATAATTTGATCTGGCGGTAATCCATTTAATTTAGATTTAGACATCTTGTCGATTTGACTTTTAAGCTCTTCCCCAGTAGTGCGATCATAATATTTACCATTTTTCTCTTCTACATCTTCATAGGAAACATAAAGTCCTGAGCTACTCATATAAGAGCGAGCCACCATTAATCCTTGGTTTCTTAAAGCTTGAAATGGCTCTTTTGTACTAACAAGTCCACAATCATATAAAACTTTATGCCAAAAACGGGAGTATAGTAAGTGAAGTACCGCATGCTCAACGCCACCGACATATAGATCGACAGGTCCCCAATATTGCTCAGCTTCTTTGCTCCAAGCTTCGTTGTCATTGCTTGGGTCACAAAAACGTAAGTAATACCAACAAGACCCTGCCCAATTAGGCATGGTATTCGTTTCTCTTCTCACTTGTTTTCCAGTTTTTGGATCTACTGTAAAGACCCATTCTTTCGCTTGAGCTAATGGACTTTGACCATCACCTGTTGGTTTAAATTGGTGAACTTCGGGTAGAGTTAAAGGCAATTCATCCACATCAAGCACTCTTACAGTTCCATCTTCGAAATGGTAAATTGGAAATGGTTCACCCCAGTATCTTTGGCGAGAAAACAACCAATCTCGTAATTTATAACTGATAGTTTTTTTACCAAGACCTTTACTTTCAAGCCACTTTGTCATTTCTTGAATAGCTTCTTCCATACTCTTTCCATTTAAAGAAAGGGTGTCATTAGAGCTATTGATACAAATTCCATCGCCTGGCCAGCAAATTTCGCCTGACTCTATCTTTTGCAAATTTTCATCCGTTTCGTGCTGAGGTTTATAAACTGAGCGAATGGGCAAAGCAAATGTTTTGGCAAAAGCAAAATCTCTTTCATCATGAGCTGGAACGGCCATTATTGCGCCTGTGCCATAACCCATTAAAACATAATCAGAGATCCAAACAGGGACTTTTTCTCCGTTAACCGGGTTAACGGCGTAAGATCCGGTAAAAACCCCAGTTTTATTATTTAGATCGGCACGATCAATATCGCTTTTTGCACTCGTTGCAATTTTATAATCATCTACCTGTTTTTTCTGAGCATCTGTGGTAATAAGATCAACTAACGGATGTTCTGGCGCTAATACCAAATAGGTTGCTCCAAAAAGAGTATCTGGACGTGTTGTAAATACTTGGATCTTATGAGAACTATTACTAATTAAAAAGTCAACGCTCGCGCCTTCACTTTTTCCAATCCAATTAATTTGTAACTTTTTTAAACTTTCGGGCCAATCAACTAGATCCAAGTCTTGTATTAATTGATCTGCATAGGCAGTAATTTTTAATACCCATTGGCGTAAAGGTTTACGCTCTACCGGATAACCACCTTCTTTAGATTTTCCGTTTTCAACTTCCTCATTTGCTAAAACTGTCCCTAAATGAGGACAATAATTCACTAACATTTCAGCTTCGTAAGCGAGCCCTTTCTCATACAATTTTGTAAAAATCCATTGGGTCCATTTGTAATAACTTGGATCGCTTGTTGCAAATTCTCTGTCCCAATCATAACAATAGCCTAAAGATTGTAACTGTCGTCGGAAATTATCAATATTTTTTTTGGTTGTAACGGCAGGATGAGTTCCGGTTCGAATAGCGTATTGCTCTGCTGGCAACCCAAAACTATCCCACCCTATTGGATGCAAAACATTAAATCCTTTTTGTCTTTTATAGCGAGCCAAGATATCTGTTGCTGTATAACCGATTAAATGCCCAACGTGAAGACCTGCCCCTGATGGATATGGAAACATATCAAGGACATAATATTTTGGTTTTGTATGATCAATCTCGACTTTGTAGGTCTTATTTTCATTCCAGTGGTCTTGCCACTTTGCTTCTATTTGTTTATGGTTATATTTCATAGATTTAAATGTTGCTGTAAATTGACTATCGTATAAGTTAAAAAGTATGTTACTATAGCATTTTTATGGAATTATACTAAAGACATGGGCAAAAAAAAAGATGTAAAGCTTGAAGGAGAAGAAACTCCAAAAGCTAAAAAAAGAAAAAAAACAAAAACCAAACCAGATAAGCTTTTTAATAATCTCTTCAAAGTCACCTTGCAGTACGTACAAGGTAAATCGTACACTCCCTCCTCAAGTCAAGAATTAATGGAAAAGCTTCGTTTATTAGAAAGTCATAGCGACATCTTTAATGAGATTTTAGACCAATTGATTGAAAAGAAAATTATCACATTTTCTAACGGCAAATATCTGAATAAACCAACTGACAAAATTATCGTTGGTACATTAAAAATTCATCCAAGAGGTTTTGGATTCTTACAAACTGAGGATAGTTCTTATGATGAAGAAGTATTTATACCAAAGCAGTTTACGCATAACGCGGTCGACGGTGATTTAGTAGAAGTCATTGTAAACCCTATAGTTTCTGAAAAAGGACCTGAAGGAAAAGTTGTTACTATTTTAAAAAGAGGACGTACCCATTTAGCTGGCATCATTCGGACAGTCGAGCCTTGGGCTGAAATTGTGGCTTATGCCCCACTACTTGGAAATTCTAAAAAAGTTCTCGTCCAAAATAGTGAAATTGTAGATTTAAAAGTCGGTGATCGAGTGGTAATGGAAGTTTTGGAATGGGGCGATAAAGACTCTGATACAAGATGTAGAGTTTCCCATTATATCGGACACATCTCTGATCCTTCGGTGGATGTAAAAGCTGCTATTGAAGAGTTTGAACTAAGATCCGATTTTTCCCAACACACCATTGAAGAAGCTTTAGAAATGGGAACGAAAGTCCCTTTAAGTGAGATCAAAAATAGGGAAGATTTAAGAACTCTTGAATGCTTTACGATAGATCCTGATACTGCAAAAGATTTTGATGATGCTGTAAGTCTTTACAAAGATGATAAAGGTTATCATTTGGGAGTGCATATAGCAGACGTTTCTTTTTATGTTCGACCAGGAAGTGCTTTAGATAAAGAAGCCTTTGACAGATGCAATTCAACTTATTTCCCAGGAACAGTAGTTCCAATGCTTCCTTCCGTTTTATCCGACAATCTATGTAGCTTAAAACCTAAAGTTAATCGTTTAACTGTTTCTATATTTGTTGATTTTGACCCGCAAGGCAATCAAATTGATTACCGAATCACAAGATCAGTCATTAAAAGTGCGAAACGATTTACCTACAAGGAAGCTAAAGCTGTTTTAGATGGCAAAAAACAAAGTAAATTTAAATCTTCACTCGAATTAATGGTTGAATTATGTGGTCATTTAAAACGTAAACGGTATGAAAGAGGAAGTATTGAATTTTCTCTGCCTGAACTTGTCGTTATTGTTGATGAAAAGGGTGTGCCACAAAAAACCGATTATATTGAATATGACATTACGCACCAGTTAATTGAAGAATTTATGCTTAAAGCCAATGAGGTTGTAGCTACACATCTTTCAACTCACGGAAAAGAATTGACCTATCGTGTGCATGATGTTCCAGCTGAAGAAAATTTAAAAGATTTTTCAACTCTTGCTTTAGCCTTTGGTTTTGATTTATCGCCAATACCGACCCCTGCTGAATTGCAAACTTTATTTGACGAAGCTCTACATACGCCTTATGGTGAGTATTTGGCAACAAGTTATATTCGCCGAATGCGTTTGGCAATTTATTCTCCCGATAATATTGGGCACTATGGTCTTGGACTTACCCACTATTGCCACTTTACAAGCCCAATTCGTCGTTATGTTGACTTAGTCGTTCACCGCATCCTTTTTGAAAAAGAAAGTGATCGAGAAACATTGGAAGTTATCGCTAGTAAATGTTCTGAACAGGAACGAACAAGCGCCAAAGCTGAAATGAGTGTTGTAACTCTTAAAAAATTACGTTTATTAGACTCTTATCACAAAGCGGACCCAAATCGTCAATATGATGCCATTATTACACGTGTTAAACCCTTTGGGATGAGCTTTGAGATAATTGATTTTCTTTTAGAAGGTTTTTTGCATATTTCTGAAATTGAAGATGATTTTTACATTTTCGAAGAAGCCAATAACATACTAAGAGGAAGACGAAACGGCGCTATTTATAGACCGGGTGACAAAATCACTGTCATATTGAAGAAAGTTAATTTTATTCTCCAGGAGAGTGAATGGCATTTCGTTGCAAAAATTGAATCTGAAGTTGATTTGAATCGAAAAAAAATTCACAATAACAAAAAAAAGCATAAAAAAGAGCAAAGAAATACTGAGAGAAGTCGCAGCAAAAATTCTTTTAAAGGTTTTAAGTCAAAAAAACGTAAAAGATAATGATACTTCCGCCAAGTTACTATCAAAATCCTGATGTTTTATGGGTAAGTCAAGACCTGTTAGGAAAATTCCTCATGACAAAATTTAATGGAATACTAACAGGTGGTATGATTGTAGAAACAGAAGCTTATAAAGGACCTGAAGATCGCGCTTCTCATGCTTATAATATGCGACGCACAAAAAGAAATGAAGTGATGTATTGGCGAGGCGGATACTCTTATGTTTATTTGTGTTATGGTATTCATTACATTTTTAACATAATCACTAATACAGAAGATGTTCCCCACGGAGTTATGTTAAGGTCAATCGAGCCAATTGTAGGAATTGATCACATTTTAAAAAGAAGAAACAAACAAAAGCTCGATCATTCTGTTGGAAGGGGTCCAGGTTCTAGCACCCAAGCGTTAGGAATTACAACCGCTCATAATGGCGAAAGTTTGCAGGGACCCTTAATTTGGATTGAAGATCGAAACGTGCCAATCCCTAAAGAACAGATTATTGCTTTACCAAGAATTGGCATAGATTATGCTAAAGAAGATGCCCTACTCCCCTGGCGTTACAAAATTGCAGGAAACCCGTACGCCTCTCCACGTTAAATATCTAGCTTATTTGCTATAGGTTAAATTTATGAAAAAAACATTTATTACAGGCCTTGTTATACTGCTTCCACTAGCTCTAACAGTTGCCATTCTTTTATTTTTGTTTAATTTACTCACCCAACCCTTTGCTGGAATTATAGCTTTTCTATTAGAAAAATATAATTTTTTTGCAAATGGCATATTTTTATTGAATAAAGCACAAACTCACCAGGTAATTAGTCAGTTAATGGTTTTATTTTCGTTGTTTGGAATCACAGTAGCTTTGGGTGTTTTTGCTCGCTGGTTTTTTGTAAATTATATCTTGCTTTTAGGGGAAAAAATATTTACTCAAATTCCTCTTGTTAGTCCCATCTACCGCACGTGCAAGGATGTTATTAAAACGATTTTTAAAAGCAAAAGTAAGTCTTTTAAGCAAGTGGTTATGGTACGGTTCCCCAATGAAAATACATGGGCTATCGGACTTGTAACAAAAGAAGAAGTACAAGCGACTGATACAAATGGCACAAGAAGTTTTGTGGCAGTATTTGTTCCAACAACACCGAATCCAACTTCTGGTTTTTTACTCCTTCTACCCCAAGAAGATTTAGTTTATTTGGATATGAGTGTTGAAGATGCTTTTAAATATATCATTTCCTGTGGTGTTATCGTTTCCCCTTTACGTGAAATTGAACTTAATCGCTTGAAGGTGCAAGAAGAATCTGGTGTATTATGAAAAAGTATATAAAAACGGGTCTACTATTATTACTCCCCTTACTGATTACTTTTGCAATCGTTCGTTTAGTAGTAAATGTTTGCACCAATCCTTTTCTTAAACCGATTCAATCTTTTTTAGGACAATATTCTTTTTTTCAAACTTCCCATTTGTTTTTTTCTTCTGCGCAGTTTATTGCAATAGCTAGTAAAGCCCTCATTATTATTTTTCTTTTAACTACGATCTTTTTTTTAGGCTATTTAGCAAATTGGTTTTTCTTTCGACAAATTTTAAAAATTAGTGACTATCTTATTCTCCATCTCCCCTTTATAAAAAAAATTTATAAACCCTTGCAAGATGCCACCAATTCTTTATTTGGTTCTGATAAAAAATCTTTTTCTAAAGTCGTCTTAGTTCCTTTTCCAAATGAAAGAGCATTAAGTATAGGGTTAATCAGCAATGAAGATGCCACAA
Organism: Candidatus Rubidus massiliensis; assembly: GCA_000756735.1. Taxonomy (GTDB): domain Bacteria; phylum Chlamydiota; class Chlamydiia; order Chlamydiales; family Parachlamydiaceae; genus Rubidus; species Rubidus massiliensis. The sequence goes on along the minus strand of CCSC01000002.1, from coordinate 66,435 downwards.
AAACATCAGACCCTTCTTTTCAAGAACAGATTTCCATTTTTGTACCAGGTATTCCTAATCCTTCAGTTGGATTCATGCTCCTTTTTAAAAGGGAAGAGTTAATCGATCTTGATATGACAATAGAAGAAGCTTTTAAATTTTTAGTCTCTTGTGGCATGCTTGATATCCCATTAAAAAATAAATCTTTATAGCTAAAATCTTATGGTGCATGTTCAATTTTTAAGGATTTCTACTAATCAAGAAAAGTTGATTCGCATATGTCAATTAGTGACAGATCATTTCAATAAAAAAGAAAAAATTATCCTATTCGCTCCCAATGAAGAAGTGGCGAAATATGTCGATTTATTATTATGGCGTTTGCCAGAAGATGGCTTTTTACCCCATATCTATAGTGACAAACCGTCCAATAATTTTATCCAAATAACAACTTTACAAGAAAATTTAAACCAAGCTTCTTTTTGTTTAAATTTATGCCCCGGTATCGGCATTATTATGAAAGAATTTACTGTAATATACGATATATTAGATGGCACCCATGAAAGTAAATTTCAATTGTCTCAAAGAAGACAACAAGAATATGTCAAACAACATTTGACTTGCCATGTGATATAAATTACATGGCAAAATACATTAGCGATTGTTAAAAGCAATGACCACTGGCTTTGGCAATTGAAATACAACGTCTTCTGTTGTATAAACGACATCTTCCACTTCAGTCACTCCAAAACGTACTAATGTTTCAATACAAGCTTGTACAATTTCTTCAGGTGTAGAAGCACCGGCTGTCAGTCCAATTGTCTTCACGTTATGGAACCACTCTGGTAAAATCTCTCTTTCGTTATTGATTAAATAGGAGGCAACCCCTCTTGTCGCGGCAACTTCTCGTAAACGATTGGAATTAGAGCTTTTTGGATCTCCTACCACCAACACTAAGTCTGTTTGATCAGTAATTTCTCTTAATGCCATTTGTCTATTTGTTGTAGCGTAACAAATAGAAGAGCTTGGAAGAGTTTCAATTTGAGGATATTTTTTCATTAAAGCATCAGTTATTTCTTTCACATCATCTAAACTAAGAGTTGTTTGTGTAATATAAAAAAGCTTTTGATCTTGAGTATATTCTAAATTATCTACATCTTTTGGAGATTCCACAATGGTTGTAACATCTGGCGCTTCTCCCGCAGTCCCAATAATTTCCACATGATTTTTATGACCTATCAAAATGATTTGATAACCTAAGTTAGCATATCGTTTTACAGCAGAATGCACTCTTGTGACTAAACCACAAGTTGCGTCTATTTCAATTAAATTTCTTGCCTTTGCTTGATCTCTAACAGCTGGAGAGACACCGTGAGCGGAATAAATGAGTCTAGCACCAACTGGAACTTCACTTACATCTTCAATAAAAATTGCCCCTTTTTCTATAAGACCGTCCACCACATAAGTATTATGAACAATTTCATGTTTAACATAGATAGGTCTTCCCCATAGTTCTAATGCTTTTTCAACAGTTTCGATCGCACGCTCCACTCCAGCACAAAACCCGCGAGGTTTAGATAGTAGTAATTTCATAGATATCCTTAAAATATTGCCCTAAATTTGATCTTTTAAAGTATAAAATATGGGGATTAACTACGCAAAAGAAGAAATTTTTCAAATAAAGAATAATAATCTCTTTTTTTATCAAGTTAATTAATCATCTTAATACATTCCTAATAATAATAAATTAAAATTAAGGAGTATTACAACCAAAGTAATTATTATGAGTGATAATAAAGCAATAGATTGGATTTTGAAGACACCGATTTTAGGAACTATTCTAGCTCCTGGACAAATCATTGCCGGGATAGTCCAAACAGCTTTAAAACCAAAAGATGCAGAAGTAAAAGAAGTTGCCAAAGAGGTTTTTGCTCAAAAATCTGAAGCAGAAGCCCCATTAGGAACTCATAAAGCCGAAAAAATCGATACAAAAACGATGCGTCAAAAAGGTGTTGATAACATTTGGCGAGGAATTCTTTCTTTATTTGTACCAATCCTTGGAAGCATTATTTTGATCATAGTGGATGCTGTAAAAAATAAAAAACCAGCCCCTAATTATGATTATAAAGTAGAAGACTTAGTACACTATTACCAAAAAGCAATGAAAGGTACTGTAAACCTTAATGACATTAGTGAAGAAGGTTTAAAAACGATTAACGAACAGCTAGCTTTATTTAACAATTTATTAGATGAAAAAAATTTAAATCAGCTCTTAGATTTTGGTTATAACAGTAAACCTCGTGAATACAGCAATGAAGGAGATGTAAGCTTCTCCATTATTGATAGTCAACAAAATATCGGAAAAAAAAATAAAGTAGAACGACGCTTAGTAATAAAAATCCCAATGCCAGTTTATGGAAAGCCAACTGAGCTACTTATTAGAAAAAGTGAACGAGAAGTTATTTCATCAAAAGTAAAAATTGATATCTACTTAAAGGTTTTAGCAGGATTTCTTATAACCAAGGCTAATAAACCTCTCCAAGTTGAATTAGAAGATACACATGATGCCTACGGAAAAAAACTAAGTAGTCATGCACTTTTCGAGTGGAAGCGTATTGAAGCTAATAAAGAACGTTATTTTGCAACCATTACGTTAAAGTTAAATTAATCATTAGAAAGAGCTTGAAGTTTCTTCAAGCTCTTTCTTTTTTTTTCACTAAGTCTTTAAAAATATAAAGCAACGTTTGCTTTCGTCGACTGATATAAGAGTCTTCATCTACATTTTTAAAAATAGTTGCGATATCTTTACACGCCTTTTTCAAGGTTTTGTAAGACAATTCGATCTTATATTTTTTTTCAAATGCCTCTTTATGTGAAATTAAGTACTCAATAATATTTTTACATTCCTTTAAAAAATCTTCTTCGCTTAGACGTTTATCAAACTCTTGATTAGCCCAAGTTATTTTTAAGCGTTCGCAAAAAGATAACCAAAAAAAACTACTTTTTCTATGAGGTACATTTCGAAAAATATTTTTCCCATCAACTCTATATTCAGCAAATTCTTGATCGATCAAAACAAAATCTAATGTTTCAATGAAGTTTTTTCCGTTACTGGTTGTATTGATAGGCTTATAGTTTTCCATTATATTTACTATGTAAGCATATCCTTTACGATGTTTTTTTCTTATAGAAGAACATAAAACAGCGTGATAAAAATCATGAAGAGAAAATTGATCATAAGGCGCTTTAGAACCATCAGCCTCTTTTGGAAGAGTAACGAAAGGAAAATGCATAGCTAAATCGCGAGTATTTTGTTCACCATTCTTTTTTATATCTTCTCTTGAAGATAAGCCTATTACTGGATTAATTTTTACAGAGTCTTTACCATATTTAATATCTAAATAATTTTGCATAAGAGATAAGGAAGGCAAGGAAACAATACTTTTTCCTCCGTTTTCCATTAATCCCCAATTATTAAAATGAGCATCTTTTTTTAAAGCTTTTATAATCGAATTCTCCACTATGGAAGGCAAATAAATAAAAAGACGCTGTTCACTTAAAGGTAGCCGCTTAGCTTTATCAAAAAATTCTTTAATTTGTTCTTTAGAAAAATCTGTTTCGGTTTCCATAATCTCTAATGCAGCTGGATTAAGCGCCTTTTTATCAAAAAGAGGAATACACTCCACAAAATCTGGTTTTATCCCAAGAGTTATACTATAATAAAAAAGTACTGTTGATAATTGCTCTTTTGAAATTTTTCCAGCTTTAAAAGCAGCTAGGGCAATGAAAGGATATTTTTGGGAACTTTTAAATACTTCGTTCCAATTAACTTTGTTAATCGATTCTGTGAAATCGTTTAATTCGTTATTTGTAACAGCTTGTAAGGCCTGTTTAATTAAAGACTTTTCCTCCGGAGCACACCTTCTTATAAACTCTTTATATTCTTTTTTTCTTTCTAAGATTTTAGGATCTTTAACTGCAATTTCCGCCCCTTTTAAAACAATTGAGGCTTTGATGATTTTATCTGATGATTTTTTTTTAGTTTCAGGTGCTGTTATGATTGATGTTGTGTCAGTAAAATTAACGCCATTTACTTCCATAACTTCCCCTTAAGACAGATATGTACTATATCTAGTATACAACTCTATAGTTAAGGAAATTTAAAGAAAAAATTTACCTTTGGAAAACACAGGTATTGTTTGACCCCCTAAAATTGGAGGTCATTCCATGTATAAGTCCCAAACTATTTTTATTATTAAAAAGGCAATTAGTAATAATAAAAACTATTTGTTCTCAACCAGATTACAAGATAAATTTAAGCTTTATTAGACAAAAACTCTTAAAAAAACTGTTACATCTTTAATTCATCGAAAAACAAACGGTAGAAGGCTTAGCATTTTAATTATTCCACTTTCCATCCCACATTTAGTATAATGGGATATAATCAAGGAGAAAATTATGAAAAAGCAACCCAATAAAATTCAAATGGATAATAAATATCGCGTTTGCTTAGGCAGTTTTTTATCTAAGGAAGAAGAGAACATTTTAGCTCTTTTCGTATTTCACGCCAGGAGGATGGTAAAATTGTATTAGACCCATTAGTGGAAATTCCAGCTCGAGAACATTGGAATATAAGAATCCCAAAGCCTTGGTCACATTAATGAGAGGAATCGAAGATGCAAAAAATGGACGCATGGTTGATATGAATATTGACTTCTCTCAATTTTTAGATGACGAAGATAAAGAACATGTTAAAGATTAGATTTACCAATGAAGTTGAGGATCAATTTCTTCGTTTGCAAAAATCTAAGAACAAAAAAGTGCAATTTAAAGCTGTCGGAAAAGCTTTAGCATATATGAATGCCAACTTAAGACATCCCTCTTTAAACACACATAAATTTGATGAGATGAAGTCTCCTTTCGGGGGTGATGTTTTTGAATCGGATGCACAAAACAAAACTTCAGGAGCATACCGAATATTTTGGGTTTACGGTCCGAATAAGTTTGAAATAACGATACTAGCAATTACTCCGCATCCATAATAAGCGGCACGACGCATAATTAAAGGTACGTTGTCAAAAAAGTCTATTATTAGAAAAGGAGAAAATAAGCATTTCTAATCAATTATAAATTTAATTTGATCAAGAATTAAATTTTTTTATTTGCCAGCAAGCGAATTTTTTGCCAAAATTATGTTAGTTGGTTTCCGAGAAAGTTTTTGTAAAGAGAATAGCTATTCATATTTAACGTTATTAGATTTTGAATCCCTAAAGAATTTGAACTATAGGCTATAAGAGCAATTGTTGAGTTGCTAAGATCAAAAAATACAGCAAAACCATGTATAAATTTAGAGTCAATCATGGAGTTAAACTATACCTAATTTTCACCAAAAAATTTACCTTTTTGGTAGATTTTTAGGTTTATTTTTTAAGAGCGGTTAAGATTTTTTATCCATTGTGAGAAAACTCACAATGGATACTAGAATATCAATCGTTATTCAACGATTAATATACCCATTGTAGCTTTGCTAGATGGTTGATCAGTGTCAGCATCCCAAGTATCTCTAGCTCCTTCACAAGTAAAGGCTTGTGCATAGCTAAATCTTACTTCATATACACCTTTTTCTTTTGGCGCTTTTAACTCAAAAGTTGACTTACCCTTCGAGTCTTTAAAACCAAAGCTGTGAGTGATACAATCTTGTGCTCCTACATCTTTTAATCCAACAATAATATGATGCACATTCCAATCTAGCTTATCTGAATCAATTTCGTATCTTAATTTACCTTTTACAGTTTCTCCAGGTGATACGATGGCTACTTTTTCATGACGATTTAAACGAACATCCTCGATAGTTATTGGTCCACATTTTACTTTATCCAATACGAGGCCTAAGTAAGGACAGGATTCCAATTTTGCGCAAATTTTGTCTTCGAAACTTTGAGCTTCTGCCATATTAAATGTTGCTAAAGATAAAGCAACTAATGTAGCGCTTAAAATAGATTTTGCATTAAATAGATTTTTCATAATCGGACTCCTTAAGTTTTTTATTTTATAATTAATTGATATCTATAAAAAAAATCCTCCCTAAATAGATTCACAAGCAATAATACAAAGTTGAAAAAAATAGCACAACCTTAAAAAAAAATTTTATTAGAAAAAATTATAAGAAAAATGGCTTTTAACACATTTAAAAAGCCATTTTACAGTGAAAGGTTATTTTTTTATTTCTTTTAGCAATCCTTGGCAGCTATCCTCTAACATATCAAGAACTAATTCAAAAGCTTGCATTCCTTCATAATATGGATCTGGAACTTCTTGATTTTGAAATGTTTTACTAAATGTTGTCATTAAATGAATTTTGGACTTTTGTTCTGTTGTTTTTGCTAATTTATGTAAATCTTGTAACACTTCTTGATCAGCCGCTAAAATATAGTCGTATTCATCTAAATATTTTGGCTTAAATTGTTGCGCACGGCTTGTTAAATGAAAACCTCTTGAAGCTGCTGCATGGCGCATTCTTTCATCTGGTAGTTGTCCAAGATGCCAATTACCAAGTCCGCTACTTTGCACTTTTACAGGAATTTTTGCTTTTTCAGCCATTTGTCTTAAGATCCATTCACCAGCTGGCGATCTACAAATATTACCTAAGCAAACAAACATTACTGATTTCATTTTGTTACCGTTAAATTGCTTGTACATCGGTTGCACATCTAAAGCCATATGTCCCATTTACTGTTCCAGGATTATTTCTATGCCTTCTAGAACAGCGTAAATCTTCTTTTAGGCTTTTCCAACAACCTCCTCTTAAAACTCGATAAACACCTTGAAGAGGTCCTTTTGGATTTTCTGGCTCTTGTACCGATATTTCGTAATAATTATATCCATACCAATCATGACACCACTCATAAACATTTCCTGCCATATCGTATAGGCCGAATGAATTGGGAGCATAGCTCATTACAGCTGTTGTGTCAGAACTAAAAAAGTTTGCTTGAGTTTTTTCAATATCGTCTCCCGTGGGATATAAACAATGTTGGTCTCCTCCACAGGCAGCTATTTCCCATTCTGCCTCAGTTGGCAATCTTTTACCTATCCATTTAGCATAAGCTACGGCTCCATACCAAGTTACACCAACCACTGGATGTTTGGCATAGCCAGACTCTATACTTAATTTTCCACCACTTCTTTTAATTCTAGAATCTCTCATTCTGATAATATCATTGTGATTACTATCTTTTTCCCCACCCATAGCTTCTAAAAAGCGAACAAATTGTTCGTTGGTAACAGGATGTGTATCTATCGCAAAACTTGGAAGATTTATTTGATGACGAGGCATTTCGTCTCTATTGCCATCATAACTTCCCCTTTCAAAAGAACCTCCTCTAATCACAACCATATCCGTAAGAAGAGGCTGAATGTTTTTTTGCTCTTTTTTTTCCGGTTGATATTGCTTAACAGTTGAATCGACCTGAAATAAAAGACTTGGATCAGCGTCATTTCTAGGTCGTTCTAAGTGTGTCATTTGTAAAACAGGACGCAATACTTTTCCTTGTACATCACTTGGATTTACCACGCGCTGAAGTCCAGGCAAACTTTCCGCTAGTGTCCTTGCGTGTTCAGGTTCTTGTTGAAAAGAAGGGGTAGTTAGTTCTTGTTGACTTACGTTCATAATTTCTATTCCAATCTGATTTGGTATAGAAATATTTTCACTAATTTGATCAAGTATGGGGATTAATTGCTCTGGTCGATTTAAAGGATTATTAGCTAAACATTTTTGGATTAATAAATTCCAATTTTTTTTCCAGGCCGAATTCTCTGATGGCATAGGGAAATACCCTTCAGGAAATTCTCCCATTAATAAATAATAAGCAAGTATACCAAAAGCATAAATATCTGCAGAACATCCATGCGTTAGCAAAAAATCTACCTTTTTTTGCTCAGGAGATAAAAAAATGAAATTTTGTAAAAAAGAAGCATGCAAATGACTAATTTTTTGCTTGTCGTTTGGTAAAGCTGTATAACTTTCTATTCTATTTTTTCCACAGGCAAAATTTAAATCGACTCCAACAGCATCAGCCACATATTTATAAGTCCTTGTTAAAACAGCATTCATTCCAACAATTTTTGATAGCCCATAATCACTTAAATAAACATCACGAATTCCAAGCGCATTTTTTTTACCCATTAAAATATTATTTAACTTAATACCTCTATGCGCAATTCCTTTAGTGCCAAATTTTTTCGAATGAGCATAATCTAATCCATCTGCTAATTGTCTTAAAATATGAAAAATTTCCTCTTCATCAAGTTTTTTTTCTTTTTCTAAAAAATATTGCCCTAAATTTGTAGTTTCTCCAAATTCATCGACAACACAATCAGTCACTAAGAAAAAACGTCCTTGGTCAAAAGATACATTGCGAATTTTCACAATATTTGGATGTTCTATTGAAGATAAGAGAGTGACATCTTCTTCAAATCTTTGTATAAAACTTCGGTCATTAGATAGTTCGTCAGGCAATACTTTTAAAACAAATTGCTTTTTCATAAATCGGTGTTCGGCTAAAAATACATTACCTAAGGAGCCTTGTCCAATTTGTTTAATGATGCAATAATCACCTAACTCTTTCCCTTCCATAACCTTCCTTAAAACAATTCGTTTTTATTTTCTATGAAACTTTACGTTATTACCCATTTAAAATAACAAGTTAAGCTTTGTTTTTTAAGCTTTATAACAATAAATAATTTGGGTCTTTTAATCTATTTCAAAGCACCTTAGAAGATAGATTCTTCCTTAAAAATTAATCTTTAACCATTAGCTTTTCTTTAATATAGAATAAAAAATCTTTGAAAAATATCTCTCAAAAAAATGATATATAAAACACAAATCCTTTTATACACCATAAAAACATGCAAACTTGAACTTTTGTTTTTAAAACCTTCTAAAACCAATCCTTCGCAACTGCCGTTTGTTAAGCTAGTTAAAGGTCTTATATTTCAAGGAGAAACTTAAAAAGTAGTGGTTACAAAAGAAATTTTGAAAACCTTATAAATGAAAGATATACAACTTGAACCATTAAAGGTGAATGTGTTAACTTTTTTCTTTTTATAGAAAGCTGAGTTTATTATCATGGACAAACGATCTCTTTTATTTATAATCGCTTTGACAGTACTTTTATTCTTCGTAAATAATTATTTTCAAAGTGATCATGATAACCGCACCCGACAATGGCTTGAACAACAAAAAGCAATTAAAGAACAGCAATTAGGACAAATTGAGTCTCAAATTGCAAAATTGAATGTTGAGCAAACAAGCCTACCCATTGTTCCTATATATTCTGATTCACAAGGACTTCATTTTTTATCAAATGGAATCTATCAAGAAGGTACAATTCTTACAATTACTACTCAAAATGGTTTGCCAAGCCAAGCCTTTGCACAAATAGACGGCAAAAATATTGCTATAAAAACAATACACTCCTCAAATGAAAAAGGTAAAGCCGTTATATACCAAGTAGAAGGTAATAAGCCTTTAATTTTTAAAACTTTGCCAGATTTTGGAAAATATTCAGTTATTTTGATTCCAGCTACAGAAAATGGTAAAATTTATAATGGGGAATACATCGATGGTCACTTTTCAATCCTCCAAAAGCAAAGGCAACAATTACGAAAAGATTTAGATATCTCATCTGATAATACTCTTCAAATTTATGATTCGATTGCTCTGACAAAAAATGGAGAAGGTATTTTCCCTGTAGGCATATATAGCTCTGATAGAGAAAAACTCATCCCTCTTGATGCCCTTGAATATTTAGAAAATTCTATCAAGCCTCTTCAAGTCAAGACTAATCCTGTTTCCAATAACAATCAAAAGGTAGAAGAGAAATTTTATGTGTTGGAGAATGACTATCTTCAGTTAGTTTTCTCTAACTACGGTGGAGCTTTGAGTGAAATAAACCTTCCATTTAAAACAAAAAATAATACTTTAAGTGTAGTTAGGGAAATAGAGTTTGATCGTGAAATGGCAAAAAACCATCCCTATAATGCCCGATTTCCGTCTCACTCTTACGACACACCAGGTGCTAGCCTTAAAGATTTAACTTTCCATGAGAAGGGATCAGTTGGTGGTTATTATCCATTGATTAGAAGAGATTTAATTGAAAAACCTCCTTTCCAATCTGTTAAAGTGACACCTAAGCATTATGCTTTAAATATTGTTTCTGAATATCCTGAAATGGCTGAACTTGTATTTCAAGTTAAAGAATTCACAAAGGATAGAATTGTTTTTGAGGCAAAGCAATCACATCGCACTATTACAAAAACATTTTCTTTAAAAGATGTTATAGAAAAAAATGCTCCTTATATTATTGATTTAAATATAACTGTAGATGGAGATGCAAGAGGTCTTTGGCTAACAAGTGGTATTCCTGAAGTGGAGTGGATTTCAGGAGGACCTGCACCTTCTTTAAAATATAGAATTACAAGGAACAATAAGCCTGCTGTTGAAACAGTTGATTTACCCAAAGATTCAACAACCATAAGCTCTGTTTATCCCGATTGGATTGATAATTCTAATGGTTTTTTTGGCATCATCATAGACCCATTAACAAAAATTGATACCGGTTTTAGAGTACAACAAGTGGCAGGAACTGTCGTGCCGTCAAGGCTTGTAGAAATACAACAAGAGTATGATCGTTTCAAAGCGCAAAACATGCCAGGATATAATGTCATGTTACCCTTAAACTCTTCTGGCGGTTCCATGGACTTTAGAATTTTCGCTGGTCCCTTTGAAGATGATGTGTTAAAGACCGTAGATAAAATTTATTCTAATACAGCAACTGGCTACAATCCTGATTATATAGCATCCCAAACCTTTCACGGTTGGTTTTCCTTTATCTCAGAACCTTTTGCCAATTTCTTATTTGTGTTAATGAAATTTTTTCATTCGATTTCAGGATCATGGGCTTTATCGATCATTTTATTGACAATTGCTTTAAGGATCATGATGTACCCATTAAATGCGTGGTCAACAAAATCTATGTTGGCGATGCAAAAAATAGGGCCTGAAGTTACAGCTATCCAAGAAAAGCACAAAAAAGATCCTAAAAAAGCACAATTAGAAATTATGAATTTGTATAGAGAAAGAGGTGTTAATCCAATTTCAGGATGTCTTCCCCTTTTACTACAAATGCCCTTTTTGATTGGTATGTTTGATTTGCTAAAATCAACTTTTGAATTACGAGGAGCTAGTTTCATTCCAGGTTGGATTGATGATTTGACAGCCCCAGACGTCTTATTTAGCTGGCAAACTCCTATTTTCTTCTTTGGAAATGAGTTTCATCTTCTTCCATTCTTATTGGGTGGCGTCATGTTTTTACAACAAAGAATGATGACTCAGCTTCCAAAAGATAGCTCTCAATGGACAGACCAACAAAGACAGCAAAGAGCCATGAGTTCTATCATGCCAATACTTTTTGCTGTGATGTTTTATAATTTTCCTTCTGGATTAAATATCTATTGGCTATCTTCCATGTTGTTAGGTATTTTACAGCAATGGTGGACCCAAAGACAGTTGCAGAATGCACCGCAACCACCTTTGACTAGTATAAAAAGCAAAAAGTGATAAACACTTAAGTCTTCTAAAGCAAAAAAGCTTTAGAAGACTTAAAACCAGGAGTTGATCATGCAAGCCTGGCTGAACTTCTTAGCTCAGCAAGAACAAGAAATTGGCACTGAAACCGTGCATAAATGGTTAAAGCCTTTGCGTATTGTAAAATACGATGCTTGTAATTTGTATCTTGAAGCTAAAGATTCTTTTCAAGTTCTTTGGTTTGAAGAACACATGCGGAAAAAAGTTCAAGCCAAATTTGTTAATAATAATCAAAAAAAAATTAAGATCCATTTACTTGTTCAAAACGTTCCTGTTACACAATTAAAAAAAAAGAAAGAAAAACAAGCCTCTGTTCCAGCATCTGTAAAATTTAATTTAAACTTTGATTACCCTGATAGTAATTGTACTTTTGACAATTTTATTCAAAATGATTCAAATCTCTTAGCCTATAAAGTTTTTACAAAGACTGCTGGCTACAAAGATCAACCCTTAGAACTTGGATTATTTAATCCCATTTTTATTCATAGCAACTCAGGTTTTGGCAAATCCCATTTACTTATGGCATTTGCAAATGAACTAATGAATAGAAAAGTTAAAGTTATTTATGTTCGGGCAGAAAGTTTCACAGAACATGTCGTTACAGCGATTAGAGCTGGTGAGATGAGTAAATTTAGACAATCATATCGAAATGCTGATGTTTTAATCATTGATGATGTGCATATATTTTCTAAAAAAGGCGCGACACAAGAAGAGCTTTTTCACACCTTTAACTCTTTACAAATGACCGGAAAGCAAATCGTCTTAAGTGCAAATTGTGCTCCCGGAGATCTTCAGTTTATAGAACCTCGCCTTATCAGCCGTTTTGAATGGGGAATCGTTTTATCTTTAGACAACTTGACAGCTGAAGATGTAAAAACCATCTTATTAAAAAAAATAGAAATACTAAAATTTCCTTTAGCCCCAAAAGTTATTCAATTTTTGTTAGATTCTTTTAAAAGTAGTTTAAAAGCCTTAATTAGAGCATTAGAAGCTTTAGTTCTTCGAATCCACTTAAATCAAGCAGATTTTAAATACCCATCTATTAGTCTAACCGTACCAATGGTGAAACACCATTTACAAGATCTACTTTTAGTTGAGGAAAAAAATACTCTGACCCCTGAAAAAATCATTCAGCAGGTAGCTGAACATTTTGGGATAACGACAGATGATATAAAAGGCAAAGCACAAAGTCGCGATTGTGTTGTTCCACGCCATTTAGCCATCTATTTTTGCCGAAAAGAATTAAAAATTCCTTTCACAAAACTTGGAGACCTTTTTGGAGGACGCGATCATTCTACAGTTATGTCGAGTCATAAAATTGTTCTAAATGCTATTGAAAACAATGATATGGCTATAACTGATCATTATCATTTATTAGCAAATAAATTGAAAAAAACTGAATAAAGTGTTTGCATAAATAAAATTCTTTTGCTATATTCATGCCTTATTTCGAACGGAGTATAGCGCAGCTTGGCTAGCGCGGCTGCTTTGGGAGCAGTAGGTCGGGGGTTCGAATCCCTCTACTCCGATAAAGGCTTCTATGCAAATAGAAGCCTTTTCTTTTATCTTTTTCACTACCTTTAAATAAATTGACTTTTCATCTTATTGGCAATAAACTTCCAGCTATTGTTGTTAGTTTAGACATTTGATTTAGATGCCCCTTATTGAACGTTCAATAGCTTAGCTTATCAAATGCTCTAAATGTAAATTTTATTCATCTCTTTAAAAAAATAAGATTGTATGCTGATTTATTCATTATGGATTTATTGGAATCCAAATAGAGAAATTTTTACAATACCCTATTTAAATCATCCCATTGGATGGTATGGTGTAAGTTTCGTCACAGGATTGATTATTGGCTACTTTGTATTGATGCATCTTTTTTCACAATATTTTCATCAAGTAGCTCATTATCCAAAAGATAAAGCTAAAGAAATTGGGCTTTATTTAACCGATAAAATGTTGTGGTACATCATTTTAGGTATCATTATTGGAGCAAGATTTGGTCACGTAGTTTTTTATGATTGGGACTATTACCTAAATCATCCCTTAGACGTTTTTAAGATTTGGCAAGGTGGATTATCAAGCCACGGTGGCACAATCGGAGTTATGTTAGCTTTATTTATTTACTATAAGACTATTCTTAAAAGCTTTCCTCAACTAACTTTTGTAAAATTGATGGATTTTGTATGTATTCCAACCGCAATTGTTGCCTGTTTTATAAGGATCGGCAATTTCTTTAATCAAGAAATTGTAGGCATTAAAACAGACGCTCCTTGGGGTATAATTTTTGGCCACCCTGTTGAAAGTCACGAAATAATCCCGCGCCATCCAGTTCAACTGTATGAAGCTTTCTGCTATCTAATAACCTTTTTCTTTCTCTATTTTTTATGGAAACGTTTTTTACCAACGTTAAGAGATGGCGTTATTATTGGCCTGTTTTTCCTATTTGTTTTTGGATCTAGAATCATTATAGAATTTTGGAAAGCCACCCAAGAATCGTGGATCCAAAGCGACTCCTTGCAAGCGGGTCAATTATTGAGTATTCCATTTGTTTTCTTAGGGCTTATTCTGCTCTTTTTTGGTGATAGATTGAATTGTACAAAAAAAAGTAAGGTTAGTTAATTAAATTATTTATTGACAAACTACATAATACCCCCTTATTTTGAAACTAACTGTTTTAGATAAGGGGTCTTGCATGTCTGACGATTCCTCAAATGATCAAAATCAATTAGGGTCAGGTTTATTATCCTTATCTATTCTATTCGGTATAATAATTCTTTTATTTATCTTTTATTTAAACTTTTGGCCAAAAGAAACAATAACACCCAGCCCCCCTGTAAAAGAAGAATCAATTTTCCACTTAGAATCTTTATCCCCCCACTATCAATAGATATTTTAGTGGGAATAAAAGGTTTTTTTTGTTATTCTGTATCCATTATCACTTAGAAGTAAAACATTTCATTCATTAGTAAAAGCTTTTTCCCCAAGAATTTTTAATCTAAATCTTTCGTAATGTATTTACCTCTTTAGCTAACAGACTTATATAAAGGAATAAATTATAGTGTCTAATTTTAATAGTTTTGATTTAGATGAAAAAATTGTAAAAGTTTTACAAGAAATAGATTATGTAACTCCAACTCCTATACAAGAACAAGCCATACCTAAAGTAATGGAAGGCACAGATATTATTGCATGTGCACAAACTGGGACTGGAAAAACAGCGGCTTTTATGCTGCCTATCATTGATTATTTGATCGATGTGCCACATTCTAAAAACATTGCCCCCAAAGTTTTAATTTTAGTGCCGACAAGAGAACTTGCAATGCAAGTATCGCAACAAGCTAAAATATATACAAAACATCTTCCCAACATTAAAACTGTGTGTATTTATGGTGGTGTGTCTTATGCAATCCAAAACAGAATGTTAAGTCGTCCATATGATATTTTAGTTGCAACGCCTGGAAGATTGATTGACCATTTAGACCGAGAAAGAATCGACTTGTCAGAGGTGTCCAAATTTATTTTAGACGAAGCTGATCGTATGCTTGACATGGGTTTTATAGAAGATATTGAAAAAATTTCCTCTTTGATTCCTAAAAATAGACAAACATTGCTATTTTCAGCGACAATAGACAACAAAATTCTTCCTTTTTCCAAGAAACTTCAAAAAGATCCTTTTCACATAAAAGTTGAAAGAACATTGCAAACAAGCAATCTGATTGCTCAAAAACTTTATTATGTTGATGACATTCATCACAAAAATAAGCTTCTAGAGCATATTCTTCAAACAGCTGAAGCCATGAATCAAACGATTGTATTTACGTCTACAATCAAGCAAGCAGATGAGCTTTCTTATTCATTAAAAGAAAGCGGATACTTATCCGGATCATTACACGGCGACATGAGTCAAGAAAAACGCACAAGAACGATTAACAAATTAAAACATGGAAAAATCAATATTTTAGTAGCAACCGATGTAGCTGCAAGAGGAATTGACATTTCCACTTTAACTCATGTTATTAATTTTGATTTACCATTCCAATCAGAAGATTTTATCCATCGTATTGGAAGAACGGGAAGAGCTGGAGCCACAGGAACCGCTATTACATTTGCAACTTATAAAGAAGATCATCGCATTAATCGCATTAATCAGTTACTTGGAAAACCCTTAGAATCATTTACTGTGGAAGGTTTAGAACCAAAACCTAAAACGGAAGGTTCATCTTCAAGTGGAAAAAGAAAAAGAGGATCTCGTTCGAACGCTCGTCGTAATAAAGAAATGAGAAGAGATGAATCAAGCTCATTTCATTCCAATCGTTCACAAAAAAATGACTTTTCATTTAGAGAAGAGAGAAGATCAAAACCATCTTTTGAAAGAAATTCTAATTCTGAATTTAAAAGGTCATCAAAACCTGATTTCAAAAAATCAGAATTTGACAGATTTCCTAAATCAGATTTTAAAAAAGCAAAACCTGATTTCGATAGATTCCCAAAGTCTGAAAATAGAAAATCCTCAAAAGGTGAATTTGAAGAATTTGGAAAAACAGAATTTAAAAAATCTGCTAAATCTGATTTTAAAAAATTTTCCAAACCAGACTTTAGATCAGAAAGTAAATCTAAGCAATTTAACTCCTCCTCTAAGAAGTTTTCTTCAAGCTCTAGCCCGAAAGCTAGTAAAAGCTTTGAAAATTTTAAAATTCCTTCCCTTACCAAAAAGCCAAGACGCAATAAGCCAAGTTTTTTAGGTAAAATCTAGTAATTTATTAATTGAGTCATCTATAAACAGCTATAGATGACTCCATTTTTTTTTGAATATATGAAAATTTTTTTGCCTAAAGATGATGATGCTCTGTTGCAAGAGTGTAAAGTGGAGACCTATCGCGCAAGTGGTAGTGGTGGTCAACATGTAAATGTAACAGATAGCGCAGTTCGCCTTACTCACCTACCAAGTGGGATTGTGGTTACAAGTCAAAAAGAAAGAAGTCAACTACTCAATAAACGAGAATGTTTACAAAAACTGAGAGAAAAGGTAGCTAAAATTAATTACCGTAAACCTATACGTATAGCTACTAAAATGCCACGATCAGTTAAAGCAAAAAATTTAGAAAAGAAACAAAAACATTCTTCTAAAAAACAACTACGCTCAAAAAAAATACTTGATAGTTAATTTTATTTAAAAATTTGGATTTGGTTTAGCAAACATATTGTCTTTTAAAAATCTTTCAAGAAAGTCCATTGGAAAGGATACAGCCTTTTCACTAAAAATCAATCTTATTCTATTTTGTCTTAAATCAACGTTATTTTTTTCATCATAGCAACGAACTTCTATTTGATCATGGTCGATTGTTACAATACCAGCATAAGAAAGAGGCATAGGATCATTAGATTCCATTACTGCTTCTTTTTGTAAATCTTGAACTACATAAATGCCATATCCATCTATAAAAAATATGAAATTTTCTAAGAGTTTTACAACTTCTTCATAAGAATCAATTTGCTTAAATTTTGCATTTTCAAAGGAAGTTGTAAAAGCTTGGGATGTTAAATTAGCAGAATTTACATTCATCTCAAATCCTTTAGTCTGTTTTGACACTTATCCATTTGTTATCATGAAATAACTCCACTTGAGAGCTAAAGCCAAACTCTTGCAAGTCGCATTTTGTTAACACATAATTACTCAGTAGAATGCTCGCTTTCACTTTTTCTAGATTATCAAGAGTTATTGCATTTATTTGAGTCAATTGACTCCGGCTATTTATCGCTTGATCAATATAAGGAACATTTGGCAACGCTTCTCTTTCCCTTAATGCAATAGCTATTTTACATAAGATTTGCCACTCTTCTTCAGGATAAGTCTGTAAATTTTCTTCTCGCATTTGATAAGCATAAATGGTTTCTGCTAAACGAAAAAAATTTGGATTAGTACGACCTTGCATTTTTATATGTATAAATGATTCTATTAGGCATTTTTTTAAGATAGCGATATTTGCTAGAAAAAAATCGTACTGTAGTGTTTGTTCAAAAACAATACCTAAAGCAATACACATTCTATCCCAGGCTAAATATAAAATTAAGTCGTGCATAGCAAAAGAAGGTTCTTTTTCTAAATAAGCTAAAAACACTTTTAAGGGTGGATCTATTAAAGAATTTTGCCCAATTGCTATCTTTATTTTTTGTAATAAAAAAGAATACTGTAGCTCAGGTAATTGTTTTACAGAGGTTAGACATTCTATAAATAATTGATCATAAATTTCGATTACAAGATCTTCCGCACATTCCCTACCCATCCACTCTAAAAAAATGGTGAATACTTTATGATCGCTAGTAAATGGAGGAATATTTTTATAAATTTGCTCTAATTGCAAAGATGTCAAGAGCGTTGACCAATTAAAATGAAGAGTTTTTGTATTTAAATGATCTTGAAAATCATTAAGATGGTTTAAAATCTCATTATCGATGTAAATTTTCATACACATCCAAAAAATTTACCATGATACGATTCTTTAGATTAAACTAAAATAGCATTTTTTTTGTATGAAAGAACCAAACCTAATGCATACTATACACATTAGGTTTGTCTAGACTATTTTGCAGGAAGAAAAGTAAAGGGTTTTTCTTCTTTAAATTCTTGGCTGGCATTTCCTAAATAAATCTTACCACCCGCTGTTGTAATTTTTTTAACAGGAGCCCCTTCTTGTATATCTAAATCTTTCAAAGCAACCCAAAAAGTGTTTGGGCTCGTAGATGAATCGAAAAAATAGAGTAAATCTTTTTGATTGGAAATCGTACGCCATAAAGTTGAAGCAATATTCGGTTGATTAGGTGTTGTTATTCCTAAAGGAACACTTACACTTCTCATTAAACTCAATACACTTGCTACGGCTTGATTTGCAAAAGTTTGTGATGGGACTGCGGTTATAAAATTAGAATCAACTTTTTTAGGTATGGCATTAATAAAAAATGAAGCTCTAGCAAATCGATCAGCCGAACGATTAGTTCCTGGTAAAAAGACTGTTCCCCCAATTTGTTCCCAATAAGAGTTAAGAGCTAATTGTTGGTCATAGGTTGGAGAATTCGTTTGAATAGTAAACTGTTTACCGTGATGAATAATTAATTCACCTTTAATATATTCAAAAATTGCCGAATCCCCTGTTGCATCTGAAATCGACAAATGCAATTGAGCTGGTTCATTATTAGGCAAGTTAGCTGGAATAACATAAAATGGTTCATCTTTTAAAGCATTAACAGCATCAGAAACTGTAGCAAAATTGTCTAAAACATATTGAGCCCAAAGACTAATAGAAAGAAGTGGTTTTTCAGAAGAGGGTTGTCGATATTCTGACTCCACTAGATACAACAAATTAGTGACTAAACCTTTTTCGTTCATCCCATCAGCTGTTCCTACATCATATCCTGAAACAATCACACTTCCATATTTAGATTTCCATTTTATGGAATTTGGTCCTGCAGAGCCATCTCTTTGTATTCCTCTTGGAAACAACCAAAGATTGGAATGCATATCTTCTTTCCAATCCATAGTGCGCCCGGTTATGACAACATTATCATCGCCAACATATAGTGCGCGCGTGCAAGCGCTACAAGGAAGCCATGTTTGTTGCATAAAAATGATTGAAAGAAAGGCTAAACGACAAAACTTGCTTTTCATATTTCTCCTAAAAGTTTACTTCTTCATAGAAAAAAATATGGTTATTTGCAAACGGTTATTGTCTATAGCAAATAAAAATGGGTGTAGTATAAAAGAAACTTTGACTATAAAAAGTAATGTCTATGAAACATACTATAAAAAATATCTCTATATATATTATTTTTACCTTAAGTTTAAGCGCTTTTGCTCTATTCATAGTTTTCTACTACAAAATTATTTTTTTACTATTTGCCAGCGTTTTGTTTGCTATTTTTTTGAGATTTATTGCTAATACAATTCGTAAATTTATAAAACTCCCCTACTTTTTTTTATTAAGTTTGATTTTTGTCATTTTGCTATCCTTTCTTTATTATTTTGTCACGAAGCTTTTACCAATAATCTCCAGTGAATTTAACAGTTTATGGGATGATCTAGCCCATCAAAACTTTAATTTAATAAAAACTAATTTTCATTTATATGACATTGATCTTTATAAATTTTTTATTAGCGTTAAAACGATACTACTAAATGTTTTTAATTTCTCTTTTAGTTTCTTGCTTCTTATAAGTTTTCTTTTCTATATTGGATTTGCTCTTGCCTATAATCCTCATTCTTATGTGGAAGTACTGCAAAAATTAGTTCCTTCCAATCACCATTTTTTTTTAAAAACGCTCCTATATAAGATTCGAAATGTATTAGAGAATTGGATTTTAGGACAAATGCTCTCTATGAGTGTGATTGGATTTTTAACTACAACTGGATTATGGCTACTCGGTATTCCATACGCCTTTTTTTTAGGAACAACCGCTGCCATACTAACTTTTATACCAAATTTAGGGCCTATTTTAGCAGCCATACCAACTTTACTGATTGCTTTTTCCAAGGATTTTGAATTAGGAGTCTTTGTTTTAATTTTGTACACTTCTATTCAGAGTTTAGAAAGTTATTTAATAACGCCCTATATTCAAAAAAAAGCTATTTCACTGTCTCCAATTTCTATCATTATTACGCAAATTGGCTTGGCAACAATTGGTGGCATATTGGGTCTTGCCATAGCAACGCCTCTATTAGCTATGTTAAAAATTATTTTTCAAACGGTTTATTCTAAAGAACGTTTAGATCAAAATGGTCTTGCAACTTAAGATGAGTTAATCTATAGACATTTTTTTATCAGGTTGTAAAGCAACTTTGCTAACGGAAGAGGCTGAGAGACCATGGGATAATGATCTGAATTTAATAAATGGCAATCCATTCTAAGCCTTTTAGCTCTTTCTAGCATGTTATCTAAGGCATGATCACGCGTACACTTAATAAAACTTAAAGTAAAATTTTTAAGTGAATGTTTTAGAGATAATGGTTGAGAAAAAGTTTTTAAAGATTGAGCCGTGCTATAAGTATGCACCCATTGACGATTTTGCTGATCAAAAGGATAACTATCTTCTGGATGAGGAGGAACAAATTGACCATCACCCATGTCATTGGCTCTTTGAATTAAGTATTCTTTAATGGAAGATGGGACTAGATCAAACATACTTTCATTATGTTGTGGAATAAGAGCATCTAAATAGATTAAGTGTTTTATTTTGTCGCCTATTTGATCTGCAACTCCGGTAATAACCATCCCACCATAACTGTGACCTACTAAAATACAATTGTTCAGCTCATTAAAATGGATAAAATTTACTATGTCCATTATATGAGTGTTTAAATCGATAGAAGAGGTTAAAAGATGTTTCTTTTCACCAAGACCTGTAAGGGTAGGGGAAAATACGCTTAAGTTTTCTCTCTCTAATTCTTTTTTTACATGTTTCCAGTACCACCCACCAACCATCCCACCATGCACTAAAATTACATTCATAAAATACTTAAATCTTGAAAATTAAGTAGAATAAATCAGATAATGGTTATTTACACTTAAAAAATTTAAACCAATGAATAAAATAAACCTTTTTAGCTTCTGCTTTTTTAGAGCAACCCAAAGGCGGGAGGTTTGTTAGCGCTTAAACATTTTTAAGCTAAACAATTTAGCCCCGCCTAAAAAGCGGGGCTTTTTTTTTTGTCTTGAAATCCAAAAGTTAAAGGAGAATATGAACACAAAAACTGGAGCGATTCTATTAGTCGCTGGAACTTGTATCGGGAGTGGTATGATTGCGTTACCGCTTGTACTCTCCCCCATAGGAATAATACCAAGTGCTATATTAATGATAGCTATCTGGTATATCATGTATTATACCTCGCTTGTTAATTTAGAATTAAATTTACAAGCCGGTGAAGGGCTGACCCTTGGAGATTTAGGAAGAAAATATAGTGGAAAAAAAGCAGAGTATATAGGGACGATTTGTTTAAAACTCTTATCCTATTCTCTCTTAGCCGTATTTATATATGGGGGATCATCCATAATTCAAAAACTTCTTGAGACTCAAACAAATCTTTCTTTTTCGTTCAACCTCATTGTTTTTTCCTATACTTTTGTAATTATTACCTTACTCCTTTTACCCATTCGCTGGATTGATTATTGTAATCGCCTACTCTTTATTTGCTTGCTAGGTGTGGTTACAGTATTAGTTTTAGGCTTAACAATTGCAATCGATTGGAAAAACCTCCCACTTTTTAATCAAAAGTCTAAAGAAATATCTGTTTTAGCCTCTTTACTGCCCGTAGTATTTACCTCTTTTGGCTTTCAGGTAATCTTTCACACTTTAACAAATTACTGCAGTCGCCAAGTTAAAGTTCTAAAATCTGCCTTTTTTTGGGGAAGCTTAATACCAGCGATTGTATATATAGCTTGGACAACAGTCATAGTTACGATTATTTACCAAAATGATCCTACCTTTTATGGAAAAATTATAAGTGGAAAAGCAGAGATTGGAGAATTAATTCATTCCCTAAGCCAAATTTCACATTGGCAATCGATCCAAATTTTTATCTGGTGGATCTCGATTTTAGCGATTGGAACTTCAATCCTTGGAGTCGGTGTTGGTTTGTGCGATTCACTTCAAACTAAATTACCAATAACTAATGGATATTTAAGACGGTTAGTGGCTACATTATTAGCTATCATTCCATCAGCTATTATTGTGGTTTATATACCTAATGCTTTTACAACTATATTGGGTTTTGCAGGAATGATATTAGCCATCATTGCGATTATCCTTCCCATTTATTTGTTATTAAAAATAAAGAATAAATCTTTTTTCTACAGAGAAGTAAAATGGAAAAGTTTTCTCATTCTTTCTATAGCAATAGGGTTAATTATAGTGCTTAGCGAACTTTATAACATGAGTTAATGCATTTAACCCAGTTCATAAGTGGTGATTCCAAAAATTTTATCTGAAGCTATTTTTGGAACACCATTTCTATACATTCGCATAACTTCGAATGTTTTTTTCATATGGTATTCTTCAACTAGCCTATGAGCTAACAAATTGTTTTCAGGTATATCAATAAATACTGCCCCTTCTTTATTTATGCAAAGGCCTTCTAAAAGACTTTTTGCAACAAGATAAGAATCGCTAAAAAGAGGACCAATTTTATAGCCATTGATACATTTTCTTATCACACCATAACCGAATAATTTACCATTTTCTGTATATCCGAGAGCCGTTGCAAAGGGTTGATTAATCCAACAACGCAAAAAATTGTTTCGTTTAGCTGGAAAACAAGTTTGGTCATAGTTGAGGATTTGTTCAAACGAATAGTCTTTTAAAGGCAATAAATTTGGACTAAAAGTTAAATTTTGCCTTATAAAAAAACTGTAGCGATTATTTTTATGTGCCGATTTATAGCCAATTTTTTCATAGATAGAGACATTATTAACGACTCCATCGATACCTGTAATTCGATTTCCGACATAGTTTAAGCGCTCCTTTGTCAATTGCAATCCAAGTCCTAATCCACGATATTTAGGTTTAACAATATACAATCCACAAAAAGCAAACTGTTCGTCATAAATGACAGCTGATCCCATAGCAACAGTCTCATTTTCTAAAAGACCTAAAAAAAAACCATTTGGATCTGCTTCATAAAAACAAGTTCCATCGTATAAACCTGGATTCCATCCTTCCTCTTCTACCCATTTCATGCTTTCTTTTAATTCATTTAAACTCATTCTCTTAATAATAAGTTTTTTATTCATAATTTTTGCCAATGTTTTGCTATTTGTTCTCTTGTGCAAATCCATACAAGCTCTTTAGAGGTAATATATTCGATGAAGTTACGAATCGCTTCACAACGACCGGGTTTACCGGACAATCTTGCATGTAAAGCAACTGTCATCATTTTGGGAAAGGTTTTTCCTTCGCGGTAAAGACAATCAAAGGTCATTTTTAAATGTTGAAAAAATGCTTCCCCATTAGACCAGCCAGGAGATGTTGTATATCTAGCATCATTTGTGTCTAAAGTGTAGGGAATAATAAGATGTTTTTTGCCATTTTCTTGCATCCAATAGGGTAAATCATCAGCGTAACTTTCAGAGTCATATAGTAAACCAAGATCAATTATAATCTTACGAGTATGTTTGCTTTTTCGACCCGTGTACCAGCCATATATTTTTTTATTCGTTAATTTTTCTATAGAATCAATCGTCTTATCAATCTCTTCTCTTTCTTGACTTTCTGGCATGTCTGCGTAATTAATCCAACGATAACCATGTCCAGCAATTTCATACTCTGAGTTTTTAAACTTTTCAGCTAAAGGCTCATTTCTTTCAAGACTTAAACCCGTAGTAAAGATCGTTAATGGCAAAGAATATTCGTCAAACAAACCTAATAGACGCCAAATTCCTGCGCGACTTCCATATTCAAATAACGATTCTGAAGATAAACTCCTTTTCTCTTTTAAGGCAGTCAGTAAAGGCCAATCTGATAAATATTCTTCTGATTGTGCATCACCATCTAAAATATTTCTTTCAGATCCTTCCTCATAATTAATCACAAAGTTTACAGCAATTTTTGCTTTGTCTGGCCAGCAATCTTTTGGAAAGGAGCCTTTATAACCGATAAAATCTCTCATAAACATCTAATAATAAATTATTTATATTGAATTATTCCAAATCCTTAATTATCCTCTTAAAGGATAAATACCAAAAAATCCTTAACAAGGAAACCAAATGTTTAAAGGTTTTATCCACAAGTCTTTTGTAATAATTATTTTACAATTTAAGCTTTTTAACTTAGCTTTTTCTAGTGATTATCAAATCGAATGTCAACCGCTCGTAATCGAAAAAATCGCCTCATTGCCTCAAAAAGGCATTTTGAAGCAAAAAGAAAATGGATACCTTTATATAGATGTCTGTGATGAATACATAACAGAAGCCTTAAGTGTTTTGGAAGCACCTGGAAAAATACTTCCTCCTGGTAACTATCGCAATAAAAATGGGATCGGTGCTCATATTAGTGTGATGTATGAAACAGAACAAATTATCAACGAAATTTGGGACATTAAAGAGCTTGGACAAGAATATTCTTTTACTATTGTCGATTTACGTACGGTAAAGATTCGCAAAAATAACAAAATAGAAAAACTATGGATTATAGCCGTTGACGCTCCTGAGCTTGAACGTTTAAGAGAAAGTTATGGATTGTCTTCTAAACTAAAAGGACATGATTTCCATATTACAATTGGAACCCAAAAACCAGGGAAAGAAAACCAACAAAAAGAAGAAGTTCAATTACAAGAAGCAGCTTAAACTATGAAAAAATATTTTAGTCTTTTTATACTCTTTTGCTTAAATATTTCCTCATTATCCGCAAAAATAACTAACCTATCCGATGAAGAAATATCCCTTTTAGATAAGCAAGCGATATACCAAATCCTTGAAGAGAATGGGTATAATCCCAATAAATTAAGTAATGCTGGCGACACAGCCATTCATTTAGGTGTTAAGAAAAAAGATTTACAGGCTATTAAACTATGTGTAAAGTTTGGCCTAGATCCTTTACTTCCCAATAAAGCCCTTGATACCCCCTTGCATATTGCCGCTGAAAAAGGCAGTTTAGAAATTGCTCATTTCCTCATTGAAATAGGATCTTCCATCTATTGGACCAATCAGCTCGGACAAACTCCTTACCATAAAGCGTTACATCATAAACAAAACGAAATAGTAAATCTTTTTTTAAGTTTTGGGTATCAGTCGAATGATGCAGAAATAGATTTTCTAATTGCTCAAGGCTATAACTTACATAGTAAAGATAACAGCGGAAACTCTGCTATTCATAAGGCTGCTTTAGCTAACAACGTAGAGATAATAAAAGTTTTATTAAGCAAGGGAGTTCCGGTAGATGAGTTGAATAAAAAACTATGCACACCTTTACTTTTAGCTATCACTAAAGGAAATGTAGAAGCAATACTATTCTTAATTGAAAATTTTGCAAATATAAATCTCACCAATAGTGAAGGAAATACACCTTTACTATTAGCAATTCAAAGCCACCAAGATTATTTATTAAACATCCTCTTACAACAAGATCATTTAAATATAGAAACCAAAAATAATAAGGGAATTAACGCTCTACATTATGCCGTAGCTAAAGGAAATATTTATGCCGTTGATGCATTAATTAAAAAAAATGTGGATGTGAATGTAGTAACATCGCCTAAGTATTGGGATGAAAGTAGCTTTTGGACAGCTCAAGATTGGGATGCTTATGGAGAATTCAACTACACTAAACAATGTGGACATTTAGCGCCGGTCGCTACACCTTTAGCAATCGCTGAAAGATTACATCCAAATAATAAGATATTGATCGAACTACTCCAAAGTCATGGTGCTATCTCTAAATATTCATCGGAAGGAAATAATCTCCCCAACTCAAAAACTCTAGAAGAATATTTAAAATAGAATAAGTTCAATCTAGAGATAGTTGTTTAGATTTTAAGCTTAATTAAAAATTAATGTATCTTTTTTATACTTCTATTTTTCTTTAAAGGAATCTATGAATGTAATCTTGGGTCTCGTTGTTCATACCGCCAATCTCTTAGGTTCATTTAACGATCCTTTTGAATTTGCCGGAGACTACGGCTCTTCCATCAATCCTATTCGTGAAAAAGTCTTCGAACAAGTAGTCTCAAAGGAAACTTACGCAAAAAACATGGGACAATCTCAAGAGGTCATCCAAAAAGCTACCGAATTAGATAAGGAACATGGACCTTTACTTTCTGAAGTTGCTACACCTGAATTTTTAAACTTACTTAAGGAAAAACAAAAGGAACTTGGATTCTCAGACAAAGATTTTGAAAAAATAAACTCTTTTATAAACACTTACGGAAAGATTAAAGCCTTTTACTTTTTGAGGAATAGTCCAGAAGTTTTTTTAAAATTGGATAAAGCCTTTAGAGATCAAGCGGCAAGAGTTGGAAAAAGCGTAGAATTCCCTATCTTAAGTTCTACCACACCCATTTTAGGATCAAATCTTTTTGAATGGAAAAAGGCCCTTTTTGTTTCCTTATTTACTAAAGACAGTTTATTGTTAACCGAAAGACAAGAATCAATTCAGATAAGCTTAAAAAACCTTCCTTCAACTTTTTTTGGAATAAATAGTAAATACGAAGATCTAGACGCGTTCGCCTCCCCTGTTGGCCAAGTTTTTTTCTATTGGTTATATCAATCGTTAAATTTACATCTCGTTCAAGATTACATAGAAGAAATTAATCAGGTTAAAGCAGATTTTGCTAAAGGACTTGGCAATCCGAACGTTCGTGCTGAAGCTTTTCGCAATAAATTGATCGAAGCAGACACTGCGGTTTTATTTACACAAGAGGCTGATCAAATCGTTTCTTATACTTTAACAAAGGATGGGTTGTTTCATCAAATTGATAAACAAAATCCAGCTGATGGAACCTTAGTTTTTTTAAAAGGTGATGCGTGGGAACCCGATTACCAAGTGATTGCTTTAGAAAATTATGAAGGTTTTTTTAAAGGAAAAATCAACCTTATCCTCGCAAAAAACAAATTATTCGACCGTTATTTTTTACTAGCGTCAGCTCACGGCAATTCCTCTAATGCAGAGGATGGCAGAAAACAATTGCAAATCATCAAAGAAAAGTATGACGTTTTAAAAACCTTTCCCGAATTTAAAGAGTTGCAATTAGTGATAGGAACCGATGCGAATACCAAAAATGAAAAAGAAGTTCATGCTTTACATGCTCATTTGAAAAGTTTAGGCTTACAAGCTACCTGTTTAGGACCCACCACTATCAAACAACGAATGGCAACGGCTCAACACAAAAAATCAGGCAGAATTGCCATTGATGAAGAGGACTATATTATTACTTTAACAAAAGCTGAAGGTGGATTATTTCAATTGACAAATCCAACGATTGGTTTTGATACTAAAAAACCGTCTATTGAAGTGCAATTGCCAAATATCTATAATTTGTCAGATCATTATCCTGTCGGGGCTACTTTAATAGCTAAATAATCTAATAATAAAAAATTGTAAACTAGCTGAAAAAAAAGTGAAAATGGTAAAATGAGTATTCTTTCAATAATACTCTAAATTTTTAACAAAACTTTAAGCATGAAAAAAACTATTCTTCTTTTTTCTTTATTTCTTAAGCTATTTATTTTCTCTTATAGCTCGGAATCTGAAATAGTTAATAACGAAATAGTTACATTAAATTTATGTGAAGAAAGTGACTTGATTGCTTGCCGTACCATATTTATTGAAGCTTTTACTAAAGCTTATGAAAACTTTTCTAAAGAACAACTTGGCGTAAAAGATAAGATCCAATTTTTAGAAGAGGCTTTTGAAGATGTAAGAGATGATTTAAAAGACTCTTTGCAAACACTCGTTGTTGCTAAAATTAATGGCAAAGTGATTGGTTTTGTGGGTTTTAAAAAAACTGATAAAGCAGGAGAAATCTATATTAGTCAGTTAGCAGTAGAACCTAGTAGATGGCAACAAGGAATTGGAAAACACCTTGTCTTTTCGGTATTTGATGTTTACAAAGACGTGAAATCTTTAGTTGTCATACCAAGAAGAATCAATGAAGTGGCAAGAAATTTTTATTCTAGATTAGGTTTTAAAGAATCTAGCTATATGCACCCAGGCTACGATCCTCAAAAATATATTGGTTATGAATTAATCTTAAATCAGTAATCTTTTTAAGAGCTCATTCTCTTGCTATTTTATCCTTTTTCTTTTAACAAAAAGTAAATGAAATTTAAAAGAAACTAAAATAATCAATGAGTAATCCACAAAAAATAGTAATTGTTGGGGCAAATGGTGGGATCGGACATAGATTACTACATATTTTATCAGAAAATTTTTCTATAATTGCCTTAGTTCACCACTCAGATAGTAATATTCGCAATATAAAAAACATTCAAATTGTAAAGATTGAAGATACAAATTTATCTTCAATTGAAGAATTACTCAATAGTGATACAGTGATTATTCATTGTGCAAACAGCAAGAATAAAGAAAATAACATAGAATTCACCCAAGAATTACTCAAAACAGCACAACAGAAAAAATGTAAATTATTTGTCTATCTAAGCTCGTGGGTAGTTTATTCAGATACAAAAATGAATAGAAATGGCTATTCAGAAGAACAATCGCTAAAAATAAGCAAATTAGATGCCTATGCTCTTAATAAGTATAGACAAGAAGAAATCATTAAAAAAGAATTATCCTCTTCTGAAACTAATTTTATTATCTTAAGACCGTCCTTAGTTTATGGAGAAAATCAAGGGGCATGGTTTGAGCAAATATTATCTTTAATAAGAAAATTTCCATTGAGCATAAATGGTAAGTTTTTAGATTTGATACATGTTGATGACTTGTGCGAATATATAAAAATTTTAATCCTAAATAAAGAGAGTTATAATCAAGTTTATAATGTTGGAGGAGAAAAGATTCGATCGGAAGATTACTTTTTCACAATGGGGAAAATAGTTGGAAAAAAAGTAAAAAATATTCCTCAATTTTTAAACTGGTTGCTAAATAAGCTTCCATCAAGTTTATGGTTTCTAAGGGAAAATATAATACTTAATTCAGAAAAAATTATTCATAGAACAGATTATCTACCACAAATATCATTCCATGAATTCATAAAAGGGATCTCTCGAAAAGACTACTATCCCAAAGATTATGAGGAACTTAAACAAGCTTATTTAAAATCATATAAATCGTTTACGCCAATTTGCCTTGGTTATTCTTTTAAGATTAGTAAAAAAAAGCCAAAAGGAGCTTTAATTCATACCAATAAATTGAATAAAATTTTGCACATCGAAAATAACTTGGTAACAGTGCAATCAGGAGTCATACTATCAGATTTAGTTTATGAATTAGACCGACATGATTTAGCCTTAGAAACCTTACCAGAATATTTATACTTAAGCGTTGGAGCTTGCATTACAACACCTATACACGGCAGCAGCAATAAATATGGGTCCTTGGCGGATCTAGTCACAAAAATTACCTATATGAAAAACGGAGAAATTTTATCGATTAACGAAACAGATCCAAATTGGAACGAAATGTTCTTTAATGATTTAAAAGATATAATTTTACTCGAAATTACTTTTAAATGTGTAAAAAGTTATTTTCTAAAAAGAACCTTAGAAATCATAGATGACTCAACTTTAGAACATATAGATTCCTTATGGCAAAGCAATTATTCTGTTATATTGCAGTGGTATCCAAATAATAAAAAAGCCATTGTATGGAAAATAAATCTTATCGAAAAATTCGAAAACACAAATACTGTTTTCTTTTCTTTCCCAAGACATGCTATTCCTTTTTGGAGAGCTAGCTATTTACATAAATATTTAAATCAAATCGGAAAAAGTTATTTAATTCAACAAACGCTTAAGCAAAGCCAATTAATAAATAATGCAAAAAAATTTTTTCGACTTAAAGACAATAGCACAAAAGATATTGAATTTATCCTCTGCAAAACTTCTTATGCTGAATTAATTAAACTGATTAAAAGCGAAGTTGAAAACGGAAACAAAACCCCTTTTTCTGTTGGAATTAGGTATGGTGGAAAAAGTAATTTAAAAAATAGTCCTTGTTACAACAATGAAGTATATTTTGTTGAAGTTCTTACTTCTGATCCTTATTGGTTAGATAAATTGAAGATATTTAGTAATACTTGGAAAGTTGATTTTCACTCTGGTAAATACAGTCTAAAATAATTTAATAAATAAAAAAAACTAAAGTGTATAATTAAATTAAAATTTTAATTATATTTTTTATGATAATTCCAGTTATTTTAGCGGGTGGTGGAGGAGAAAGATTATGGCCTCTTTCTCGCCTTACCTACCCAAAACAATTCATACCCATTTTATCTGATAAATCTTTACTTCAAGAATCAATCTTGCGAATAAAAAAAATTCCTGACGTTACTAATCCTATTATTATTTGCCCTCAATCCCACCGTTATACTTTATTAGATCAATTAGAGAAAATAGAGGTAAATCCTTTAAAAATACTATTAGAACCAGAAGGCAGAAATACAGCATCCGCTATTGCTTTAGCCGCCCTATACTCTCTCAAAGTTTATAAAAATCCTACCTTATTAATTCTTCCTATTGATCATTTTATTAGTAATCCAGAGGAATTTACACAACTAGTTTCTAAAGCTGTTACACTAGCAAATAAGGGAAAAATAGTTACTTTTGGTATTAAACCAACTTATCCAGAAACGGGCTATGGCTATATTAAAATAGGAAAAAAAGAAAATAATGCTTTTTTTCCTGTAGAAAAATTTATTGAAAAGCCTTCTATAGAAGACGCTTCTAAATACATTAAACAAAAAAATTATTATTGGAATAGCGGAATTTATTTATTTACTTCTAAAGAATATATAAAAGAATTAAAAAAATACGCCCTTTCTATTTTTACAGCATGTAATAATACTTTAAATGATTCTGAAGAGAAAGATAACATAATAACTCTTAATAAAGATCTCTTCCATAATTCTCCAAATATTTCAATCGATTACGCTATTTTAGAAAAAACCAAAGACATCTATCTATTTCCTCTCAAGAGTGCCTGGAGTGATATCGGAAATTGGCATAATATTTGGAAACTAAGTAAAAAGGATCAAACTAATAATGTAATACAAGGAAAGGTTGTTTCCCTGCAAACATCTAATTCTTTTATCCATTCTGAATCACGTTTAATTGTCACTTTAGGCATTGACAATTTGATAATAGTAGAAACAAATGATGCACTGCTTGTTATGCATAAAGATCATGCGCAAGATTTAAAAAAGATTGTGAATCTATTAAAGCAAGAAAAGCATACGGAAGCAACCGAACACAGATTGGTCTATAGACCTTGGGGTTCTTATGAATTGATAGAAAAGTCAAAAAGGTATCAAGTAAAACATATCACAGTAAAGCCTGGAGCCACCTTATCTTTACAATTGCATTATCATCGCTCAGAACATTGGGTAGTTGTTAGTGGAACAGCTAAAGTAACTTGTGGAAATGAAATTTTTTTAATAACAGAAAACCAATCTACATACATACCGGTAGGAGTTCAGCATCGCTTAGAAAACCCGGGTAAAACTCCCCTTCATTTAATTGAAGTACAAATTGGTAGCTACTTAAATGAAGACGATATCGTTAGATTAGCTGATGTCTATAATCGTTTAGCTTCTTAAAAGGAAATTATGCA
This sequence comes from Candidatus Rubidus massiliensis, assembly GCA_000756735.1. GTDB lineage: Bacteria > Chlamydiota > Chlamydiia > Chlamydiales > Parachlamydiaceae > Rubidus > Rubidus massiliensis. The sequence continues at coordinate 34,535 of CCSC01000002.1, read as the reverse complement.
AGTTTCAATTGTTATTCCAACCTATAATGAAGAAAAAAATATTCCTATTATTATTCCCCAAATATTTGCCATTTTAAAACAAGCAAATATTACCAGTGAAGTGATAGTTGTAGATGATAATTCACAAGATCATACAGCACAAGAAGTGAAGCAACTCATGAAAAGCTATCCTGTTCGTTTAATCGAACGTTCAGAAAGGGGTTTAGCTTCTGCAGTCATTGCAGGATTCAATGCAGCAAATGGACAAATATATATAGTGATGGATGCTGATGGTAGCCATCCCGTAGACAAACTACCTGATATGATTAATCCTATATTAAAAGGTGAAGCTGAAGTTACAGTTGGGACAAGATATATTGAAGGAGCTACAACAGAAAACTGGAGTTTATTTCGACGCTATTTATCAAAATCTAGTGGTTTTTTAGCCAAGCAAATAGTAGATATTTCTGATCCAACGACAGGTTTTATGGGGATTCGTGCAGATTTATACAAACAATACACCTATAAACCTGCTGGTTGGAAGGTTGTCTTAGAAATTTTGGCAAAAATTCCTATAAAAAAAATAAAGGAAGTGCCAATTGTGTTTCGAGATAGAGTTTATGGAAAGAGTAAATTATCTTTTCCAGTCATTTTAGAAAATATTAAGCATGGAATTTCTTTACTATCCTTTAAAAGACCTATGCTATTAGCTAGTTTAATTGTCCTTGCATCCGTTATTACAATTTTTCTTCTTTATCTATTTGTCATCCTTTTTCATCTGCTGTAATAAATTAAAAATAGCTGCTATTGTTAAATCTACTCCATCTGGTATTTCTAAAATTTTTTGTTGCATTTCTTTTACATTTTTTTTGTAAGTCTGATTCGTTAACAAATCATTCAATCGCTCTTCAAAAAGATTTGGTGTAAATGTAGACACATTAATGGGTTTGGGACCCAGTTGCAACTGTTCTATATATTCTCCCCAAAAAAATTGATCTGAAAAAAAAGGAATTATAAGCATAGGAATTGCATCATAAAGTGCTGCAGCTAAAGTTCCTACTCCTCCATGATGTATCATTCCTTTAACTTTTGGTAAAATCCAATCATGAGGTACATATTTAACGGGAAATATCCAAGAAGGAAGCAAAATATTATTTAAAGGTAAATCAGCGTTAATAATGGTCCGAATCTTATTTTTTGTTAATACTTCAATCATTTTTGCAATCAAAGAAGGAGGACATCCAGGTGAAGCACTTCCTAAACTAACATAAAGATCGACGGGTTTTTTAACAAATTCTTCTAATTCTTCTGAAGGTTTCCAAGTATTTTTCTCGTAAACTCTACAAAAGTTTGTCATCACAATCTTTTTTCCCCAATCCTTAGGTGGTGGAAAAAAATTTGGATTTATTGTAACCACGATTGGTATTTTTTTGTTTATTTTATCAAATGAATTTCCAAAAAAATGAGTTCTTTGTAAATGTAGTTTATTTTTTCTCCAAGAATTAACTTTTTTACGGATAGGTTGCCATAAAAATTGTTCATGAAAAAAATGACTTAATAATGATCCAACTTTTCCAAATTTAGCCAGTTTTAAAAAAAAATAAGAAGGGTATTCCTTTGACCAAACATTAAGAATGGGTGTAATCCGAATACTTGGAATATTAAAAAATTCACCTAAATGTGGCCCTGCAAAAGCGTTATGGTTAAACAACAATAATTCACTCCCTTCAACAGCCTTTAGTGAAGTGTCTAATTGTTGATCGATGACCTGACGAGTGTAATGAAAAAATTCTTTTATCAAGGCTAATTGCCCTTTTTTCTTTTTCAAAAAAAAGTCTTCCCCCTTTTCAGATGAAATTAATAAGGTCACATCCCCTTCTACACAAGAAAAAGATAAACCATATTTTTCACACAGTGTTTTAGCTTTAGAAAAAGACGCAATTCTGACATCATGTCCACGTCTTTTTAACTCTGCACCTAATGCTATATAAGGCAAAATATCACCTTGAGTTCCAAGACATAAAATGCATATTTTCATTATCATTACCGCAGTTTAACTTAATTTAGACTTTTGAATTATGGATAAAGCAGTAAAGATATTAAAGACAAGGGAGAAGTGTTAACATTTTGGCTAAATTGAATATTGAAATATTAGCTAAATTTAAATTCATTCTCCTTAAACAATGCATTAATATTGTTTATAATTTCGATCGATGTAATCTTGTTGAAATCGAATAGAATGTTCCATAATTTCTCGAAAAACTGGCACACTTATTTCGATCGGAAGATCATGCAGAATGGATTGAAGAATAATTTTTTCTTCTTGCTCTTGCACTCTTACTCGATCATCTGCCACTTTAGTTGTTTTGGATTTAAGATCTCCGGCTCTTTTTACAAAAGCTGTTCGTTCAGTTAACAAAAGAATAATTTCTTCATTAATGCGATCCATCTCTTTTCTAATCGAGGGTATATCTTGACACTTTTCTTTAGCTATCTCATAAAAATCGGAGAGTTTTTTTTCATGCGTAGCAAAAAGGTTAGTTTGAAGACAAAGACAAAGGGTAAGTAAAAAAGTCGCTTTATTTTTCATTATCGATCAAGCCATATGTAGTTTAAATATATTCTTTCATTTTTTCAAAAATTGCCCTAGGAATATTATGATCATCATAAACTTGGTTATATTTTTCTTCTATTCCTTCCCATTCTTTTTTATCTTTTTTTATAAAGGCAAGAAATTGATTAACCATCTTCCCTTGCAATCCTTTTGCTATGCATTTTTTCATAAATAATTGACATTCTTCAATGTTGCCAATGCATTCAAATGAACGATGCCCTTCGATCCCCAGCATATTTTTATAATGAAAGATTAAATCATCATCATCGAATGGATTAGTCCCAAAAATATCATCCACGATTTTTTTATCAAAATGAGCTAAAAAACCTAACCAAACATAAGCACATTTAGCACATTTTTTACACCAAGGCTTATCTACATTACAGGAATGAGATTTTTTTACGAATTCGGGATACTTCGATAAATTTTGAAAAATGCGATAATCATATAAAGGTTTTAAAACACTAAAAAAGTGATAATTTTCTAGCAAATTTTGCTGGATAAATGTTTGAAAATAAAGTTCAGCTTCTAAAGATTTTACCCACTGATGATTAACCTCACTCCCTAATTTATCCCAGAATAAATTTCCAGTATCAGAACTTTTTTCATTGGCAAAACAAACGGTGTGATACCCATGCTGTAGCATAAAAGGTAAAGCCTCAAAGATACACTCAGGAATTCCTAACGTAAATGAACCTTTTAAATGGGGATAATATAGTTTAATAAAGGGACTTTCTGAAAAATCATCAAAAAACGAGACTTTGTGAACCTCTGAAGGTTTTGCTAAAGCTAATAATTTATCACAAAGCTCCAGTTGAAATTGAGAACGTCCATATTCACTCCTTGTCCATTGATAAACTGCGTAATTTAAGTTGGATGCTTCTAATATTTTCATAGCAAGGAAACTATCTTTTCCCCCACCATTACCTACAACTATAGTTTCATTAAAATTAGCAGCTTTATGCGACGGTATTAATTTATCTCCCAAATTTTTAAAAATAAAGTTTGGGTCATAGTCCGCTCTATTATTCTCATATAAGCATTGTGAATACCCTTTTTTTAGTACCATCTTAAAAAATTCTAAAGTTTTTTCATTTAAATGAGAGCTAATGGCACTTATATCAATCGATTCTGGAAATAAAGAACAATACTTAAACGTTTCACTAAGAGCTATGTGGGCATAAATGGCGTTCAAAAATGTGTTACTATATTGATCGAGAAGTTTCAACAAATTCACATCATAGTAAAAAACTTTAGTCAAGAAGGAGACTTCATCCACTAAGTGAGATATTTCTAAATGATGAGAAAAGATTTTAACACTTTCAATTTTGACTATTTTGGGATGCAATACATTTGTCATAATTTAATCCTTAACAAAGACCAAAAGGTGGTTTAGCAGTATACATTTCGCAATGAGCATCCTTGTTTTTAACTTTAGGGGTAAAGCATTCTTTTTCTATGCATAAGTCCCATTTTTTTTCTAAAAGTTCTCTTGCTGCAAGCCTTCCTATTTCATCAGATCCTCTAGCGCCATGACCATTTCCGCCTGTTACGACTTGAAGCGTTAAATCATCATTTATAGCTCCAATATAAGGATAATGAGAAGGGGTTTTTTCAATAATACAACAGGCTTCTTTAATAGAAACTGGTTGTAAAAAAGGGAGAAAAGCTTGCTGCATTTTAAGCAAAAAGTCTTTTTGTTCTTCTGTTATTTTTTGTTGAATATACCATTGCCTCATATCTTCTAGTGACTTTAGCTGTCTAACAACCGGCTGCATACCAGGACCCAACCTTATATACCATTTGCCATCCGGATATTTTATTGGAGGCACGAGATAAATGGATACATTTTCATTACCTACATCATCTGGATCAACACTTATCATGGTAGGAAGATTTTCATAGTTCATTAAATCTTTATCTTGAATCTCAAAAAGCAGATTCGGTTCAGTATAAGGATAAAGTGCTAATTGTATGCCATCTGGAAGCACTCGATTATAATTAATAAATGAACCTGCTGCGATAAGCACTCTTTCAGCATAAAAACGATTTAATTTCCCATCCTTCCAAACATTTATTTGCCAAAGGCCACTCGGCAAATCTTTTTCAACTTTAGAAACGGACCCCTTAACAATCGCACCTCCGTTTTTTATGAAAAGCATTCTTTGGGCTTGTACCAACTTTCTAGGATTGATGATACCGGCTAATTGATCTTCATATAAACCATCTACTCCCCCATTTAAAGTTGGTATTTTAAGACAAGGCCATCTATCTTTCATTTGCTGAAGATTTAAACGTTGAACATCAATTTCTTTTTTTTGGCATTGTCTAAGAATAGATTTCGTTCTATTGGTAATCGATTTTGCCATAACAACTAAAGAACCCATTTCATCAAAAAAAGTTATACCAGATTTTTCTTCGATGGATCGATACCTTAATAAAGAGTGGTTATCTGTTTCTGACCAAATCGGATCCCAGCCAAGCCTCCTTGTAATTCTCGCTTGATCATAGTAAGCTCCAAAAGAAGTTTGGGTTCTATAATCATTTTGAGTCAAAGGCTCATCTGTTCCAATTAAGAGAACTTTTTTTACATCTTCGCTTAAGTATTTAGCCGCTGCAGAACCAAACAAACCAGCTCCTACTACCACTACTTCAAAATGTGACTCTTTCATTGAAAACCTGAGATAATTTTGAAAGAAATTATCAGAAACTAACTTTTTAAGAAAGGTGGCAAAAAAACGATAATTATTTTTTTATCGACATTTATCTATTTTATCGATAAAATTAAGAACTTAAAAGGAGATAATTCGTATGAATGATGATACAACGTTAGTAGACAGCTGCTTTCAGACACTTAAAAAAGGGATAATAACGGGTATGTTTGCTCCAGGTGAAAAACTTCGCGTGCAATCACTTTCAGCCACTTTTGATATTGGGCCAACTCCCATTCGAGAGGCTTTATCTCGACTTAGCACGACAGGACTTGTAGAGATCAAATCTAATCGTGGTTTTTATGTTAAAACCATTTCAGAAAGTGAAATCCTCGATATTTATGAAACCTTCAAGGATATTGAGCTGTTAGCCATAGAAAAAGCATTAAAACTTGGAGATGCCAATTGGGAAGCAAATATTATTGCCAATCTCCATAAACTCTCTACTATCGAAAAGGATTACGATCCCTCCAAGCTTGATAATCTAATAAAGGCTAACTTTGCATTTCACCATTCCATAATAGAAGGTTGCAAATCTCCTTGTTTACTAAAGCTTAGGGAGGATGTTTATCAGTTATTTGATAGATATTGTTATTTAAGCTTACTACACATAGACGATTTATCTACTTTAAATAGTAAAGAACATAGACAAATGGCCGACGCAGCCCTTGCACGAGATAAAGAAAAACTCTTTAAACTGACGATTTCACATTTAAATAAATCCTTAAAAGCCGTTTTAAAAGCATTACAGGTTAAGGGCTATTCTCATGGATAAACATTTACAATATGGCAAACGTTTGGCTGTCATTTACTGTTTGGTATGGTTTATAGAACTTTTAGACTCTTCTTCTTTAAATGTAGCTTTGCCTTCGATTTCTCATTATTTAAACGTAAATCCAAGCCAAGCCGAATGGACTATTGTTGGTTTTTTGTTATCAATGACGATAGGTATTCTTTTAAGCGGATGGCTCGGAAATAATTTTGGGATGAGATCTATATTTTTGCTATCGCAAATATTTTACATTCTAAGTTCAATTGGCTGTGGTATTTCAGGAACGATAGAACAACTAATTCTCTTTCGAATTATGCAAGGTTTTTCAGCAGGTATGGCAATTCCTTTAGGAATGGCAGAATTAATGAAGGTTGTTCCATTGTCACATCGAGCAAAAATTACTGCTTCCATAAACACAATTACCTTATTTGCTCCAGCTGTTGGTCCAATTCTTGGCGCTTATGTCACATCCTTAATTAATTGGCGCTGGATTTTTTTCTTTAAACTCCCTTTATCCATTTTTTGCTTGGGGTTAAGCACTATTTGGGTAAGAAAAGATCCAATTTATGCCAAAACTCCCTTTGACTGGGCTGGATTTATAACGGGAAGTCTTACTGTAATTGGTATGCTGTGGATTTTTTCTCAAATTGGAAAAACTAACCCTTACTATTTATCTCTTTTTGCCATTTTTTGTCTTGCCTGCTTAGTTCAATTTATAAAAATAGAAAAAAGTACGCCACATCCGCTAGTTCCATTATCTTTATTTACTAGTAAAAACTTTAGTTATGGGAATCTTATTCAATCAGCTGCTAATACTATTTTTTTAGGAGCTAATTTTTTGATTGCTCTCTATCTGCAACAAGGACTTGAGATTGATCTAGTCACAACTGGTTGGATTATGGCTTCCATAACACCTGGGATGATCATAGTGCAACCACTTGTTGGAAAGTATTATAACACTTACGGGCCGTTACCGTTTATAGCAACAGGTCTTATCATTTTATCATTAACAACCTATAGCTTTGTATTTACCACTTCACAGACATCTTACTTAAAGTTATGTTTGTTAATTTTTTTAATTGGAGCTTCCTCTTCAATGACTCAAACCGCAAATGTCACGTCAATTTTTAGCAGCATTCCCGATAAACATAAAGGAGTTGGAAGTTCTTTATATTCATTATTTAAGCAACTATCCGCAAGCTTTGGAGTTGCCTTAACCACTTTGATCTTATCAACCACATTGCCGTTTAACGCAAACTTAACAGCTGAGGTAAGTTCTTTCCACTATTGCTTTATCGTTTTAGGTTCGATTCCTTTATTATCGCTTTATTTCTTTCGATATTTAAATCCAGAAAGCAATTTAGCCATGGAAAATAGCAACTAATGAATGGGTTTTTAGACCCATTCATTTTTTTTTGGCAAGTGATTAGCTAAAATGGTTTCCAACCTTTTTACCAATTCATCGGTATATTCATTTAGAAATAAACATACCTTCCTTTCTGTTAGGTAAGCATAAGAATGTGAAATAATGCCCTCACTAAAACTAGTAGTTACACTACCCGATAATTCCTCTAAAATGATTGGAATAAGCGGACTTATACGTAAATTATTTTTATTATGTTGGCCAACTCTCCATTGTATAGCAACAAGCGGCTTGCCAACACATTGATTATGGTGTAAATTCGCTAATATCGCTCCAACGCTCCCTAGTATTGAAAGTAATCGTTGTTGTTCGATTTTCTCAAAGCTTTTTAGAATAACTTTCTTTACTAATCTTTTTTTACCTGGATGAACTTTTGAATCTTTTTTTACATAAATAATTTTTTTTTGCTTCAGATCTTTTAAATGAAAAACAATCCTTGGTAAATTTTCATTTACTAAAAAATTTCCAGAGGGATTACCTGCAAGTATCTCAAATCCTTTAAATATGTTATGTAAACTTAAATTTTCTGTTGAATGAGTTATAGATTGTATAAACATTTTACCTTTATTTTTTTATAATTTATAGATCCAGCGGCTCGTTATGCTTTTGGCAAATATTCAATTAATATCGTTTCAATTTTTTTAATTTGTTCGTTTGAAATTTGATTTAAATGTAAATAAACCTTTTTTTCTTCTACATAAGCATCAACTGAGGCAATCATTCCTTCGCTTACAACGGAAGAAACAGGAAAAACTTTTTCTAAAACAATAAAGCTAAATCCAGATATTTCCAAATTTTTTTGGTAGAAGTCTCCTTTTCTAGCTTGAAATGTAACTACTTTTTTTCCTACACAATTGTGACTATGCAATATAGATAGTACATCATCTACAGCACATTGAAGGAGCTGTATTTCATGATTTATATCACATTCTGGAGCGATAAGATTCTGGCTAAAATGTAGAATTTTCTTTTTTGATGTGTTTTCTTTTAAATGTAAAATAATGCTTGTTTTAGCAAAAGCCCCGTTCTCTTTTTTTGTAATTGTTTCAAAAGAACAAAAGGCAGCTTTTAAACATGTATTATCATTCCCTTTAATTTCGATGAATCCATTAGCGTTTCTTTTTACTGAAACGTTAATAAAACAAGAATCACTTAAAGCACTCATTTCTACCTTTAATTTTTTTGCCATAAATAATAATAAATTCTTATGTATTATTAAAGCCTTAACTAATAATAATTAAATGTATGAACAGAGTAATAGAAAATAAAACTAATTTGCAAATCCTGCATTGCCAAGAATATATTTTAGCCAAACCTTTTTACCAAAACTTAACTATTAATGAAGCTATTTTACATGCCATATTAGAAAATAAATCTGCTGGAAAAGTTTTTACTGATAATAAAATCGCCCCCTCATTTATGTTGACTTGTAGTTTTGCAGGTTATGTATTTTTGGGAGGCTCACCAAATCTTACAAATTTAGAAAACATTATTTCCTTTTTAAAAACGCTTTCTTATGTGTCTTTAATTTGCCCATTAAATTGGGAATACCAAAAACTTTTTGTAGAAGCTGGCTTTATCCCGACTAATAGAATCCAATTAAAAAGACCAAATTCTTCTTTTCATATCAAATTTTGGAAACAAACTATTCCTAATGATTATTCTTTCGAAAAAATTGATAACACAACTTTCCCAAAATGCAACTGGTATTCTTTTATTTGTGATTTTTATGGAGATAGTAAACGGTTTTATAACAATGGTGTTGGATTTTCCCTAACTTATAAAGAAAATTTAATTAGTGAGTCCTATTGCTTATCTAGTAGTAAAAAATGTGAAATCGGAATTGCTACTCATATAGATTATCGAGGAAGAAACCTTGGAACAATAACAAGTGCTTTGGCTGTTGATCATTGCTATAAAAAAAACCTTGAACCTATATGGAGTTGTAACGTTGACAATCCAGCATCTGCTGGCATAGCAAAAAAGCTTGGGTTTCAAGAAGATTGCAGATATTATTTTCTAAAATGGGGAAGCCATTCTTATTAAATTCTACTTCTTCAATTTTATAATAATTAGTTCTATTGGTTCAGAAGAATTATTAACACTACGATGAAGTTCATTTTCAGGATCAACATCTCGAAATACGGGTTTGCCTGTTGGGAATATTACATCAGTTTTTCTACCATCAGTTTCTAGACGAGTAATCGTACCTCCTTTTAAAGCTATAACAACATGTGGCTGCGTATCGCGATGCAATCCGATTTCTTCAAAAGGTGCTATAATGGCTTTATCTACACAAACGTGTTCATTTTCAAACTGATGCTCAAATTCTAAAGCTTGCAATTGAGTCATGAGAGAAAACAATAATACATATAATGTTTTTTTCATAAAGTCCGATCGTTTTCTAATTGTTGGGTAAAATATCAAAACCTAAAAAAAAAAATTTTTTAGAATAATCTACAGTCCTAGCTAGTCATTCTACAATCGTGAGTTTTTTTCTCATTCAAAAAAACTTTTTTTGTTATTCGCATAGTTGAAGCCTTATATTTTCCAAGCTAATGTCAACAAGATCTTTTACTCTAGTTAATTCAGGTTCAGGCAAATTGCGACGACTATTTTTTATAAAAAAAAGATCATGTGATAAAAAAAAGCACTCTTTTTCTGTAGTGGTTGGAAGAATTCCACCGCCTTGCACATAACCTAGTTCAAAACTACTTATGACAATTTTTACCTCTTCCTTAGTTAATAATTCTTTTCGAGAAACATTTTTATTTTCGTTTAAAACATATTGAAAACGATTAAGATTTAAAGATAAGATATATTTACAAACATCTTTTGAGGGTAAACCACACACCTCTCCATTCTTATCAAAACTAAAGCATAAGTGATCTGGGTTTACTAATGAAAATGTCCTTGTCTTAATATCGTAAAACGCGTGAATTGTTTTAATATCATTATAGGCTAATCCGACTAGGTGATGGCTGGTTTTCATTTTTTGGAGAACATATTCGGTATAACTTTGAAGTTTTTCAATTTCAATCCCATCCTTCGGTTGATGGATCAATTCTTCTATTGCACTCTTTAAATCTTGCCTAATTGTTTCCTCAACATATTTTGGAAAAGCTTGTTTTTTGTTAGGAAGATGATTATGGAATCTTGCTAAACTAACTCCAGAAGTATAAACAGCTTCACATAACTCTTTAAGCGCCTGTTTTCTTTCTTCAGAACCTATTCGAAACAGGCTCACTTGAGTAAAATATTGTTGAATAGATAGCCCATTAACAGGAGTTTCTAAAACTAAAAAAAATCGTTTTTCATTAATAATGCATTGTCCACATCCGCAAATCTTAGGAGAACCTATTTCTTTGACTTTCTCCATTAAAGAAAGACCAAAAATTTCAGGTAAATAATATTTAGATTCATAGGGGAAAATTTTAAGAAAAAATTGAATGTCTTGAGTATCTTTAGTTTGAATCGAATATACTTCACTACCAGACCAACCGCGTTGTTCAAGGCTGACGTTTAAAATAGGGCTATTAATACTTGTTGTGTTTTGTATAAATTGAGAAATAGTCGCTAATTTTCCATCTACATGAGAATAATCACTTAGAGTCGTTACTAAAATTGCGTTAGCTTGTTCTTTTGATAGCATTCCTTTTTGAAATTTTTTGCTCACCTCAATTGCTATTTCAGATTCTTGTTGTATATTTTGAGAAATAGGTTGATATGACGCAGCTTGGATGATAGTAAAAGTACCGATCAGATAGGAAAAAATAAGAAATATTTTCATATCACCCCCTTTGTAAATTTTTTAAAATGAAACCTCTAAATTAAGATAAAAACTTCTTCATTTAAAGAATTTTTTTATCTTTTCTAATGGATATTAAATCCCAAGCAAAGATTCACCTAAAGGTGTCAACTTTATTAATGGTTGCTTGTAACTTGAATCTTCAAGGTATTGTTCAAAATCTCGGTATAAATGATCTTTTGTATATTTTAGCTCTGGATAGGCTGGATTATGGCCAGTTGTAACTCCTTTTGTAAAAGCTTCTTTTCTAAGAATTTTGCCTTCGTTTGTCAGTCTAGATTTTGGAACATAACACACATAACCTACCATTCTTACTTTCGGATTGTCCTTATAAGGTCTACTTTTGCTTGCATGTTGATTCCAATGCACAGTTCTTGAGTCCCACAAAATGAGAGATCCGCGAGGAGCTACGATGTGCTTCTTACAATAAGCATTTCCCAACTCATCTTTATGACTTTCAAAAAATTCATTCAAAAATTTATTTCTTGCTTTTGTTTTTTCATGCTTAGGCATTTCCATAGCACTAATAGTTTCTAACTGATGAGCAAATTCAGTAAATTTTTGATGAGATTTTGGGATGCAGTAAAAACCTCCATCACCATCAATAGATTCCTCAAACAAAAATTGCCCTTGAATAGTATAAGGTTTGGATTTTAATTGTGATTCACTAACAAAATCTTGTGGTGGATTGTTATTATGGGCAACATTGTCTTGTCGACGCAGAATGGTCTGATCTACATGAGGCCAGGATTCAATACAACCTTCTCTTATTTCAGGAGGGCACATAAGGGATATCCCATCCATACTTACTATGAGATCATGTGTATCCCATATTTTGGCAAAAATATCTACAATTCGGGGATCTTGTCTTAAGTCCCACATTACTTGGGTTTGACCTGCGGGTCCCGCGAACACACCTACTTTATTATGCATCGGAAATGATTCTGCCCAATTACTCCTATCTTTCAATTTACAGTTAGGCCATGCCAATTCAATAAATTCATGCCACACCCGCTCATATAAAATTTCTGTTTCTGATGTTGAAAGGACATCTGGTATGACGCAATATCCTTGTTCTTCAAGATCTGTAAGAAAGGAAAATGAAAAAGTTTTTTTAGGATTTACAGCGCTATTACAATCTTTTTTCGTAACTTGCTCATTTGCAACTGCGGAAGTCAATGCTAAAAACCCAATTATAAATAGATTAATATACTTCATTAGTAAATTTCCTCAATTGATAGACTTAAAGATGTATTTCCTTAAAAGACTTACTTATTTCGAAAAAATATAACGAAACTTTATAAAGTTATCTACCTTTTTCAAATTAAATTGATTGCAAGCACTAAGTTTTTTTACAGTAGATAATGTTCCAACCATGTAAAAAAATTTTCTCAAATTTATTTACAGATATGATGTTCATACGACTTATAAACATTCAACAAAATGGGGAAGATCCAACTATAAAATCTCTTGTTATCCATGTTTTTATGCTTAAATTCTTTTTACAAAGTAAATCAGTAATGCAAAAGGAACGAATAACTTAAGTATTTAATTTTAAAATGTTTATTATTTTAATCATTTATGAGATAATTCTTTAATATTACTTTTTTAATAAAAAAGTTCTTCCATTTGTAACGAAACATTTAATGAACTAAAAGAGGTATAAAGATGAACTTTCAAAAAATTTTAGGTTCCGTATTTTTTTGCATTGGGCTTATTGTTCTTTTATTCGCATTAACAGCCACCCAAACTTGGCTTGAATCATCTGTCAAATGGTTTGCTGGTTATTACACAGAACATACAATGGTTGCTCTGATCGGTGGCGCAGCAATGTTGACTTGTGGAAGCTTAATGGCTTTTGGACAACGTAAATAATTTAGATTCAAATTATTTACTTCCATCGTTGAGTTTTCAACGATGGATAATTTTTTCTTCATCAACCCTTTATTTGATTTAATTTTTACAAAGTTGATATCCAATTGAAAAAATAATGGGAAGAGTAAGCTTAGCTATTCCTTCAGCTAATACTACACTCGATAGTTGTATAGCTTGAGTAGCAATTGGAGTGCCAGTTCCTAAATCCTCAGAATCTACTAATCTCCACATAGTGGCATAAGCTAATCCAGCTACCCCTTTTACTACATCTTTTATTCCATTAAATTCTGTAACTATAGGCTGATAATTGCAAATTAAATGTAACGCTTGTTGCGAAAAATATGAGGACTCATTCATAAATTAATCCTTTATAATAGTGGAACAATTTAACTATGCTTTAGCAATAGATGTCTAGGAAAATTAAGAAGAATTATTCCTTATTTTATGATCTCATTTGCTATACCTTATACTCAGCATTCAGATTATATTTCATAATTTTAGCGTGCGCCCCATGTTCATCCCTCTCTACATCATAAACATCTCCTTGCAAATTGCAAGGCCATGTAGTTATCTCTTCCAAATCATGTGTTTCTAACAAAGGAAGGTTTGCTAAGCTACGATTTTGGATAGCAAAATTCTGCGGGCTAAGGCCAATAATAACACCATTTGCTTTTTCACCCTGTAACAAGGCTGCAATTGCTATATTTGCCATTTCACAACGATATTTTTTTCCTAATTTACTTAAAATAAATAGGCGTCGTTGAAACTCTTCCCAGCCACAAGCGGAATCGATGAGAAGCTTATACTTTACAAGTGATCGATTAGCCAATTTTTCTAACTCAGGTTCTGCCTTATCGAGCCATTTTTCATTTATAAATCCTCCAAGTAAGGATCCATAGGCAAATAATTTAATATGTTTTTGACGACAAAGCGCAGCGACACCTTGTTCACTTCTTCTATCGAAAAGAGAAACTTGAACTTGTAAGGAAGCTATATCAAAATGCTCTGTAATTTCTTCTAGATATTTTTTATTTACATTTGTAAGTCCAATCTTAGCTATTTTACCTTTAAGCTTCAGCTTTGAGAGGTATTCAATAGTTGGTAAATAATTTTTAATCTTCCAATCCCACCAATGAAATTGCACAAGATCGATGCATTCAACCTGCAATCGCTTCAAGCTACGCTCAATGATAGTTTCAACATATTTACAATCAACCTCGTACAAGCAATTAAGATCTGGCACAAACTTAGTATGAATATTGAGTTTTTGTTGCGAAGCCATTTGCGAAGCCCTACCCAATAACTCTTCAACACCTAGATAAATATCTGCACAATCAAAGGTATTAAATCCACTTTTAATAGCATCTAGAATAGGCTCCACGTCTGTAGGCAATCGAGAATGACCAGTAGCTAGTTGCCAACATCCTCTAATGATTTTATCTTTATTCATGAGCTTAGCTCCATCTTTGTTACTAGGTGATGATAAAATGTTTTTTTTCCAATTCTTGATATTTTAAATACTCCTCCACAATTAATATCCGGACAGGCAATCTCGTGATCTGTGCTAATCCAATCATTTGGATCAGTAAACCTTTGTTTTACGGTAATAATTGGGATTAAGGTAGCAAGGCAATAGATGGGAAAGGTCTGCCCATTTGGGAGTGAAAAGTTTTCACCTGAAAGGATAAAATAATCTCCAACTTTATGATTGCAAACCATAGGTTTAATGCCATTATTAATGACTTCAACCTTAATATCATAGAGCTCAAACGAATCATCCTTTTGCATAAACCATCTCCTTTTTAAGAATAAATATTGTTACTAGGGCCATCAACATAAAAGGCACACAAATGGCAAAGTTTGTATGGAATAGATTAACACTTATGTAGCAGGTCATAGGCGCTAAAGCTGCAGTAAAAGAAGCTCCTATTGAATAACTCGTTGAGACTGCAGTATTTCGAGCAGAACTTCCAAAAAGGTCTCCAAAGAAACGTGGGGTACATAAACAAAAAATCATATGAAAAACATGCACAACCATCTGACTTATTAAAATACCCGGATAGAAAGCTAGAACTAAACTCAAGCCTAAAAAGGGAGCACTTATGAAAACACCTAATGCCCCAAATCTCATAATTTTTAGGTAAGAAAAAAAATATTTATCAGCAATATAAGCAATATATGGCGGCAATATAATCCAAAGACCTAGCAAAAATGAATTAGCCATGAATATTTGGGACTTAACGATGCCAAGCTCCTGATGTACAAGCTCGTTAATATAGATTAAAGATCCATAAAACACTAAGACTTGCATTGATGCGATAAGTGCAGCTTGTAGGATAGCCCCTTTATTTTTTACAGATTCTGTTGTTATTTCAAAGATTTTCTTTGATCTTTGTTTAGAATTTTCTTCCATTAAAGAACGAAACAATAAAAGGCATAAGCCAATTATCCCTCCGATTAAAAACGTCATGCGAAAATTTTCTATGTATATCCCTGCAAGAAAACTTGCTAATACCCCTCCAAAATGGGTCGATGATATAATACAAGCTCCATAAAACGTGCGCCAGCTAGGGTTTAGTTCATATGCATAAGTCATAGCAGTTCCATATTCCCCTCCCACAGCTAACCCTTGAGCCACGCGACAAAGAAGAAAAATAATGGTTGTAGCAAGGCCCAATACTTTTACCCCTGGTATGAAAGCTAATGCTAAGGTGGCCGTTGTCATCAAAATTATAGAACTAATCAAAGCAGTTTTACGGCCATATAGATCACCTATACAGCCAAAAAAAAATGCTCCTAAAGGTCGAAACAAAAAAGCAATAGCATATCCTATATAGGCATAAAGCAATTTTAATTCAGGTCTTGTGTCACCAACAAATTCCACAACTACGGAACTTGCCAGCAAACTCACAAGCATCATGTCAAAGTGCTCGAAGGCAACACCCATAACAACAATCCAAAAACTTTGTTTTACTTTTTCAACTTTCATAGTATTCAACTCTTTAGTTCATACCGTGTTCTTTTTTGTAGACGTTTAAACAAAATTCTTTAATTGCTTCTGATTTTTCGATCCATCTCGATGTATAGCCATTAGAATACTCTTTAAAGTTTTCGTGTAATCTCTTCGATTGTTTCTCATAATCATCTATAAGTTGTTTGACTGTGCAAGGAACAAGTGTAAGTCCTAAAGTTCCACCAAGACCTGCAAGTGGTGAACTAGAACCCGCTGTATCACCAATGCAAAAAACATTGCCCACCGAAAAGGGATATAAAATCCGGTTAACAATAGATACAGGCTTGGAAACTGTTGTTAGCAACTCACTATGCATTTTTTCAAGAGGGAAAGCTTTTTGATTAAAAACTTGTTGAGCTGTTTCTTGTATCTGCTTTCGTATATCATATTCGCAAACTTCCCTATCTGATGTGACAGCAATATTAATTACTTGGGCTTTAGCATTGAAAATCAAATTCGTCAATCGCAAGGTTTTTTCGGAAACATCGATAAGTGACATAACAAACGTTTCTTTACCAAAATAACTCATGTTTCCAAAAATCCAGTTTTCACCAGTGCAAACGTTTGTCATCTCCCTCGTTTTCATGCCAAGCTCAATGACTGTCCTAGAATGCACTCCTTCAGCTATAAAAAATAAATCTGGCTTTAGAATTCGATCGAATGTGATTTGAATCTTTGAGACACCGCCAACTTGTGTGCGAGATAAAATCTTCACTGTTGTATTGCCAATTATAGTAACGCCTCTTTCTAATGCATTTTCTGCAAGAAAAGTTTGTAAAACTCCAATTGGCACACTGTAGACTCCGTTCTGATTAAAAAGTTTATTGAAATTTCTAGGCTCAAATGAAAAAACAGGTTGCTTATGTCCTATTTTACCTACAACTGAAAGTCCAATAAATTTAACGAACTTGTCTTTATCAACCAGCAAATTTCTATGCTCTTTAATTTTAGCTGCAACAAATCTTTCAAATTTTTCTAAAAGGTCAAACTTTTTAAAAAAAGCCTGAGTTTCAATATTTAGGTTAATCACATTAAAACGAGAGAAGCTCTCCCTTTTTTCAACAATAACTACATTAAAGCCTCGTACACGTAATTCAAAAGAGGCTGCCAACCCAGCAATACCCGCTCCACTGACTACAGCAACTGGCTTCATTGTTCTAAAGTAAAGACCGCTCTTAAGAGCTATTTCTTTAATGCGAAAATTAACTGCATCGTATAAGCTTTTTACAAAAGGGAGTTGATCTGTTACATCACTCAACCGCTTAAGTACTTTTAAACTATTTTTTTCGAATTTGTTACTTGCTAGAGTCTTTACTACTAACAAATAATCATTTTTGTATGATTTGCTAATGTTTGATGTCATAATATCCTAAATTAATTCTTGGTCTAAGTAATAAATAACGTTAAAAATAAACGTTGTATGTACATGCAGAATCAGTTAAAAAAACACTGATAGAGCTAAAAAAAATAAGGGAATAAAAATTAGGCGTTGAAACGCCACCAAGAATTAGGATTGATAGAGGCTAAAAAGAAACTGTTGAAATTGTAAAACTTAGACTGAGTCAGTTTTTTACAGTCTAATAAATTAATGTTCATTTTTTTCATTAGTTCTAACATAATCTTCTAAGAACTTTAAAAGATCCTTGCTTATGATTTTTAAAGCATTGGATCCACGTGTTATTTGAGAAATACTAACCTTCATTTCGTCCGATATTTCTCGTTGTGATAACTTATCACTCAAAAGAGCTTTAATAATCTGCATACGGGAAGATAGATGTTCTTTTTCTTCTATAGTAAAAAACAAACTGAAAAGTTCTTCTAAACGAGAAGATTTTTTTGCTTTCAAACATAATTCTAAAAACATTTTCCAGCCATCTTCATTACGCATCTTATTAAAGCTCCTTATTTATACTTTTGTAATGGTATACCGTTACATTATTTTTTTGCAATGTCTTTTTTAATAGGTATTTCATTTCAATGTTGCATTTATAGGTGCGCAGCTATGTGGACTTTTGAAAACTTATAACTTTTGAACAACGTAAATATTTTTTTTCTCTACCCTTTATTTGACTTTCCAAGTTGATATCTGAAAAATTTTAGTTAGTTTGACTAATTTAGATTGATCATAAAAGGGTTTCTTATTGACCTTCTACCCTTCTGTCAAGTAATGATAAATTTTTATCAAATGGGATTATCAAGAAAATTGAATGAATCTAGGAAGTGACGACTCGACGTATATAAATCTGAGTTGCTATTATCCCATGTCTTGCTTTTGAAGGTATAACCAATCACAGCGAGAGCCCTGCCTAATTGGAGCAAAGGCATGATCAATTGGTAGTTTGGGACAGGGCGAATGCTAGAATAACCTTCTAACAAAATCTTCTTATATTTTGAGTGAGGAGCACACTTGAAATGCTCTATTGCACAAAAATCCTGCTCAGCAAATCCTGAGCGGGCGCCAGCCCAGTCAATAATTCCCTGCAATCTACCTTGCCAGACAATCATATTTCCTGGTCTAAAGTCACGGTGAACTAGACAAGGACCATCAACGTTAGCTAAAAGGCTCTGATAACGATCGAGATATGCACTACAATTCTTAATGAGATTTTCCGGAAGGTGACCTTTGCATTCATCCAACTCTTCTTGGAACTTTGCATTGAAATATAAGCTAGATTCTCTAACTAAGGTTTTAGGCTTTGTCAAATCCCCATATCCATCTGTCCGATTATTGTGAAGGCAGGCTAGGGCAGTACCAATTTCAAAGGCTAGATCATTCGACCAATCCTCATTCTTTAAAAGTTCACCTTTAAGGTATTCCATTAAAATAGCGCCAAAATGGCTACTTGATGGTCCGACAGTGGCAATAATCTGTGGTACAGGGATGCAGCCTTTAAGCTGACGAAGAAAAAACGCCTCTCGATTATAATCATCAATACGAGGGCAAATCTTTAAAATGAAAGGCTGTTTGTCGGACGTAATGACTTTATAGACTTCTGCGATAATGGCATCAGTATGATTGATATGAGTGAACGTAGCAGATTGCAGAGCAAGCTGTTTTTTATAAACCTCCAAATTAATTTCATCATCTTTATCTGAATCTTTTTGCGACCTTTCCTGAATAAATAATTGTAATGTTACTGGACGGTTCAATGCATCTTTGCTGCTTATCTGTTGATGTTTGCGAAAACCACATTTTTTGAAGAGTCTAATTGAGCTCTCATTACGAATATCGGGGTCCACTAAACAATACTTATAGTGAGTCCAGATATAGTTTTTAAGAAAAACTTCTAAAATTTGACACCCATATCCTTTACCTATAAATTCTTTTTCCCCTATGAATAAGTCCACTCCAGCTGAATTTTGGATTAATTCCTCAGATAATTTTGGTTATCCCAGGGATGTTTTTTGACCGGATAGGATTGTATGTAGCCCACGGGCGTTTTATCAATGAAAATGATATAGCATTCTATGCTTCCCAAACCTTGAATATAAGGAGCTAGTTTTTGTTGAACCTCTTCAATAGTCCAAGTTTTAAGAGAATAAAAAGATTGAACATGAGGTTCATTAAACCAAATGTGAATCAATGCAAAATGTTTTTTGCTAAGGGGCTTGAAAGATATTTTGCAGTTCATTGGAGATGCTTTATTCATATTCCTTCAAAATATCATCAATAATATGCAATTGTTCAAGAGCCTTTGCACTAGTCTTATCAACAATCGCTTCTAATGTAATGAGAGATTTCCACAGAGCCCAGCCTTTAGCTCGATTCCAAGTATTTTCGTCCAATTCAACTTTTGATCTAAATTTATCTCGACTCACTCCTTTTAAAAGTGTCCATGCAATGACTAAATCGCAAGATGGATCACCAACAGCCATTCCTCCAAAATCAATAACGCCAACTAGTTGATTATCTTTAACGAGGATATTTCCAGCACTAAAGTCTCCATGTATCCAAACAGGCTTTGCTACCCATTTGGAACTAATCGCTAAATTCCAAACGGATGTTGCTTTATCTGCATCAATATATTCTTCCAAGACGTCAATTGCAGATCGCGTTTCTGCATCGTAAACAATTGGAGAATTTCCACGAAAAAAATTATGCTCCCCAGGGGGTGGTCCATTAGAGGAATCAATAGCTTGGAGTTCCTTTAAGAAGTGAGCTAATTGTATAGCAAGTTTTTCTAATATTTTGTCATCTAAACTCAATATATTCACACTTTGCCCATCTATCCATCCATAAATAGACCAGCTCCAGGGATAGCTTTTAGAGGGTTTTCCAATAGCAATAGGTTTGGGGATAGGGGTTGATAGTTGAGAGAAAAGTTTTGGTAGCCATTCGTGTTCCATAGATACCTTTGCAGCATACCTTTCAGCACTTGGCAATCGAATACTCATTTGCTTACCTAAATGAAATGTTCGATTATCCCATCCGTTTGGCTCTACAGCTTTAATAGGTAAATTTGCATATTCTGGGAATTGATTGGAAACCAACTCCTTTGCAACTTCGATGGGAATTTCTAATCTGGTGTGAAGGTGATTTTTTAGCCATCCGCTAAAGAGTTGAAAAGTCTGCTCTATACTTATATGACTATTATTGATAATTTTATGGTGATGTTTTTGGCATTCTTTTCTAAAAAAAGCTGCCCAATTCATCATATTTTCATTTGCAAGTTCAGAATGCCCACGAGAAGTTAGTCTTTTTGTTCTTATCGTATCAGAACAGTCAAATAAAACAATTTCATAGTCTACCTCATATAAATCACAAGCTTCCTTGATAAAAGAAGGTCTTATTTGAGCGTCAAAGATTATGTTTGATGAGGATAAGTTTTCTTCTGCTATTTTTTTGACCCATTCTAGGGTTTTAATCCTTTGCCATTCTTCAATAGTTCCATAATCTTTTTTCATCTCTTCGAATGAAGGTACACCTATGCTATCAAAATGAAATAAGGTACAATTTGGAGTTATAATTCCCTCAAACTGCTTTAAAGTTGTTGTTTTTCCCGATCCTGAAGCTCCAATGACGAAATAGATTTTATGTTTTAAAGCTTTGGCTAAAATTTTCACGAAAAAAGGGGCTTTTTTCTTTCGATATAAAGCCCCATCTTCATTAACTTCCTCGGCGCTTTTTTTCTTTATTTCAGCGTATTCTTTTGCAGCAGATTCGTGCAATCGCAAGTAATCTCTAAAAGAGAGAAGTTTTTTCCATTCATTATTTTCAGGGTTTGTCAAATGGATATGATATCTTCTATTCTCTTCCTCAGGATCCGGCAAGGAGATTTTAAAATAAAATCGATCACTAGTACTAAAGGTGGGGCGATATTCATATCCTAAATCTTGAAGTTTTTTGGAAGCCAAGTCCATATTAGCTTTACTAACAGCTATTGCGATATCAATAATACCTTTTCCACCCAAGCCTGGAATAGAAGTACTTCCTACATGTTCAATGGCTAAGGCTTCCTTTAAATTACTGCTAATCCTTTCTTTTTCTTTTTGAAAAAGCTCATGGAAAATCTTACTGTATGGTTTGAAGACATATTTTTTCACAATAACTTCCTTTTACAAATTAGTTAGAGCTTCTTAAGATAATTGTACCTATTGTCTGATAAATGTCCAATTCAAAGGATCGCTATTTTTGTAAGGCATATATCCATGAAATGTACGAGGATCGCCATCAAATACCAGTGGCAAAAAATAGCGGTCACCTTTCCACATAGGCAATTCCTCCATTATTTCCAAAGGCACCCATTCCAATACCCCTTCATTGTTTTGCTTATAAGGTGTACCCGTAAAGCTTTCAATGAGAAAGATAAAGCCAAACCAATCTTCACCAGCTGGACCAAAGCCCGTCCAATTAATCGTACCGCGCAATTTCATTTGAGTGCATTCAATACCAGCTTCTTCTCTTATCTCGCGCTGCATACATGTCACCACATCTTCGTTAGACTCCATTTTGCCACCAAGACCATTGTACTTGCCATGGTGATAGTCACCTTTGCGTGCATTGCGATGCACGAGTAAAACGCTCTTATGATCAGGTGACAATACATATCCAAGTGTTCCCAAAATAGGCTTATAAGGCATAATAACTCCATCGATTAGATTCAAAAGAGCAATAGCATATTCAAACCTTGTGAAACTCACAATCTTTTCGTAACTCACCTTATACAAAAAGAATTACATTTGATTGAGGCAAATTTATAAAGAAACCAAATCTCAAAACACCACCATATTTTCTTAAAGAGAATTTAAAAACCTCTTAAATTTTGTCAGTGTAAATGGACTACAATCTAAAAGCTTATTCAAAAGTATAGTATAACAGTCTACAGAAAAGTAAGTTCGCAGACTAACCTAAATGGATGGATGGGAATAAATTCGACGATTTTACTGACAAAAAGATTAACTCGAAAGTTTTATGACTATAAAAATGACTTGGAAGATTATAGATTGAGAACTAAAAAAAGAATTGGGGGCGGTTGGACGGGTTCAGAACTTTTGATTGGGCTGAACTGATGAAAATTTTACCTTCAGCCCTCTTAAAAATTGGGTCAGTCACGGAAATGACGCGAGTGCAGGTTGTTTAACAAAATATGAGTTGCTGCACAATCCCACTACTATTCTATTCGTTCGAGCGCGACGAGATATTTTAAGTTACTGAAACTTATTGGATGTGCATGAGATTAATCTCTACTCAAAAAAATAGTCATAATATTTTGGTTATAAGCATGATAGATAAATATCTATCGGCATGATTTTTGCACGTATAGCGATTGAAGCGATGTTGAGCTTCATTCAGGCATTTTATGAAAATCTATGGTAAATAAAGTGCTTGAATATGTTATAATTACGGTAGAAGTTAAAAAATAAAAATGGACATCTAGGTTTTGAGATTTTTTAGCAAATGTTCGGTTAATTTCTTGAATTTACAATGTCAAGTCCACAGGAAATAAATATTGGTTTTCGTCATCAGGGTACGGATTACAATGTTAATTTGGTTAAAGGACAAAAGTCTGATCAATGCGTTGAAATCAACGGTGTTTCTTATGCTGTACTTGGTGATAAGGAAAAATTAGAAGCTGCTTGTAAAATCTTAAGTTCTATTTCCTTGGATTCAATTTCATCTTCTCAAGATTTAGCTGAAAGACTTTCTCTAGTTAAAGATGTTACACTAGCGTCAGTCAAGGCAACAAATGATGTTGGTGTACAAATTTTAAAAACAAAGGCGACATCAAAGACTTGGCCGACTCCAAAAACAATGGAAGAGGCATATGAGCAACTCACTGAAAAACTTGATGAATACGCAAAAGAAAACATTGGCAAGGGAGCGCTTTTAGTTCAAGTTGTTGGCGTGAAGGGTGCCGAAGAACCAAAAACTTATGGGCAGCTTTCGGTTAGTGATACTACCCCAGTTGATGAAAGCACAATAGGACGTACGGGTTCTGGGGCAAAATTATGGGCTGGATTACTCTCTACAATAATTACAAGAAAATATCCTCAACACATAAAAATGGATGATACTTTAGGAAAGTTTGCGCCCACTGAAGCCTTGAGAAAATTTGGTACACTTAGCTCGGATGGGCATGAAACTGTAGCCCCTGAATTAGCTCAAGAGATGTCATTGGAAGCTATAGTAGGAATGACTGCTGGCTTAGAATATGAGGATAGATCACCTAAAGAATCGAGCAGCGCCAGCTTGGATGAAATAATGCGTGGTCCAGGAGCAATTAAAGATGGTTCTATTCATTTGGTTTATGATCCAAGGGACAAGGTTTCAGTTTATTCGAATAACATTTCCTTAACAGCCTACCCCATTGAAAAAGCTTATAAAAAAGTGTTAGCGGATGAGCTTGTTGCCAAAGGCGAGCTTGATGAAAATCAAAAGTTAAAAGAGCTTTCACAAAAAGTAGAGCCGCTTCGCACTAAATTGAATGAACAGATAGGAAAAGCAGAGAAACATATAGAGAGGTTAAAATATCAGAGGGATCATACTCGAAGTGGATCCTCGGGGAGAGCAAAAAAGTCGAGTCTCAATACACAAATTGAAGCACATGAAAAACGATTAGAAGGGTTGAAATCAAACTTGAAGAAACTTCCCCCTCCGATTCCTGAATCTGTTCTAAATCTTACCCTGAAGGATTTATTAGATTCTGATTCTGCCTACATCGGGTCAGATCCAGGTGTTTACGTTTATGATCTGCTCGACCAGTTCCTCATGAAATTTGACCCAAAAACTCTCACAACAACAAATCACCATCTTGTTTCCTATGATGAAATCATGAGACGAGAATTACTTGAGCCAATGGGAATGGACCATAGTGGATTTCATGGTACTAAAGGAACTGAGATGGATGTAACATTCGTTAATCCTAAGAATAAAAAACAACAATCTAAAGCTCCTCCTCATGAAAATGTGATGTTGCATGCTGCAGGGGGAGGAAGAACAACATTAGCTGATGCATCAAAATTAGCTCAAGGCTTGGCGGATGAGCGAGGACTTCTTGATAAGAATGGAGAAGTTTTATTATCTCAAAAAGATCTTCAATATTTGTTTAGCCCACATGGCCACTATAAAGGTTGGGGATTAGGCGGGAGTGAATTATCGTGTAATGGTGAATTTATTGAAAAAGGTGGGTCATTTGACCAAGACACATACACTTTTTGGATAGATCGGTCGTCAGGAGTTGGATTGATTGCAATGTGCAATTGTGGCAAACGCCCTGTGCATATCCTTGAAGCATTTAAAGAGCAAGTTAAAAATATCAGTCACCCTGGTGTGCAAGATATTACTCGAGAGAAAGAAGAAACTCCTATTCTTATTACAATTGATGATTACAATGATCACCCCCTTGAAAATCCAATAGAGTATTATGAAGGTACTCGTGGCAAGATAGCCTTACTGTTCGATCCAGACAAAGATGATGAAGGAATTATGCACTGGAGCGGTACACCACTACAGCTTGTGAAACAAGAAGATGACGGATCTGGAAAGCGCAGGTTTCGGATTACGACCCCAGGACGATTTGAAAGTGTTGAAGTTTGGAAGGTTAAAGGGGCGCATAATAGTGAGCAGGATTATTTAGCAGTCGGAGATACCTCTTTCATAAAAACAACAACGGATAACATTCCTTCTAAAGAAAGCTTAGCGTACGCCAAAAAAGAATTCCAAAAATTTGCAGGAGATTACATTAATAGTAAACGTCCAGACTGGGGTATCTTTCGGTTTGACGTGAAAGGAGAAGGTGAGAATATTTATTTATGTGCTTGCGATGTTGAAGACAAAAGTCAAGTTAAGGCATCTACTCCGTTGGGTATTATCAAGGTTGAGCCAAATGCAATCTCATTTAATGGTCATGATCGCCAACCACCAGACAAGATTTTCCGTTTTATACGCAGCTCTGAAACTGCTCCATGGAGGCTTCAAGTCACAGATGTAGCATCACCAGAAATCGTTATTGAGGAACGGACAAAGTAAATAATATCTGAACTTATTGCGAACATACTATTGCTTGTACAGTCAAGATAATAAAATTAACCAATACTTAAGCTCTTAATCTTCTAATTTTTGCTTAAGGGCAGGAACATAAGGAATCAAGCCTTTTTGAAATGCCTCTTCTTGAATTTCTAAAGGCAGATGCCTCACGTCTGCAATAAAACCATTAATCGAAACCATCCAAGCAAGAGGCCTATCTTCAATTTTACTAGGCAATGTCCAATTCAAATCAAATTGAGTGATTTTGAGTAAATCTCGAATCTGTTTGGATTTATTTGACACTGTGGACTGGGCTAAGCCAAAAAAAGTGCAGAGATCGCTTGAGCTTAAATAGGGTTTTTGAGACCGATCAAATAGAAAATTAACCATTCCAATAGCGTGAACCATTCCCGCTGTCCATGTTTGCAAATTCCCATGTAACAAAGGAGATGGACGCTTTCGGCATAAATTTGCCGTTAGCTTCCGTAATAACATAGCATACTCATCATTCAGATGCTTTTTACAGAACTCATTGGTGCAATTTACAATATCCTCGAAAATTTTCTGCATAGCAGGAGGAATTTTTTCGGGATTTTTAAAATGTTGCATTCTTGCCATTGACTTTCCTTAGAAGATCACCCGTTCAACTTATCTGATTATTGATCACTTTTTCGCAAAAGTCTATCATAATGAGTCATTAGTAGTCATCTTCAAAGAGAGAGATTTGGCGTGAAAGATGTAATAAATATTGTGAACCTTATTCTGAAGGATCTTGATAGAGATATTTCCTTGCAAGATCGCATCTATGCAACTCGTGATCTTGCTAGCCTTATCGACTCGAATGCATATCTCCAAGCAATCATCAATGATTTATCCAAAGCAAAAAAGGAAGATCAAAAACATTTTGAAAATCTTGCCTTGGCCGTGATTGAAGATGTGAACCGTGCAACATCTGAACTTAGGAATAAAATAGACTGTGATCCCAGATTAAAGAAGGCTATCGACAGATCTTTTTTCAAAGAGACTAAAACAAAATTTGATGAGTATCTGCTTGCTGATAGACCACGTGTGGTGTGGGAACCTTTTCTTAAACTTCTCAAGGCTATTTTAGATTGTGGAGAGGCAGAACATCTCATTACGCCTTATGCATCTATTGCGTCCAATAATGGTAGCCAATTCATCAAAGAACTCACCTTCTCTGACAAAATTAAAACCTTTTGTAGAGATGCAGAACACTTTCGGGCAAGAAAAGATATGGCTTTATGGAATGCGTGGGATAGGATTATTCTTTTCCACGAATGGGAAAAAAATGGGATATCTCAATCAGCTCTTAAGGGTAAACTTGAAAATTTTACAGTCGATAATCAACTCAAGTACGCCTTGAAAGCAATTTGTCGATACATGCTTGTCTACCTCTCTAAACTTCCAATCAATGAAAAAGGCGAATTAACCTCATTAGCCCCGATAAAAACTGACTCGTCTGAGATTCTCCCAAAGGAGCGACCCGAAACATTTATTATCAAGGCTTTAGAACTATTCATAGAGCCATTTGAATGCCAGATATGGATTCTTTCACATCACAATAATGGAGAATATCATCTCCATTTTGTCGCCTGGCGTAAGGATGGAAGTCGGGCACACGAGTTTGCAATGAATTTGCTCTCACTGAATCGAGGTGATGTTCTTATTGATGACGATTTGGCAGCGAGAAGGAATGATTTAGGGATCAAAGGTATATTGAAAGACATCTTTTTTCAGAATTCGAATGTTTTTAATGGCAGATATGTCAGGGTTGATGAACTGCCATTCAAAATCTCCAACGAGCAATTATTTGCTGATCTGCCCAAAACTAAACAGCGAATTCCAAACTTCCCTATAGATGCCTACAAGAAGCAGAGGAAGAGCCATACTTAATCTTTTCTCCGATCTTTCCTTTTTTAATTCGAAAATCTGGTTTCATATTTTTCTCATTTTAGAATTCTGACTCATTCTGACGGAAGGCTTTTCTCTTCTCTCGGAAAAAGCTGCCGGAATTCACCAAATTCTGACCCATTCTCAGACTGAACTCCCTGCCTAAAATTCATGCTAAAATTTCAAGCATGAAGCAAACAAAAAAAGATCGCATTTTATCTCCACATCAAAGCGCTGCGGTCTGGTCAGAAGACCAGTCCAAGCATCAGCTTTATGCTTTTTTTGCTTTGCTGATGAAAATAGACAAACGTAACAACCCGAAAAATTATGAACATCAAAAAAGTCGAAATAGTGCCGATCAAACCTCATGAGGGGTTGATTGGTTTTGCCAGCATTGTAATTGGCGATTGCCTTTACTTAAGTTCCATTGGAGTCCACACGCGACTTGATGGGAAAGGATTTAGGATCACTTACCCAACCAAAAAAGTCGGTAATGTGAACGTTGCAATTTTTCATCCCTTGGAAAAGGAACTCAGCAGGGAAATAGAGCAGGCTATTTGAGAAAGCCGCTCAAATTTTTGAATAAACGTAAAGAAAGAAGTAACCCACAACGATGGTAATTTCCGTGATTGAAGATATTAATAGGCGACATGAGCCAAATCCAGGCATAGCCTCCCATTTTTTGACTCGCTTTGATGAAGATGAGGTTTTTACCTTTCAAACGTTCGATGATAGTAAAATGCGAAAAGCCCCCTATTTGGCTCGCATTTTACATGGGTCTTTTGATGAACATCGCATCGAATTGCTGCGCTTGAATCAGCAGGGAGCTGGCATTTTTTTCACGGTTAATGCCACTGATGGTCGCGGTCGCAGCGGAATAAATATTACGAAGATTAGAGCTGTTTTTGTCGATCTCGACGGAGCTCCCTTAGATCCAATTTATAATGCACCGCTGGAACCTCATCTCATTATTCAGTCAAGTCAAGGAAAATACCATGCTTACTGGATTGTCGATAGATTGCCACTTGATCAATTCACCAACACACAAAAGTTTT
This sequence comes from Candidatus Rubidus massiliensis, assembly GCA_000756735.1. Lineage (GTDB taxonomy): Bacteria > Chlamydiota > Chlamydiia > Chlamydiales > Parachlamydiaceae > Rubidus > Rubidus massiliensis. The sequence continues at coordinate 5,908 of CCSC01000002.1, read as the reverse complement.
TAGCAAAGCAGTTTCAAGGAGATAGCAAGGTCTGCGATCTTCCTCGAGTCATGAGGCTTCCTGGGTTTTATCATCACAAATCAGAACCCTACCTGACCCATGTTATCCAAGAAAATCACCGTTACCCTTATTGCTTTGAGGAGTTGTTAGCTGCTTTCAAAGTGAACTTAAGCGAAGTCTTTCCAAAAGAACCACGCTTAGGTGTCGATCACGATCCTATTTTAAAAACGTTACAAGCAAGAAATATGCTTAGAAACCCCATCTCTAATAAACCTGGAGGATGGGAAATCGTATGTCCTTGGGCTTATTCTCATACCACAAAAGATCAAGGTACTCATTATTTCGAAGCTCACACAAATGGATACAAAAGGGCCGGCTTTCACTGTTTCCATGCGCATTGCAAGGATAAAAGTGTCGAACATCTCAAAAATTGGCTCAGTATTGATTTTCCTTCTGGGATGAACAATGAATGGACAGCACCCATTCCCTTGCCAGAGAGTTTGCCTGATGTTGCAATATTCAATGAAAATCTCCTCCCAAATTCTTTAAAGGCTTGGATCATGGATATAGCCGAACGCATGCAAATTCCTCCTGACTTTTCAGCAGCGGCATTGGTTGTGATTCTTGGATCTCTAATGGGCAGAAAACTGGGCATCTATCCCAAGCAGAAGGATAACTGGATCGTTGTTCCCAATTTATGGGGAGCCGTTATTGGCCGACCTTCCCTTCTCAAGTCGCCTGCCATTGCTGAAGTGATGAAACCTCTTGAACGATTAATTTTAGCATCAATGAAAGAGCATCAAATACAACAGTCTTACTTTGAAAAGCAGAGCATGATTGCAGATGCCCAAAAGGCAGCCTTAAAAGAAAACCTCAAACGCGCTGCCAAAAAGGATAATGCCAGGCTCGAAGAAATGCTCAGTCAACATCATGAGTCAGTTCTGTTTAAAGAACCCATTCTAAAACGCTATAAGACTGAGGATAGCACCGTAGAAATGTTGGGACAAATCCTGTTGCAGAACCCTGAAGGAATTTTAGTGCATCGAGATAAATTGACGGGGTGGCTGACTTCCTTGGATCGTTATGGTAGAGAAGGCGATCGTTCATTCTATTTAGAATCCTGGAATGGAACTGGTAGCTTTACTGTCGATCGGATTGGAAGAGGCTCTTTGCATATCCCAGCTTTGTGCTTGTCTATTTTGGGCGGAATCCAGCCTGGACCTATTAGTTCTTATGTCTACCAGGCCACAGCAGGTGGCACGGGTGATGATGGTCTTCTCCAACGTTTTCAAATGACAGTATGGCCTGATGCGCCTAAAACTTGGAAAAATATCGACCGCCTACCTGATAACCAGGCCAAATTACATGCTTATGAAATTTTTGAACTCTTAGATCGTCTCGTCGTTGATCATCATCGATTAGAAGAAGGCGAAATACCCGCCTTAAGGTTTTCTTTGGAAGGCCAAGGGATATTTAATACATGGCGTACAGAGCTCGAATTACGCTTAAGAAAAGGAGACTTAGTTCCAGCTTTAGAAAGTCACCTTGCGAAATATCGCTCATTGATGCCGAGCATTGCGTTAATCTTTTATGCCGTGGAAGCACTATCAAAAGGTCAACCCATTGCCTCCGTTAGTGGTGAAGCTGCCAGCCAAGCTGTTGCATGGTGCAGTTATTTAGAAACTCATGCGAAACGTCTCTACTCCTCGGCCAAAGATCCAGCAATGGAAGCCGCACGATCCTTATTAGACCGAATCAAAAAAGGGGATCTTCAGGACGGTTTTGCAACTCGTGATGTTTATCGAAAACAATGGTCTCATTTGAACTCCTCAGAGCTGGTTCATCAAGGAACTAAAATTTTGGCGGATTTCGGCTGGGTAAAGGAAGAATCAATGGACCAAAAAGGAAAACTTATTCGCATTCATCCTAGCATGAAGAGAAAATGATGAATATTTATAGGCACCAGTCACGGGACTGACATTACTGACACGGTTCTATGTCAGTGATGTCAGTTCCATGACCCAAGCTTAAAAAAATTAAGAAATTTGGAGAAGGTAAATGGCTAACCGAAAAGATATAGCTACCACAGACCAAATCGCTCTATTAGTTGAGGCGATCCATTGCGAAAACCAAGACACAGCTAGACTCTTGGTTAGACGGGCTTTGAATGTCGTTTATGACAACAAAAAATCTTCATGGTCTTTTGATGATCGAGCGGACATTGAAGTTGATAACAGCGAATTCGATGCCGTCGTTACCCTAATTCGCAGTGTGAAACCAAGAGACTCTGTTGAAGCCATTTTGGCAGCACAATTTGTGGCTCTTCATCTTCAAGGAATGAATGCCTTAGCTAAGGACTGTGGAGCGACCAAAGGCCATGGCATGATGATGGTTCGTTTGAGTCATCAAGCATTAGAAGTCCTTCATCGATATCGTGAAAAGAGTCAATCAATCATCGAATTAAAATAAGAAAAAAAAGGAGAATACCCCATGGCGTTTGATTTTAGAAAGCTGCCGAGATGTGGCGCAAAAGCAAGAAGTAATCAGAATCAACCCTGTCGGCAAGCCGCAATGCCCAATGGAAAATGTCATTGGCACGGTGGTTCAGTGTCAATAAAACATGGTCGCTGCACTAAGGAATCACACGCCAAACGCGTTGAGTGCCGGCATTTGATCAATGACTTGAAAAAGCCCCTCTTATCTTTGGAGGGTTTCATTTATGTGGGATGATTTAAGATGCCTTGATCAGGACTTTGATATAGCCAAGGCAAATAAGCTTCATTTGAAGTATCTCCGAAAGACGCGATCTGAATGTCCTCATCTACCTGAAAGCTTAGCTAAAAAGCTGGATCTATGGGAACGACATTTTTTGGGAGACCTAGAAGCAACTAAAGAGGTTTTGATTTTATGTGGATTAGCTAAACGAAGCGATTTTGATTTTGAACAAGAAGCATGGTTTCAGCCCGATTAAGTCGCTGCTGAAGACATTGTTGTTGCAAAGTTTTATAAGCATTGTTATTGTTTAAAATCAATAATGGAGGACATCATCATGGAGAAGATTGACGATTATCTACAGATCAATGAAGCCGCAGCCTATTTGGGCATTTCACCCAGCACTTTGCGTAACTGGGAAAAGCAAGGAAAGCTCTCAACTCATCGCAATCCTATCAATAGCTATCGCCTTTACAAGAAAAAAGACCTTGAAAATCTTCTAAAGTCCATACGCAACTCAAGCACCTCTAAATAATCTACAAGGACGTTTATGGATCTACTAGAATTTGAAGAGCTCTTGAATCTCATACAGAATAGCGATGAATCAGAAAGAGTTGAAGTCAAACGATCGGCGGAAAAAATTGGGGATAGCGCTTTAGAAACGATTTCTGCTTTTAGCAATGAGCCTGGCTTAGGCGGTGGTTATCTGGTTCTTGGACTTACAAAGAACGATTCTAATAAGACTCCTCGCTATATAGTCACTGGAGTATCTGATCCTGATAAGCTCCAAAGTGAACTCGTTACTTTATGTCGTCAGAACTTTAATAAGCCGATTCGTCCGGCGATAGATGTTCTCATGCATCCTCAAGGACCTATTATTGTTGCGTATATTTCTGAAGCTGAGACTTATGAGAAACCCATTTTCATTAAAAGTCGAGGAATAGAGAAGGGCGCTTATCGGAGAATTGGACCTACAGATCAATTATGCACTCAAGAAGATCTTGACATGCTTTACCAGCTCAGATCTCAGAAAAAGTTTGATAAAACAGTATTAGAGGAGGCATCTTGGAAAGATTTTGATCCACAAGCCATAGCGGCCTATCGTGTGTATCGAAAAGAGGTGAATGCTAAGGCTAAAGAGCTTGTATGGAATGATCAAGAACTCATGATTGCCTTAAGAGCTGCCGTTGAGATCAAGAACGTGATTAAACCAACAGTGGCGGGGATTATCCTGTTCGGAACTGAAATGGCTCTGCGTCGATTGTTTCCAATCTCATCGAGAATCGATTATATCACTGTCGAAGGAAGAGAATGGGTGCCGCATCCTGAAAAACGCTATTCGCAATGTTATGAATTTGGCGAGGCACTTGTGTTGGCCATCCCTCGTGTGATTGCAAATATTATGCGAGATATTCCTCAAGCTTTTTCAATGCAGCCAAACAGCATCTTCCGTAAAGACATTCCTCTAATCCCTGATGTTGTTATTAGGGAAGCTGTGTGTAATTGTGTCATGCATCGTGACTATCGAGCAGGTCAAACGATTCAAATTATCCGCTATGCAAATCGCATCGAATTTTTGAATCCCGGTTATTCGTTGAAGCCTGAGGATCAACTTGGACTTCCTGGATCAATTACGCGTAACGATCAGATCGCTGAAGTGCTGCATGACTTACAAATTGCCGAAGTAAAGGGCACGGGGATTCGGACAATGCGCGAAGCAATGCGAGAGGCTAATCTATCAGTGCCCTTTTTTGAGTCCGATCGAGCAGCCAATAAATTCACACTGACATTACTGACACATCACTTTTTTGATGAAAAAGACATTGAATGGCTTAAAAATTTTAAGGAGTGCGATCTCACGGATGAGGAAGCTCGGACTCTCATAGTGGTCAGGGAAATGGGAGCGATCACTAATGCCGATTATCGAAACATCAACTGTGTTGAAACCTTAGCAGCCAGTGCAAGTTTGAGACGCCTGAGGGATCTGGGTCTTCTGGAACAAAAGGGGCGGAGCAATGCTACTTATTATGTCCCTACGAATAAATTATTAACCGGTCCTATAAAATCTAACCTTCAGAGTTCAAACCTACCCAGCTCGGTTGAGTTAACTCCGAAGATAAGCGCCTTATCTTCAGAGTTCCCATCGTTATCTTCGGAGTTAGCCGCCTTACCTTCGGACCTTCAAAGTGAACTAAAAGTAGTAGGAAAGCGAGTTAATCCTCAGAAAATGAAGGAATTAGTTAAACGTCTTTGTGCCATTCAACCATGGAAGCTTCCAGAACTGGCGCAACTACTCCATCGGCATGCAAACTATATTAGACAAAACTATCTTTTGCCTCTTATTGAGTCAAATGAGCTTGAATATGTGTTTCCTCATCAACCCAATCATCCCCAACAAGCTTATCGGACAAAAAAATAATGAAGGCTCTGCTACTGGCTCGCGTTTCAAGCAAAGAACAAGAAGAAGGGCAATCGATTCCAGCCCAGGAACGGCGTTTATGTGAGTACGCCGATAGGAAGGGGCTTGTTGTTGACCAAGTTTTTAAAATCACTGAGTTATCCACTAAAGATACGCGTAAGGAATTTGAAAAAATTCTTGAGATCATTCGAAAATCCAAAGAAACCCTAGCTTTAGTAGCCGATACCATTGATCGCGTACAACGTAGCTTCAAAGAGTCTGTCGTTTTAGAAGAGCTTCGCAAAGAAGGAAAAGTGGAAATTCACTTTATGCGAGAAGGACTCGTGTAAACATAAAGGAGTTGGAAGTTCTTTATATTCATTATTTAAGCAACTATCCGCAAGCTTTGGAGTTGCCTTAACCACTTTGATCTTATCAACCACATTGCCGTTTAACGCAAACTTAACAACTGAGGTAAGCTCTTTCCACTATTGCTTTATCGTTTTAGGTTCGATTCCCTTATTATCGCTTTATTTCTTTCGGTTTTTAAATCCAGAAAGCAATTTAGCCATGGAAAATAGCAGCCAATGAATGGGTTTTTAGACCCATTCACTTTTTTTTGGCAAGTGATTAGCTAAAATGGTTTCCAACCTTTTTACCAATTCATCGGAATATTCATTTAGAAATAAACATACCTTCCTTTCTGTTAGGTAAGCATAAGAATGTGAAATAATGCCCTCACTAAAACTAGTAGTTACACTACCCGATAATTCCTCTAAAATGATTGGAATAAGCGGA